>NZ_DATBKY010000139.1:0-6192 GCF_036555685.1 Actinophytocola sp. | reverse complement strand
TCTGGCCGCTCCTGGTTGAGACCCGCCGGCGGGGATTCGCGTCCGAGGACGGCGAGGTGACACCCGATGTCGCTTCGGTCGCGGTGGCCGCCAGCGACCGCACCGGCTACCCGGTCGCCGCCGTGGCCGTGACGTTCCCGAGCGCGGAAGCCGACGCGACGGAGCGGGAGCGCCTGGCCGCACGGGTGGCCAAGACCGCCGCTGAGATCAGCCGGCGGCTGGGTCACGCATGAATCTGTAATCCCAGACAGTGTCGGCTGCGGAGGAGGTCACAAACGGCGGCCCGCACCTCATTATGGACTTATGAACGAGATCGCAATCGGCGTCGAGGCGCTGACCGAACAGCAGGTGCTCGCCGTCGCGCGTCATGACGCGCGGGTGCGGCTGAGCGAAGAGGCCCGCAAGGCGATCGGCGCGAGCCGGGACATCATCGAGGCGCTGGCCGGCGACCCTGAGCCGCATTACGGCATCTCCACCGGGTTCGGCGCCCTGGCCACCAAGCAGATCGCACCGGCCGACCGCGTGGCCCTGCAGCGCAGCCTCATCCGCTCGCACGCGGCGGGCTCCGGCCCGGAGGTCGAGCGCGAGGTCGTCCGCGCGCTGATGCTGCTCCGCCTGTCGACGCTGGCCACTGGCCGCACCGGCGTGCGCCTGGAGACCGCCGAGACCTACGCGGCGATGCTCAACGCGGGCATCACGCCGGTCGTGTACGAGTTCGGGTCACTGGGCTGCTCGGGTGACCTCGCTCCCCTGGCCCACTGTGCACTCGCCGCGATGGGTGAGGGCACCGTGCGGGTTGGCGACGAGGTGCTGCCCGCGGCCGATGCGCTCGCCGCGGCCGGCATCACGCCGGTCGTGCTGCGCGAGAAGGAGGGCCTGGCCCTGACCAACGGCGTCGACGGCATGCTCGGCATGCTGACGCTCGCCACCCACGACCTCGCGCTGCTGTTCCGCACGGCTGACCTCGCCGCCGCCATGAGCGTCGAGGCCCAGCTCGGGACCGACGCGGTGTTCGCCGCGGACCTGCAGGCGCTGCGCCCGCACCCCGGCCAGGCCGACAGTGCCGCCAACCTGCGCGCCCTGCTCGCCGGCTCCGCCATCATGGCCAGCCACCGCACCGGGGACTGCACCCGCGTGCAGGACGCCTACTCGCTGCGCTGCTCACCACAGGTGCACGGGGCCGGCCGCGACACGCTCGCTCACGCCCGCCTGGTGCGCGACCGCGAGCTCGCCAGCGCCGTCGACAACCCCGTCGTCACGCTCGACGGCCGGGTCGAGAGCAACGGCAACTTCCACGGCGCGCCGGTCGGCTACGTGCTCGACTTCCTCGCCGTGGTCGCGGCCGACCTCGCCTCGATCGCCGAGCGGCGCACCGACCGCTTCCTCGACAAGGCCCGCAACCACGGCCTGCCGCCGTTCCTGGCCGACGACCCGGGCGTCGACTCCGGCTACATGATCGCCCAGTACACCCAGGCCGCTCAGGTCTCGGAACTGAAGCGCCTGGCCGTGCCGGCGTCCGTCGACTCGATCCCGTCCAGCGCGATGCAGGAGGACCACGTCTCGATGGGCTGGTCGGCCGCCCGCAAGCTGCGCCGCGCCGTCGACGCGCTGACCCAGGTGCTGGCGATCGAGATCCTCACCGCCGCCCGCGCTCTCGACCTGCGCTCGCCGCTCACCCCGGCCCCGGCAACGGCCGCCGCCCGCGACGCCCTGCGCGAGCAGGTCGCCGGGCCTGGCCCCGACCGCTACCTGGCCCCCGACATCGCGGCCACCGTGGAGCTCGTCCGGTCCGGGCGTCTCGTCGCGGCCGCCGAGGCCGTCTGCGGCCCCCTTAACTGACCTGACCCCACCGCCACACCGAGCTTGTTAGACACGGAGGAGAACCCGACATGGAAGGCGCCCGCCCCGTCCGCGCTCCGCGCGGCACCACGCTCACCGCACGCTCCTGGCAGACCGAAGCCCCGATGCGGATGCTCATGAACAACCTCGATCCCGAGGTGGCCGAACGTCCTGACGACCTCGTCGTCTACGGCGGCACCGGCCGCGCTGCCCGCAGCTGGGCCAGCTACGACGCGATCGTCCGCACGCTCACCGAACTGCGCGAGGACGAGACGATGCTCGTGCAGTCCGGCAAGCCGGTCGGCGTCATGCGCACCCACGAGTGGGCCCCGCGCGTGCTGATCGCCAACTCCAACCTCGTCGGCGACTGGGCCACCTGGCCCGAGTTCCGCCGCCTGGAGCAGCTCGGCCTGATGATGTACGGCCAGATGACCGCGGGCTCGTGGATCTACATCGGCACCCAGGGCATCCTGCAGGGCACCTACGAGACGTTCGCCGCCGTCGCCGAGAAGCGCTTCGGCGGAACCCTGGCCGGCACGCTCACCGTCACCGGCGGCTGCGGCGGCATGGGCGGCGCACAGCCGCTGGCGGTGACGCTGAACGACGGCGTCTGCCTGGTGGTCGACGTCGACCCCGCGCGCCTGCACCGCCGCGTTGAGCACCGCTACCTGGACGAGGTAGCCAGCGGGCTCGACGACGCGATCGCCCGGTGCGAGCGCGCCAAGGCCGAACGGCGCGCGCTGTCCGTCGGCCTGACCGGCAACTGCGCCACTGTGCTGCCGGAACTGCTGCGCCGCGGCGTGCAGGTCGACATCGTCACCGACCAGACGTCGGCCCACGACCCGCTGTCCTACCTGCCCGAGGGCGTGGACCTGGGCGACTGGGACGACTACGCGAGCAAGAAGCCCGAGGAGTTCACCGACCGCGCCCGGGTCTCGATGGCCAGGCACGTCGAGGCGATGGTCGGTTTCCAGGACGCCGGGGCCGAGGTGTTCGACTACGGCAATTCCATCCGCGACGAGGCGCGCCGCGGGGGCTTCGACCGGGCGTTCGCGTTCCCCGGCTTCGTGCCCGCCTACATCCGCCCGCTGTTCACGCAGGGCAAGGGGCCGTTCCGGTGGGCCGCGCTGTCGGGTGACCCGAAGGACATCTACGCCACCGACCGGGCCGTGCTGGACCTGTTCCCGGACAACGCGCGGCTGCACAAGTGGATCAACGCCGCTCAGGAGCGCGTCGCGTTCCAGGGCCTGCCCGCCCGCATCTGCTGGCTCGGGTACGGCGAGCGTGACAAGGCGGGCGTTCGGTTCAATGAGATGGTGGCCGCCGGCGAGCTCAGCGCACCGGTCGTCATCGGCCGTGACCACCTCGACTGCGGCTCGGTCGCGTCGCCGTACCGCGAGACCGAGGCCATGGCCGACGGGTCCGACGCGATCGCCGACTGGCCGCTGCTCAACGCGCTCGTCAACACCGCGTCGGGTGCCTCGTGGGTGTCGATCCACCACGGCGGCGGCGTGGGGATCGGCCGGTCGATCCACGCCGGCCAGGTCACCGTCGCCGACGGCACGCCGCTCGCCGCGGCCAAGATCGAGCGGGTGCTCACCAACGACCCCGGCATGGGCGTCATCCGGCACATCGACTCCGGCGACGCGCCCGACGACGCCCCCCTGCGGGCGTACCCCGAGGGCGGGGTCAGCGTGCCGATGGGACGCTCATGACGTTCGACCGGCCCGTGTTTGACCGGCTATGGGACGACCTCGCCCCGGTCGGCCGCGCAGGGTCGACCGGCGGGTACCGCCGCTACGCCTGGACGCCGGCCGACGCGACGCTGCGCGAGTGGTTCGCCGGCGAGGCGGCGGCGCGGGGCCTCGATCTCGTGACCGACCGGGCCGGCAACCAGTGGGCGTGGTGGGGCAACCCGGACGCGTCCGGCCCGGGTGTCGTCGTCGGTTCGCACCTGGACTCCGTGCCGGACGGCGGCGCCTTCGACGGGCCGCTCGGGGTGGTGAGCGGGCTGCTCACGATCGATGCGCTGCGCGCGGCCGGACTGACGCCGTCGCGGCCGGTCGGGGTGGTGAACTTCGGCGACGAGGAAGGCGCGCGATTCGGCGTCGCCTGCGCGGGATCGCGGATGGTGACCGGCTCTCTGCCGCGGGATCGCGCCCTGGGGCTGCGCGACGGTGACGGGACGTCCATGGCCGAGGCGATGGCGGCGGGCGGGCACGACACCGCGCACGTCGGGCGCGACGAGGAGACGCTGCGCCGCATCGGGTGCTTCGTGGAACTGCACGTCGAGCAGGGCCGCGGGCTGATCGACCTCGGCCGGCCCGTCGCCGTCGGCACCGGCATCTGGCCGCACGGGCGCTGGCGGATGGAGTTCGCCGGCGAGGCCAACCATGCGGGCACTACCCGCCTGGAGGACCGTCACGACCCGATGCTCGACTACGCCGCCGCCGTCTTGCAGGCGCGGGAACTCGCCGGCAAATACGGCATCGTGGCTACCTGCGGCAAGGTCGTCGTCGAGCCCAACGGCATCAACGCGATCCCGTCGCGGGTGCGGGGCTGGCTGGACGCGCGCGGCGCTGACGCCGACGCGGTCGGTGCCCTCGTCGCCGAGCTGTCGCAGGGCCGCGAGGTCCACGAGGAGTCCTGGACTCCGGCTACCCCGTTCGACGCCGCCCTGAGTGACCGGTGCGCGGCGGTACTCGATGACGCACCGCGGCTGGCCAGCGGCGCCGGGCACGACGCGGGCGTGCTCGCGCAGGCCGGCGTGGCCACCGCGATGCTGTTCGTCCGCAACCCGACCGGGATCTCGCACTCCCCCGCCGAGTTCGCGGAGCGGGATGACTGCCTGCGCGGTGTGCAAGCGCTGACCGCGGTGGTGACCGACCTGGTCGCGGGGCAGACCGCATGACGACGCTGTTCGCGAGCCACGCCCTGCTGCCGTCAGGACCAGCGCGGGACGTCCTCATCGAGGTTGCCGACGGCAGGTTCACGTCGGTGACACCGGACGCCAGTGCGTGGCCGGGCGTGACGCAGCTGCGCGGCGTGGTCCTGCCCGGTTTCGCGAACGCGCACAGCCACGCGTTCCACCGGGCGCTACGCGGCCGCACGCACGACGGCGGCGGCACCTTCTGGACCTGGCGCGAAGCCATGTACTCGCTGGCATCGCGGCTCGACCCGGACAACTACCTCGCCCTGGCCCGGGCGGTGTACGCGGAGATGGCCCTGGCCGGCATCACCACGGTGGGCGAGTTCCACTACGTCCATCATGCGCCGGGCGGCCGGCCTTATAGCGACCCGAACGCGATGGGCCATGCGCTGCAGCAAGCCGCCGCCGACGCCGGCATCCGGCTCACCCTGCTCGACACCTGCTACCTGGAGGGCGGACTCGACGCCTCGGGTCACCTCCCGCTGGACGAGCTCCAGCTCCGCTTCAGCGACAAAACCGTTGAAGCCTGGGCGTCGCGCGTCGGCGATATCGATGCCGGGCCCGGCACGGTGGTCGGCGCGGCCATCCATTCGGTCCGGGCCGTCGCATCGGATGACCTCGCCCTGGCCGTCGCGGCGAGCGCAGGCCGTCCGCTGCACATTCACCTGTCCGAGCAACCGGCCGAGAACCGCTCCACCCAGGCGTACTACGGCCGGACCCCCACCGCACTGCTCGACGAGAGCGGTGCGCTCACGCCGCGCACCACGGTCGTGCACGCGACACATCTGTCCGGGCGCGACATCCGGACCCTCGGCGATGCCCAGGTGACCGCCTGCTTCTGCCCGACCACCGAGCAGGACCTCGCCGACGGCATCGGTCCCGCCCGCGCGCTGGCGGACGCTGGCGCCCGGCTTTCGCTGGGCAGCGACCAGAACGCGGTCGTGGACCTTATCGGTGAGGCGCGGGCGCTTGAGTCCGGCGAGCGGATGGCTTCGCTGCAGCGTGGGAGGTTCCGGCCGGACGAGCTGCTGGAGGCGGCCACGGCACACGGCTCGCTGGGCTGGACGGACGCCGGAGCCATCGCGCCGGGTATGCGGGCTGACCTGGTATGCGTACGCTCCGACACCGTCCGCACCGCCGGCGCGGACCCGGCCCAGATCCTGCTCGCCGCCACCGCGGCCGACATCGACTCGGTGTGGGTCGACGGTACGGCAGTCGTGTCCGGGGGCACTCACCGTCTTGGCGATGTAGCCGGACTGCTCTCCAGGGCGATCGGCGACCTATGGAAGGACTCGTGACCAGCGGATCCGGCCCCTGCTGGCCAGCACGTTCGCGATGGCCCGGTTACGGTGGTTGGTCGCAGACGCGGAGGCGTAGACCTCAGTGCTCAGCGTCAGCTCGCGGCCGGCGAAACGGCCGAGGCC
>NZ_DATBKY010000138.1:0-2025 GCF_036555685.1 Actinophytocola sp. | reverse complement strand
GAAGTAGCGGTACACCGACGACGGCGACACCTCGGCCGCGGCCGCGATCTCCTCGATCGTGACGGCGTCGAACCCGCGCGCGTCGAACAGGTCGAGCGCCTGCTCCTGGATCGTGCGCATGGCGTTGATCCGCCAGCGTTCTCGCAGCCCGGTTGCCATGGGCCGAGGGTAGCAGAAAGTCGCACGCTATTAGCAAGCGACTGTCTAAAAGCATTTGACTCTCTGTTTGGGGCAGTCGTAGAGTCACTGTCTATGAGACAGTCACTATCTGAAAACTCGATTACCTACATCCATCCGCCGGAGCGGGCGACCCGGAACTGGCGCCCGGCGTCCCGGGCGGTGCTGCTGGCGATCGTGCTGTCGGCCGTCCTCGTGGTCGTGGCGATCATCGACCAGGCCGGCGGCCGCAGCATCGCCGACCACGCCGCCGCCATCTACGCGCCGAACGGCAAGCGGCCGGATCCGGGCCTGCTGTACGGCCTCGTCTACGCCGTGGCCGCGTTCGGGGCCGTGCTGTGGCTGCTCGTGCTGCGCGTGGTGCAGTCACGAGGCCGTTCGGCACCCATCCTGACCGTCGTGGTGACCACGGTCACCGCCGCGCTCGCCCTGCTGCTGCTCGTGTCGAGCGAGTACGGCGCGCAGATCTTCCCGCCGCTGTGGGGCGTCCTGGCCATCCTGCCCGCCGCCGCCGGAATCCTCGCGGCCGTGCTGCTCAGGTCCGGTCGAAGGGTTCGGGGTAGGTGAACGTGCCGTGCAGCCGGGGGTGGTACGCGCTCAGGACGCGAACCTGGAAGTGCGGCTGCCAGTGCGGCACGGTCGGAGTGATCTGGTAGACGGAGCTGAGCTCGAATCCGAACCGGCGGTAGTAGGCCGGGTCGCCGAGCAGCGCGGCCAGTGGCTCGCCGAGCGCGTCCGCCGCGCCCAGGACGGCGTGCATGAGCGCGCTGCCGGCGCCGTGCCGCTGGTGGTCCGGCCGGACGGCCAGCGGGCCGAGCGCGAGAACGGGGTCCCGGCCGACGTGGCCCCGGGTGCCCAGCACGTGGCCGATGACCTCGCCCGCGGGGGTGACCGCCACCAGGGACAGCGCCGGGAGCCAGGCGGGGCCGGCCCGGAGCTCGTCGATCAGCCGAGCCTCGGGCGGAATCTGGCCCGGCGGCCGCCGGGAGGCGAACGCGGCGGCGGTGACGGCGCGGATGGGATCGACGTCGCGTTCGGTCTCGCGTCGGATCAGCACGCGGTCACCATGACCCGCCGCCGGCCCTGGACGCAACCGGATTTCCGTTCAGGTCAGCGAGCGCACGTCCGCGACGTCGTACTCGGCCACCGAAGCCTCGAGCATCGCGGCGCTCTGCTCGTCAGAGGGACCGCTGCCCCGGAACGCCTCGACGGCCGCCCGCGACTCCCAGCGCTCGAAGATGTCGATGCGGGCGGCGTCCACCAGATCCGCGGTGATGGCGAAGTCGAGGCAACCGGGTGCGAGGCGGGCCTGTTTCACGACGCTCACGCAGTCCGCGAGGTAGGACTCGCGCTGTTGCGGCTCGACGACGATATGCCCTGCGACGATTACCATATGCTGTTCCTCCGCTGAGTTCGGGTCGGCCATTGCTGAGAATGACCGCCGGTCGAGGTCGAACTCATCGGTTTAGCCCGGGCGGTTCAGCGGTCCGGCCAGAAGGGGTCGCGGCCGATGAAGCCGAGGAGCCTGGTCTGGGTGTCCGCGTCGGCGGGTACCTCGACTCGGGGGCCGTACTGGCCGGAGGAGCGCATAATCTGCTCAATCGGCTCCATCCCGCCGAGGAGCTGAGCGCAGAAGCCGGGGTCCAGCCGGTCGTCCTGGCCGGTGGCGCGGGACAGATCCCAGGTGTGCATGAACACGTCGGCGGTGTAGAACTGGTCGATCGCGGCCGCCAGGGGCAGCCGGCCGGTGTGCGGGTTGGCGAGTTCGCGGTGCGCCGTCTCCGGATCGTCCAGCACCGCCTGCACGCCGTCGCAGTGAACCTGCCACGTGGCGACCGGATCCTCGTC
>NZ_DATBKY010000137.1:0-6589 GCF_036555685.1 Actinophytocola sp. | reverse complement strand
TGGACATGGTGGCCCGCGGCCTCGCCAACGCGGCGTCCCGTCCGCTCTACGCCGCGTTCCTGACCGAGGCCGCGGCGCTCCTCGAGGACGACACGCTCGCAGATGCCGCCGGGGCGTATACAGACCTCGGTGCGCGCTGGGCCGAGCTGGCCGCGCTCGCCGCCAAGCCCGACGCGGCGCCCGCCGAGCTGGCCGAGCTGCTGCCCGGCCTGGCCGACGCCGAGGAGGCGGCGGCGCACGCGATCCGGTAGCGGGACCCGGCCCGTGCGCCGTGCTCAGCGCACGGTGTACGGGCCGGTCGTCACCTCGTGGTAGCCCTTCGCGCCGACCGCGCGCGCCAGCGGGCTGCGCGGATCCTCGTCGGCCGCGAGCCGGTCCAGCACGTGCCGGAAGTCGTACCGCGGCTGCCAGCCCAGCACCTCGCGGGCGTGCGCGTTGACGTACACCCGGTCGATCGCCGGGAACATCCGCCAGCCCCGGCGCGCGTACTCCGCGGGCTGGTCGCCGAACAGCCGCGCGACCACCCGCGGCGCGTCGCGGTGCAACTCGGGCAGGTCGGCGCGGGTGAACGGGGTCGTCGCGCTGATGATGAACCGGTCGAAGCCGACCTCGGGCGCGCGGGTCATCGCCAGCAGGTGCGCGTCGACGACGTCCGCGATGTCGACCCGGCGGTACAGGTACTCGGTGGCCTTGACGTTCGCGTCGGCGTACGTCGTGCGGATCGCGTCGCGGTCGTCGGGCTCGGGGAAGAACCGCGACGTGCGCAGGATCAGCACCGGCAGGCCGTGGTCGCGGTGCACCAGCTCGGCCAGGTTCTCCGCGGCGGCCTTGGTGACACCGTAGACGTTGCGCGGGATCGGCACGACGTCCTCGGTGATCCACGCGGCCGGCTCGCCGCGGCCCGGGGTCAGCGCCCGGCCGAACGTGCTCGTGGTGCTGGTGAACACGAACCGCTCGACGCCGGCCGCGACGGACTCCTCGAGCAGCGTCAGCGTGCCGGTGACGTTCGTGTCGACGAACGCCTGCCGATCGTGTGAGCCCACGTGCGGCTTGTGGAGGGTCGCCGGATGCAGCACCGCGCGCACGCCCACGAGGCACGCGCGCACCACGTCCCGGTCGGTGATCGAGCCGACCACCGTGGTGGTGTCCGAGTCGAGCACGTCCAGCCCGACGACGTCGTGACCCTGATCACGCAAGGTCCGGACGAGGGCCTCACCGAGATGCCCGGAACTGCCTGTCACCAGCACTTTCCCGCTCCGCACCCGGCCCAGCGTACGGGCCCGGGCCCGCCGTTTCAGAAGTTTTCCGGCGGGTGTGTAACGCGTGGGCGCCGGGTCCCGATAGGCCGGATGATCCCGCGGTGCTGGCGGACCCCCGACCCGGCAGCACCGCGGGATTCTCTTTTGTCCGGACCCGGCTCAGCGCCGCGACGGCGCGTCGCCGTGGTGGTGCGGGCCCCAGTCGTAGATCACCGCGGTGCGCATCACGAGGTCCTGCACCGACCGGCGGTCCGCGCTGCACGCCGTCCACAGCAGACCGATCGGGAACACCGCGCAGAACAGCGCGCGCAGCGCCGCCCGGCCGTGCTTCAGCTTCCGGCCCCGGTTGTCCACCACCCGCAGGCCCAGGACCCTGTCGCCGACCGTGCGTCCGGTCGTCGTCCAGCACTCGGTGAGGTACCCGACGAGCACCAGGCCGCCGGCGATCAGGATCACCGCCCGCGGGATGGCGGGGAACCGGAACGACACGGGGTCGATCACGAACAGCAAACCGGCCAGGCCGAAGTAGGCGCCGCCGAGCAGGACGAACAACACGACGAGGTCGATGGCCGCGGCGAGCACGCGGCTGACGACGCCGGCCCGGTGGCCCTGGTACGCCCGCGCTTCCTCCGGTACCGACGAGAGCCAGGCCGCCTCGCCCGTCACGCCACCGGCCGTGAGCGCCGCGCGCGGCCGAACCACCGCGACACCGTCTCGTCGGCCTCGATCGCCTGCATCCGGACGTCGCGCATGGACTCCGACGCGACCGAGCCGGTGGAGGCCCGGATGAGCTCCGGCAGGTCGATCTCGTCGATCACGTCCTGCGCGATACGGCCGAGGTCCAGCTGGGCGAGCACGTCGGTGATCACCGCGGGCGTCACCTTCCGGTAGAGCCGGACCGCCTCCTCGAGGGCGGCCCGGCGTTGCCGGAAGCCGATCTCGGCGAGCAACCGCAGCCGCTTGCTCGGCCACTTCTCCGGCCGCAGCACGACTTCGGTGACCGGGCGCGCGGTGCGAGCGACCGCGCCACCCGCGCGGAGTCCCGTGCGGACTCCGAGGACCGCGACCGCGAGAAGCGCGTCGGCGGCCTGGGGCCTGGGCCCAGATTGTTCAGTCACGTGCGGAATCGTCCTGGAAATCGCCGGTTCCGGCGTCACGCGCGGCAGGTGAGATCGCGTAACGCGCCGGCCGTCCCGGTCGAGATTGGGGATGCGGCGCAAGGACGGTGTGCACCCATGGCTCGAATCGGCACCGAGGTCAAGTTCACCCTCCCGGCGGACCAGGTCGAGGCGGGGCTGACGGCTTTCGGCCTGACCGGCGGGGACGCCGGGGAGCGGACGATCTACTTCGTCGACCGGCTCGACGACGCGGGCGACCCGTGGCTGTTCGGCAACGGGGTGATCCTGCGGCTGCGCCGCGACGACGCGGACGGATCGGTCGACGTCACGGTGAAGCTGCGCCCTGCCCGGGAGGAGCGGCTCACCGGCCGGTGGCGGCCGGGCACGCGGCACGACGCCGACTACCGCGTCGGTGTCGGCTGGGCACGGGAGCGGGTGCTCTCCGCGAGTGTCGAGGCGAAGCGCGAGGAGGGCCTGCGCGAGCTGCTCGACGGGCGGAAGCGGGACGCGTTCACGCCGGAGCAGCAGGACTTCCTGCGCCGCTGCGGGCCGCGGCTCGAGCAGCCGATGCGCCACCTGTGCAACGCCGGCCCGATCCGGGCGCGCAGGTGGCATGACATCACAGCCGGGCCGCTCCGCGGCCTGCGTGCCGAGCAGTGGACGTGGGGCGACGGGCGCACGTTCCTCGAGCTGTCCCTGCGCTGCGCGGACGACGACGAGTCGGCCGGTCGGCGCGCCCTGCTCGCCGCCGAGATCGACGGCCACGGCCTGAAGCCCGACGAGTCCGCCACGACGAAGACCGAGGCCGTCCTGCGCGGCCTGCTCTGACGGTCGGCCCGGCGTGTGGCCACTGTTGAGCGTGAGGCACTGACCGGTCACGATCGCGCCCTCTGGTGACGCGAGGAAGGCGACCGCGCCCGGCCACGTCCGCTGGCGTGCCCAGCCGGGCGAGCGGCACTTCGGCGGCATGGTCCGCGCGCTCCGCCTCGGTCGCGCCGGCGTGCCGCTCGACCGGAACCCAGCCCGGCGCGACCACGTTGACGGTGATGCCGTGCGGGCCGAGCCCACGCGCGGGTCAGCGCCCAGCTGCGCCGCTTTCGCCGCGGCGTAGGCGGACCAGCCGGGCAGCGCGCGGTCCGGCATGTCCGAGCCGGTCTGCCCGATCCGGCCGTCGAGCGATGACCGCGCCCAGCCCGCGGCCCGCACCGGTCACCAGAGCGAGTCCCATCCGGGCACAGTACTGAGCGGATTCCCTCAGCCTTCTCTCATGCTGCGCTCAGGTTCCGGGCGCAGGGTGTCCTGGGGAGGGTGGGGAGATGGTCGCGCGCAAGGTGGTTCGGCTCGCCGGAGCGTGCGTGCTGGCGGGGGTGTTGCTCGCCGCCGTGCTGTCGCCCGTCGTACTGGGCGGTGGCGCGGCGGCGGCTCGCGCGGCGGCCTCGGCCGCACAGATCTCGCCCGCCTCGGTCGCCGGCGACGTCCCGCTCGTCACCACGGTCACCGACCGGAACGGCCGGCCGCTCGCGACCGTGTTCGACCAGTACCGGCTGCCCGTGACGGCCGCGCGGATCTCGCCGGCCATGAAGGCGGCCATCGTGTCCATCGAGGACCGGCGCTTCTACACCGAGCACGGGGTCGACCCCACGGCTCTGCTCCGCGCGCTGCTGCACGACCTCACCGGCGGCGACACCCAGGGCGGCTCGACCATCTCGCAGCAGTTCGTCAAGAACTACCTGATCAACGTCGTCGACCGGAACGACCCCGCCGCGCAGGCCGCCGACCGTGCGGACACGCTCGCCCGCAAGATCCGCGAGGCGCGCTCGGCGATCGAGCTCGACCGGTCGATGAGCAAGGACGACGTCCTCGCCGGCTACCTGAACGTCGTCGAGTTCACCGGCCGCATCTACGGCGTCGAGGCCGCCGCGCACGCGTACTTCGGCACGACCGCGGCCCGCCTCACGCTGACCCAGGCCGCGCTCCTCGCCGGCATGGTCAACAACCCCAGCCGGTACGACCCGTACGCGCGGCCGCGGGACGCGATCGAGCGGCGCAACATCGTCCTCGACGCGATGGCCGCCACGCACGCCATCGACGAAGGCACCGCCACGGCGGCGAAGAAGTCCGATCTCGGCGTGCTGCCGAACGGGCCGGCCGTACCGTCGAGCACCTGCGCGGGCGCCCGGCCGGACGCCGGTTTCCTCTGCCAGTACGCGCTGCGCTATCTCCAGGACGCCGGCTTCACCGCCGACGACCTCGCCACCGGCGGCTTCACGATCCGCACCACGCTCGACCCGAAGGCGAGCCACGCGGCGAAGGCCGCGGTGGAGAAGAACGTGCCGACGACGCAGGACGGCGTGGCCAACACGATGGCGATCATCTCGCCCGGCGACACCGCGCACGAGGTGCTCGCGATGGTGGCCAACCGAAATCTGGGCACGGACATCCACCGCGGGCAGACCAGCCGCAACCTCGTCGCCGACGTCAGCGACCCGTTCGGCGCGGGCTCGGTGTTCAAGATCTTCACCTCGGCGGCCGCGCTGTCGTCCGGCGCGGCCGGGTTGCACACCGAGCTGGCGAACCCGCCCGACGGCTGCTTCCCCCAGCCTGGCGCCGACTCCTGCTATCCCGTGCACAACGACGGTCGCTACCCCGACCCGATCACCCTCGCCGACGGCCTGGCCACCTCGCCCAACACGGCGTTCGTCGGGCTGGAGACCCGCGTCGGGATGCCGGCCGTACTCGACATGGCGAGGCGGCTGGGCCTGCGGAACACCCTGCGCACCAACGACGCCGGCACCGCGCCCGAGCCGCGGGCGGCCGACCCGCAGCGCGGCCAGCCGCAGTCGCGGTACTTCCGGGACAAGCCGTCGTTCACGCTCGGCGACAGCCCGGTGAGCCCGCTCGAGCTCGCGAACGTGTCCGCGACGCTGCTGAGCGGTGGCACGTGGTGTCCGCCGGACCCGATCCGCTCGGTCACCGACCGGTTCGGGCACGCCGTGGACATCCCGGAGCAGCCGTGCGAGCAGGCCGTGCCGCCAGGCCTGGCGAACACGCTGGTGGCGGGGCTGAGCCAGGACACCGTCAGCGGCACGACCGCCGCGTCGGCCCGCGCGGCCGGCTGGACCCGCCCGGGCATCGGCAAGACCGGCACGACGCAGCAGAGCGAGTCGGTCGCCTTCGTCGGCGGCGTGGCCGACTACGCCGTGTCGTCGCTGGTCTTCGCGGACGGCCCCGACCCGGGCGAGCTGTGCCCGGGCCCCCCGGTCTACATCGGCGAGTGCGGCAACGGCGCCTTCGGCGGCACGGCGGCCGCGCCGCCGTACTTCCAGGCGATGAACCGGATCCTCGCCGGGCGCCCGGACCAGCTGCTGCCCGGCCCGGACCCGAGCTATCTCTAGTCCGCCTCGCAGCTGACGTCCGGCACGCTCCGCACGTCGTCGGTGGCGTTCACGTTGAAGCCGAAGTTGGTCGAGCCGCCGGGGTCCACCGTGACGTTCCAGTCCGCGTTCCGCACGATCACCTCGGTGCCGTTCTGCGCACGCTCGCCGTTCCACAGGTCCCGGATCTGGTGGCCGCGCGGGAGGTGCCAGCGGACAGTCCAGCCCGTGACGGCCTCGTCGCCGTCGTTGCGGACGGTCACCTCCACCTGGTACCCGTCCGGCCACGAGCCGGTGACCCGGTAGCTCGCCGCGCAGCCCGCGGACGGCCGCGCGGTCGTGGTCGTCGTGCTCGGTGGGGTCGCGGTCGTCCCGGTCGAGCCGGACGCCCCGGGCGTCGCGTCGTCGCCGATGAGGATGCCCAGCGCGACGCCGGCCGCGACCAGGCCCGCCGCCGCGACGCCGGCCACGACCGTCCGGCGGGACACACGCCGGCGCGGCAGCTCGAGCGTGGCCGGGCGCGGCTGGTACTCCGGCACCGGACAGCCCGCCACGGCCGCGGACAGCGCGTCGTGCGCGCCGCGCATCGACGGCCGCTCCGCGGGATCCCGGCGCAGCAACCACATCACGAGCCCGGCCAGCTGCCCGGCATGATCGGGCGGCCGCACCTCGCCCGCCGCGACCTTGTGCAGCATCACGATCGCGTTCTCGTCCACGCCGAACGGCGGCAAGCCCTCGAGGGCGGCGTAGAGCGTGGCGCCGAGGGAGAACACGTCCGAGCGGGTGTCCGCGTCCTGGCCGAGAGCGACCTCCGGAGCGAGGTAGGCGGGCGTGCCGG
>NZ_DATBKY010000136.1:0-9461 GCF_036555685.1 Actinophytocola sp. | reverse complement strand
GCTTCGGGCGTCGTGTACGGGTTGTCCCGCAGTGCCGCGATGAACAGGTCGATGCGCAGGTCGTCCGGCCGGCGCACTTTCAGCTGGTGGCCCCACGACTGCACGGACACCGGCACGTCCAGGCCGGGGTAGGGGGAGAGCATCAGGTACGGCTGCCCGTCGACCTTCGCGGCCAGCACGGTCAGCGCCGCGCCGCGGACCCGGGCGGGGTCGTACGCGAGCCAGACCGCGCCGTGCTCCAGCGAGTGGACCATGTTCTCGCTGCGGACCGGCTTCGCGTACACCGTGCCCGTGCAGTCCGCCCAGGTCGGGTCGTGCGCGCCGCCGTAGGGCGGGGACGCGTCGTAGGCGACGCGCTGGCCCGGCCGAGCGTGCATCGGCCGGTAGTGGGTGATCACGACGCCCTCGATGGCAGTGGCCGGGTCCTTGTTCTCGACGGTCGGCACGAAGTCGGCCGGGTCGGGTGCGCCGACAGCACCTTCGGCGGCGTCGCCGCTGGTCATGGCACCGCAGCCGGCGAAGAGGGCGACCACCGCGGCCGCCACCGCGAGCACACGACGCGCGTCCGGCCTGTCGATCGCGATCGCCTCCCGCCCTGAGAACTGGCTCCGGCCCAGCCTATGGGCGAGGTCTCTCCTTCGGGCCGTGGCGTGCTACCTAGACTTCTCAGGGTGACTCCCGCCGCGCTTGCCGACCTCGTCCGCGCCGTCGCCGTGGACGTGCTGACCAGCCGAGACCTCGATCACGCCGCCCTGCCACAGGCGGTGACGATCGAGCGACCGAGAAACCCCGAGCACGGCGACTACGCGACGAACCTGGCGCTGCAGGTGGCCAAGAAGGTCGGCGTCGCGCCGCGTGACCTCGCCGGCTGGCTCGCCGAGGCGCTCGCCGGCTGCGAGGGGGTGGCCGAGGCCGACGTGGCCGGGCCCGGCTTCATCAACCTCCGCCTCGCCGCCGACGCCCAGGGCGAGATCGTCCGCCAGGTGCTCGACGCCGGCGAGGCGTACGGCCGGGGCGACGCGCTCGCGGGCAGGCGGATCAACCTCGAGTTCGTCTCCGCCAACCCGACCGGCCCGCTGCACCTCGGCGGCACGCGGTGGGCCGCGGTCGGCGACGCGCTCGGCCGGCTGCTGACCGCGCAGGGCGCCGACGTCGTGCGCGAGTACTACTTCAACGACGCCGGCGCCCAGATCGACCGCTTCGTCCGTTCGCTGATCGCCTCCGCCAAGGGCGAGCCGCCGCCCGAGGACGGCTACGCGGGCGGCTACCTGTCCGACGTCGCGGCCGAGGTGCTGCGGACCGAGCCGAACGCGCTGTCGCTGCCCGAGGACCAGTCCGCGGAGACGTTCCGCCGCATCGGCGTCGGGCTGATGTTCGACGAGATCAAGCGCAGCCTGCACGACTTCGGCACCGACTTCGACGTCTTCTTCCACGAGGACTCGCTGCACAGCTCCGGCCAGGTCGGCGAGGTCGTTGAGGAGCTCAAGGCCAAGGGGCACCTGTACGAGGCCGACGGCGCCTGGTGGCTGCGCAGCAAGGAGTTCGGCGACGACAAGGACCGCGTCGTCATCAAGTCCGACGGCGACCCGGCCTACATCGCGGGCGACATCGCCTACTTCCGGGACAAGCGCCGCCGCGGGTTCGACCTGTGCATCTACATGCTCGGCGCGGACCACCACGGCTACATCGCCCGGCTCAAGGCCGCCGCGGCCGCGCTGGACGACGACCCGGCCGTGGTCGAGGTGCTCATCGGGCAGCTGGTGAACCTCGTCAGCGACGGCAAGCCGGTGCGGATGTCCAAGCGCGCCGGCACCGTGGTGACGATCGAGGACCTGGTCGACGCCGTGGGCGTGGACGCGGCCCGCTACGCGCTCATCCGGTCCTCTGTGGACGCCACGCTCGACATCGACCTGGACCTGTGGAGCAGGCGTACGAGCGACAACCCGGTGTTCTACGTGCAGTACGCGCACGCCCGGCTGGCCTCCCTCGAGCGCAACGCCGGCGAGCTGGGCATCAAGGTGCCGACGTCCGCGACCGACGTCGACCTCGGCCTGCTGACCCACCAGCGGGAGGGCGAGCTGATCCGCACGATCGGCGACTTCCCGAAGGTCGTGACCACCGGCGCGCAGCTGCGGGAACCACACCGCGTCGCGCGCTACCTCGAGGAGCTGGCGAGCGCGTACCACAAGTTCTACGACAGCTGCCGGATCCTGCCGCAGGGCGACGAGGAGGCCACGCCGCTGACCACCGCCCGCCTCGCCCTGTGCGCCGCGGTCCGCCAGCTGCTGGCGAACGGCCTGGCCCTGCTGGGCGTCAGCGCCCCAGAACGGATGTAGAACCTTGTGAACGCGTCAAGAAAGCCGCGTGGCAGTCAGCCGTCACCCAAGGGGAACGCGACGCGACCCGGCCACAAGCACGCGCCAACCGGGACTGCTACGCCCAGGGTGACCAACCGTAAGAAGTCCGGGGAGGCGTCATGAGGGCGCATCCGGCGGGGCCGCTGCACGCCGACGTCCTGCCGCCGGGCAGCACCGCCGGCCCCCGACCGTCCACTGCGGACGAACTGGACGAGCTGCTGCCGGCCGTCTGGCCGCGCAACGCCCGCCGCGACGGGACGGGCGTCGTGCGCCTGGCCGGCGTCGACGTCCGCGCGCTCGCCGAGGAGTACGGCACACCGCTGTTCGTGATGGACGAGGCCGACTTCCGCGCCCGCTGCGCCGAGCACGCCCGGGCGTTCGGCGACCCCTCGCTCGTGCACTACGCGGCCAAGGCCTTCCTGTCGGTCCAGATCGCCCGGTGGGTCGCCGAGGAGGGGCTGTCGCTGGACGTGTGCAGCGGCGGCGAGCTGGAGATCGCGCTGCGGGCCGGCTTCCCGGCCGAGCGGATCGCCCTGCACGGCAACAACAAGTCGGCCGCCGAGCTCGCGGCCGGGGTGTCCGCCGGCGTGGGCGCGGTCGTGCTCGACTCGTTCCACGAGATCGCCCGGCTGGACCGGATCGCGAGCGACCAGGGGCGCGTGCAGGACGTGCTCGTGCGGGTCACCGTCGGGGTCGAGGCGCACACCCACGAGTACATCGCGACCGCGCACGAGGACCAGAAGTTCGGCTTCTCGCTCGCCGGCGGGGCGGCCGCGGAGGCGGTCCGCCGGGTGCTCGGCTCGCCCGGGCTGCGGCTCGTGGGGCTGCACAGCCACATCGGCTCGCAGATCTTCGACGCCAACGCGTTCGAGGTCTCCGCGCACCGGGTGATCGGCCTGCTCGCGGAGCTGCGCGACGAGCACGGCGCGGCGGCGCTCGCCGACGTGTCTACTGTGGACCTCGGCGGCGGGCTGGGGATCGCGTACACCGCGGCCGACGACCCGCCGCCGCCCGGCTGGCTCGCCGAGCAGCTGCACAACATCGTGGCCAAGGAGTGCGAGCAGGCCGGGCTGGAGATGCCGCGGATCGCGGTCGAGCCGGGCCGCGCGATCGTCGGCCCGGGCACGGTGACGCTCTACGAGGTCGGCACCATCAAGGACGTCGAGCTCGGCCACGGCACCGCGCGCCGCTACGTCAGCGTGGACGGCGGCATGAGCGACAACATCCGCACCGCGCTCTACGACGCCGAGTACGACTGCCGGCTGGTGTCCCGGCTAGCCGACGAGGGCGGCCGAGGGGGCGAACCCGTGCTGTCCCGCGTCGTCGGCAAGCACTGCGAGTCCGGCGACGTGGTCGTGCGCGACTGCTGGCTGCCGGAGAACCTCGCGCCCGGCGACGTCATCGCGGTCGCCGCCACCGGCGCGTACTGCTACGCGATGGCCTCGAGCTACAACCGGCTGCTCCGCCCGGCCGTGGTCGCGGTGAAGGACGGCGAGGCGCGGCTGCTGCTGCGCCGCGAGACCGTGGACGACCTCCTGCGCCTGGAGGTGTCATGACCCGCATCCGCGAGTCCAACCGTCAGACCCCGCGAGTCCAACCGTCCGGCCCCGCGAGTCCGACGTTCGGCGCGGGTGTGCATGTCGGACTCGCCCGTCGGGAGCGTTGGACTCGCGGGTTGGGGGCGTCGTGAGCATCAGGATCGCCATGCTGGGCTGCGGAACCGTCGGGGCCGAGGTGGTCCGGCTGCTGCACGAGCAGGCCGGGGACCTCGCCGCGCGGGTCGGCGGCGGGATCGAGCTCGCCGGGATCGCCGTGCGGCGGCCGAACCGGCATCCGGACGTGCCCCAGGAACTGCTCACGACGGACGCCGCCGGGCTCGTCGCGTCCGATGTGGACGTCGTGGTCGAGGTGATCGGCGGCATCGAGCCCGCGCGCACGCTGCTCACCGACGCGCTGCGCGCCGGCAAGTCGGTGGTCACCGCGAACAAGGCGCTGCTCGCCGAGCACGCCGCGGACCTGTTCGCGGCGGCCGACTCCGCCGGCGCGGACCTGTACTTCGAGGCGGCGGTGGCCGGCGCGATCCCGCTGCTGCGGCCGCTGCGCGAGTCGCTCGCCGGCGACCGGATCACGCGCGTGATGGGCATCGTCAACGGCACCACGAACTACATCCTCTCCGCGATGGACTCCTCGGGCGCGGGCTACGCGGAGACGCTCGACGAGGCGTCCCGGCTCGGGTACGCGGAGGCCGATCCCACGGCGGACGTGGACGGCTACGACGCCGCGTCCAAGGCCGCCATCCTCGCCTCGATCGCGTTCCACACCAGGGTCACCGCGGCCGACGTTTACCGCGAGGGCATCACCGCGGTCACCCCGGCCGACGTCGCCGCGGCCCGGACGCTGGGCCGCACGATCAAGCTGCTGGCGATCTGCGAGCGGGTCGCGAACGGCGACGACGGCGCCGAGGCGGTCGCGGTCCGCGTGCACCCGGCGATGATCCCGCGCACGCACCCGCTCGCGGGGGTCGGCGGCGCGTTCAACGCCGTGTTCGTGGAGGCCGACGCGGCCGGCTCGCTGATGTTCTACGGCCAGGGCGCGGGCGGCTCGCCGACCGCGAGCGCGGTGCTCGGCGACCTGGTCGCGGTGGCGCGCAACAAGGTCGTCGGCGGGCGCGGGCCGGGGGAGTCGTCCTACGCCGCGCTGCCCGTGCAGCCGATCTCCCAGGTGGACACGCGGTACCACATCAGCCTGGACGTGGCCGACCGCGCCGGCGTGCTGTCCGCGGTGGCGGCGGTCTTCGCCGAGCACGACGTGAGCATCGCCGCGGTCCGCCAGCAGGGTCGCAGCACGGACGCGAGCCTGGTGATCGTCACGCACTCGGCCCCGGACGCCGCCCTACGGTCCACAGTGGACAAGATCGCGGGCCTTCCGGTGGTGCACGAGGTGGTCAGCGTGATGCGAGTGGAGGGCGAGGAGCAATGAGTAGGTCGGACCAGCCTGCGGCCTCGCCGACCGCACCTCAGGGGAACGTGACGCAAACCAGCCACAAGTACGTGCCCAAACAGCACCTTCTTCCCTCAGGTGACCAGGACATTGAAATCCGGGGAGGCGGAACTGCCGGCGTTCATCCCCGCTGGCCGGGTGTGATCAACGCCTACCCCGACCGGATCCCGCTGCCGGCCGGTGCGCGGGTGGTGACGTTGCAGGAGGGTGGCACGCCGCTGCTCGAGGCGCCCCACGTCTCCGAGCGCACCGGCTGCCGGGTGTTCCTCAAGATCGAGGGCGCCAACCCGACCGGCTCGTTCAAGGACCGCGGGATGACCGTGGCGATCACGCACGCGCTCGCGACCGGGGCGAACGCGGTGATCTGCGCGTCCACCGGCAACACCTCCGCCTCGGCCGCCGCGTACGCCGCGCGGGCCGGGCTGACCTGCGCAGTCCTCGTGCCCAGCGGCAAGATCGCGATGGGCAAGCTCGCCCAGGCGGTCGCGCACGGCGCGCGGATCCTGCAGATCAGCGGCAACTTCGACGACTGCCTCGAGCTCGCCCGCAAGACCGCCGCCGAGTACCCGGTGGAGCTGGTCAACTCCGTCAACCCGGTGCGCCTGCTCGGCCAGCGCAGCGCCGCGTGGGAGATCTGCGACGAGCTCGGCCGCGCGCCGGACGTGCACTGCCTGCCGGTGGGCAACGCGGGCAACATCACCGCCTACTGGCAGGGCTACACCGAGTACGCCGACGAGGGCGTCGTGCCGGCGCGGCCGCGGATGTTCGGCTTCCAGGCCGCGGGCGCCGCGCCGATCGTGCGCGGCGAGCCGGTGCGCGACCCGGACACGGTGGCCACCGCGATCCGCGTGGGCAACCCGGCCTCGTGGGCCGGTGCGGTCGCCGCGCGCGACGCGTCGGCCGGGCTGGTCGACGCGATCACCGACGAGCACCTGCTCGAGGCCTACCACCTGCTCGCGAGCCGGGAGGGCGTGTTCGTGGAGCCCGCGTCGGCCATCAGCGTGGCGGGCGCGCTCGCCACCGCGGCGGACGGGCGGCTGCCGGCGGGTTCGCTCGTGGTGTGCACGGTGACCGGCCACGGCCTCAAGGACCCGGACACGGCGCTGGCCGGCATGCCGCCGGTCGAGCCGGTGCCGGTTTCTCCCGGCGCGGTCGCGTCCGCCTTGGAGCTGACTTGACCGTGAGCGGCGGAGTCCGGGTCACGGTTCCGGCCTCGGCCGCCAACCTGGGGCCGGGGTTCGACGCGCTCGGGCTCGCGCTCGCGCTGTACGACGTCGTCGACGTGGCGGTCACGGGCGAGGGCGTCAAGGGCACGATCACCGGCGAGGGCGCGGACCTGGTCGTCGACGAGAGCCACCTCGTCGTCCGCGCGCTGCTGGCGACCGCGAAGCGGCTCGACCTCGACCTCCCCGGCGTGCAGCTGACCTGCGCGAACGCGATCCCGCACGCGCGCGGGCTCGGGTCGTCGGCGGCCGCGATCGTGGCCGGCGTCGCCGCCGGGTACGCGCTGGCGGGCCGCGAGCCGGACGCCGGCGCGCTGCAGCTCGCGGCGGAGTTCGAGGGACACGCCGACAACGTCGCGGCCAGCCTCCACGGCGGGCTCGCGCTCGCGTGGGCCGAGCCGGGGCCGGCCTACCACGCGGTGCGCCTCGAGCCGCACGCGTCGCTGCGGCCGGTCCTGCTCGTCCCGGCCGAGCGGTCCGCGACCAAGCTGACCCGCGGGCTGCTGCCGGCCACCGTGCCGCACGCCGACGCCGCGTTCGCCGCCGGCCGGTGCGCGCTCGCGGTCCACGCGCTGACGACGTCGCCCGGCCTGCTACTCACCGCGACCGAGGACCGGCTGCACCAGGACTACCGCGAGCAGGCGTGGCCGAACACCATGCGAGTCGTACGTGAACTTCGCGGAAACGGTGTCGCCGCAACGGTTTCCGGTGCCGGGCCGGCGGTGTTCGCGGCGACCGTGGACGGCCGGTTGCCTGCCGGTGTGGACACCACCGGGTTCGCCGTCCGCCCGCTCGCGGTGGACCGCGGAGGCGTGCGTACGGAGCAGATCGGAACAAATTCCAGGTAGACGACGTTGTCACGGTCAGACCCGCCGGGGACCCGGTTGTTGCACCCGGATGCAGGGCCGTCTAGTCTCAGGGGCGTTCAGTCACCGCGCGTACGGGCGCCCGGTGTCGTTCCCGGGGAATTCTTCCCGGGTCGCATCATCCGTTGAGATGCCGACTCGGCCCTCATATGGCCGAGGTCGACGCTGGCGGATACCGAAAGCCGTGGTGACCGAGATAGCTCCGCGTTGACGATCCGTCGTCCGCAACGGCGAATCAGCCAGGTGGCCAGGTCGCGACGGCGGTCGATAGCCGGGGCGTAGCGCCGTGTCGAGTCATCGGTCGGCGGTCCGCTGGTACACGGGTCCACCAATGGAGGCGGGGACCTGGTCAGGAAGGACATGAGTGAGCAACACTGATCTGCTGGGTAGCGAATCAGCCAATGGCACAGTCGAAGCCGCCGCGCCTGCCGCGGACGCCGATGCCACGCCGCGCACCAGCACAAACGGGGGTACGACCAAGCGACGCGCCGGCCTGTCGGGCATGGTGCTCGCCGAGCTTCGCGAGCTCGCCGGCCAGCTGGGCATCACCGGCACGGCCGGGATGCGCAAAGGGGACCTGATCGCCGCGATCAAGGAGCGGCAGGGTGGCGCGTCCGGCGGTTCGGCGAAGTCGTCGAACAGCAAGTCGAGCTCGGAGACGTTGCCGCTGGGCATCGAGTCCGAGCGGACGGAGTCGCCCCGGGCCACCAGGACCGCGGAGCCCGAGGCACCCGCCGAGCCGGGCCGCGAGGAGCCCGCCGAGGAGGGCGGTCGCCGCGACGGCGGCCGCCGTCGTCGGGCCGGCCGGGCGACGGGCAGCCCGGACACCGACCAGCGCGAGGAGAAGCGGGACGACCGCGGCTCCGACAAGCGCGAGGAGAGCCGGAGCGAGGGTCGCGAGGACCGTCAAGGTGGCCGGGACCGCAACCAGGACCGCCAGGGCGGCCGCAACCAGGACCGGCAGGGTGGCCGCAACCAGGGCCGCAACGACAACCGCGGCGACAATCGCGACAACCGCAATGACAACCGCGACAACCGCGACAACGGTCCGGACGACGACGATGACGACGGCGGCCGGCGTCGTGGGCGCCGCTTCCGGGATCGCCGCCGGCGTGGTGGCAGCGGCGGCCGGGGCGACGCGCCGGACACCGAGGTGCGCGAGGACGACGTCCTGCTGCCCGTCGCCGGCGTGCTGGACGTGCTCGAGAACTACGCGTTCGTGCGGACCTCGGGCTACCTGTCCGGCCCGAACGACGTCTACGTCTCGCTGTCGCTCGTGCGCAAGTACGGGCTGCGCCGCGGTGACGCGATCACCGGCATGGTGCGCCAGCCGCGTGAGGGCGAGCAGCAGCGGCAGAAGTTCAACCCGCTCGTGCGCGTCGAGACGATCAACGGGCTGGACCCGGATCAGGCCAAGAACCGCGCCGAGTTCACGAAGCTGACGCCGCTGTACCCGAACGAGCGGCTGCGCCTCGAGACCGAGCCGCACGTGCTGACCACCCGCGTCATCGACCTGGTGATGCCGGTCGGCAAGGGGCAGCGCGCGCTGATCGTGTCGCCGCCGAAGGCCGGCAAGACCATGGTCCTGCAGGCCATCGCGAACGCGATCACCACGAACAACCCCGAGGTCTACCTCATGGTCGTGCTCGTGGACGAGCGGCCGGAAGAGGTCACCGACATGCAGCGGTCGGTGAAGGGCGAGGTCATCGCCTCGACCTTCGACCGCCCGCCGTCGGACCACACCACGGTCGCCGAGCTCGCCATCGAGCGCGCCAAGCGCCTCGTGGAGCTGGGTCACGACGTCGTCGTGCTGCTCGACTCGATCACCCGTCTGGGCCGCGCGTACAACCTCGCCGCCCCGGCCTCGGGCCGCATCCTCTCCGGTGGTGTCGACTCGACCGCGCTCTACCCGCCGAAGCGTTTCCTTGGTGCCGCGCGCAACATCGAGAATGGTGGCTCGCTCACCATCATCGCCACGGCGATGGTGGAAACCGGCTCCACCGGCGACACCGTGA
>NZ_DATBKY010000135.1:0-4558 GCF_036555685.1 Actinophytocola sp. | reverse complement strand
GAGCGACGCACCAAGGACGGCCTATCCAAGAAAGAGATCATCCGATGCCTCAAACGCTACATCGCCCGCGAGCTCTACCAACTCATCACCACATCAAACGATCTTGAACTCGCCGCTTGACATCCATAGGAGCATCCTGCGGAGTTGCACCTGCGTGAACGCCCTTGAAAGGCGATTCGTAGATCCTGAAACAGGAGTCCCGAGAAGGTCCAGGGGTTCAAATCCCTGCGCCCCCGCTGTTTTCCTTGTCTCGCGGTAGTTGCGTCGCGATGCCGTCCAGTAGGAAGCCCAATACGAGTTCGAACTGGTCGTCCATTGACGGGCCACTCGGGGCGGAGAGCCATTTCGCCAGGTTCGGGTGCTTGCCTGCCGCCCGGGCGCGCATGTCCGACATGGCCTCCGACACCGCGGACGGGGCCTCGAAGCGGGACTCCATCGCCTCCTGCAGGCCCGCGCCGAACACGTGCCGGTCCAGCATCGCCGACTGGGTCATCGCCTCCGCGAGGGTTGCGCCTTCCGCCGTCAGCACGGCCAGCATGAACTCCAGCCGCCGCATCTGGTTGGGCCCCGCCGGCGGGCGGGTGTGGACCAGCTCCGCGTACCAGGGGTGACGCTTGATCATCGCCCGTGTTTCGAGGGCAAGTGCGTGCAGGGCCGGGCGCCACGACGACGACCCGGTAAGCGGGATCTCCGCCGTCGCCGTGTCGAGCATCAGGTCGACCAGGCCTTCCTTGTTCCGCACGTACCGGTAGAGGGCCATCGGCGTCACCTCGAGCCGCGCGGCGACCGCCTTCATCGTCACCGCACCGGCACCGGACTCGTCGGCCACCGAGATCGCCGCCTCGACTATCCGTGCGCGGTCCAGGCGGGACGGGGGCTCGGTCCAGATCGACATGCCGCCGAGTATACGACATATATCTATGGTATATGTTGTAAACATGCAGTTGGGAATCGTCAGGGGGATCAGCTACGGGCTCTTCAAGGAGCCCGACGAGTTCGTGCCCCAGGCCCGCGCGCTCGGCGCCGGCCTGGTGCGCGCCTACATCTACTGGAGCCAGGTCGAACCGCGCCCCGGCGAGTACGACTTCCACGTCCTCGACGCCCTGCTCGGCCAGCGCGCCGACGCCGACATCTGGCTCACCGTCTGCTCGAGTTCGCTCTGGGCCACCCGCGAGCCGAGCGACTTCCTGCCACCGTCGCCGGCGAAGGACCCGGGGCGGTACCGCGAGTTCGTCCGGCGGCTGGTCGAGCACGCGCAAGGCCGGGTCGGGTACTGGCAGTGCGACAACGAACCGAGCAACGTCGGCCTTACCTGGGCCGGCACCGCGGAGGAGTACGTCGCCCAGCTCACCGAGTTCCACGCCGCCGTGAAGGAAGCCGACCCGCACGCGAGCGTCGTACTCGGCGGCTGTGGCTACGACGTGCTCAGCAGCCCGCCCGGCAGCGCGCCGCGCGAGTTCTTCGCGCACCTGACCGACGCCGGTCGTGACGCGTTCGACCTGTTCGACGTCCACCTCTACGGCGACCCCGCCGCGATCCCGTCCTACGTGGACGAGGCGCGGAAGATGATGCGGGCCAACGGATACGCCAAGCCTGTCGTCGCCGGCGAGTTCGCGGGGCCCGTGCTCTTCGAGTTCCCGGAGATCGAGCCGGTCCTGCAGCAGACGATGATGGCGGCGTTCGCTGAGCAGCCACCGGCGACCCAGAGCGTCGACGAGCTGCAGCAGCGGGTAGCGCAGGACAACCCCGAGCGCCGCGCGCTGGTCTCGCTCTACGAGCGGGCCGGCGAGCTGCCCGACCGCCTCCGCATGTTCCTCGACGGCTGCCCGCCCGAGCTCGAGGCCCGCCGCCACCGCGCGAACCAGCGCCAGCTCGTCCAGCGCGCGGTGCTCGCCCTCGCCGCCGGCGTCGAGCTGGCCGCGTACTGGAACCTCGCGCCCGAGGTGCCCGGCGAGATGGAGCCGTACCAGATGATGCACCTCCTGTTCGGCAAGCTCGTCCTGCTCGAGTACGAGGGCACGAAGCTGACCCGGCGCCGTCCCGCGGCGGACACGTTCGCGCTGGTCACCACCGAGCTGGCGGGCGCCACCAAGGCCACGAAGCAGGGCGAGCGCTACGTGTTCACCGTCGAGCGTGACGGCCGGCCACCCTTGCTCGTGCTCTGGGACCACCGCGACGCGTTCGACGGGGAGGACCAGCCGCCGGTCCCGGTCAGCGTTGCGTGGTCCACGGAAGGCGCGACCGCCGTCGACGCTTTCGGCGCGCCGCACGAGGTCGAGGTCGACGGCGGGACGCTCCGCCTGCTGCTCACCGACACGCCGGTGCTGGTCACGCCGACGGAGTAACGGCCGACACCCGTTACCGCGATGTCGAGGTTGCCGGAGAGACTTTCACCGGCCATGGCCGCGCGTGTTCGACAATGGCGCGAGGCAGGACAAGATCGTCGATCGGAGCTGGGGATGAGCTGGGGGCGTCGGTTCGGGTCGTTCGGGGTCGCGGCCCTAGTCTTGAGCATCGGCGTGACCGGCCCGGTCGCGACCTCGGAAGCGGCGGCGGCCGCGGCGAACGAGACGTCCGCGAAGACGTCCGCCGAGCCCCTGCTCCCGAGCGGTCCGGGAAGTGACGCCGACGAAGGCACCCCACTACCGCCCGCTGCCGGTGCGGCCGGCGTCGAGAAGCGGATCGCCGCCATGGAGGAGAAGGCCGCGGAGTCGAGCCGGCCGCTGCCCGACTCGTACCACAAGACGGCCTACGCGTCGCGCGCGTTGTCCTGGCTGGAGCTGCCGTACAACTCGCCGACCGAGTACGGCTTCGACGCGTCCGTACCGCACGACTCGACCGGCGTGCGGATGTTCTCGATCGACGGCCGGCTCTACGACCACCCGGTCGCGCAGGCACAGGAGGCGCTCGAGGCGATCAGCGACTACCACCTCACCGGCAAGGCGGAGTACCTCACCCGCGCCGGCCTCGACGCCCAGCGGCTCATCGACCGGCACGTCCTCTCCGACGACGCGTGGTACTTCCCCTACCCGTTCGACTTCGCGCTGCACGGCGGCAGCGACGTGATGCGGGCGCCGTGGTTCAGCGGGATGGCGCAGGGCCAGGCGCTGAGTGCGTTCAGCAGGCTGTACCAGATCACCGGCGCGCAGAAGTGGCTCGACGCCGCCACCGCCACGTTCAAGAGCTTCCTCAACGCGCCCGCGGAGGGCCTGCCGTCCACCGTCAACATCGACCCGAGCGGGTACCTGTGGCTCGAGGAGTACCCGCTGTGGCCGCCGACCAGCTCCGACCGCACGCTCAACGGCCACGTGTTCGCGACGTTCGGCCTGTTCGACTACCAGGCGCTGACCGCCGACCCGGCCGCGGTGAACCTGTGGAACGGCGCGCTCGCGCACACCAACTGGTACCTGTCGAACGGGTTCCGCAACCCCGGCTACCTCAGCCACTACTGCCTGCGGCACAAGGGCGTGCTGAACGACAAGTACCACGACATCCACTGGCACCAGATGCTCCTGCTGCACGCCGCGAGCGGGGACTCCGCGTGGAGCCGGTACGCCGACGCGCTGATCGCGGACTACCCGCCGCCCGCGGTGACCGGCACCGTCATGCTCGCCGCCGGCACGCACACCGCGTACAAGTTCGACAAGAACGGCGCGATCACGGCCAGCAAGTCGATCAGCCTCTCGCGACGGTCGAGCGCGCCGGGTGACCTGCGGCAGCGGGTCCGCGGCCGCGGCATCTACCTGCGCGTCACGGCCGGGTCGCTCGCCGGGTACTCGGTCGCGGAGCAGTACGCGCACGCGTGGCTGGCCGGCCAGAAGGTCACGGTGACGTATCCGCTCGCGCGCACGGTCTTGATCCCAGCCGGACAGTGGTCGGCGTACAAGTACGACTCGGCAGGGAACACGACGGCGTCGAAGACCATCTCGCTGTCCGCGCCGAGCAGCGCGCCGTTCAGTACGAGTGCGACGATCAACGGCCGCATGCAGGTGTTGGTGACGGCCGGAAGCCTTTCCGGTTACTGGCTGCCGTCGGGCGACATGACACTCCAGTGACAGTGCCCCGTTCGGCCACAGTGGACTACGCAAACGGGGTAACCATGACCCTTGATTGTGGGCTATGGTGCGCCGGTTCGGCCGACAGGGATGAGGAGTGCAGATGGATTCTCGGCTCGGGCGCCGTGCCTTCCTGACCGGCGCCGCGGCGGCGGCGGTCGTCGCGTTCGACCCGGGTCTCGGCTGGGTCACGAAGGCGGACGCCAGCCCGCGCGGGATCAATGTGCCCGGCCTCGACGGAGAGCTCGTCGTCGACGAGCAGTCGCGGGCCGAGGCCGCCGACGACTACGGCAACATCGTTCACCGCACGCCGATCGCGGTGCTGCGGCCGGGTTCGGCGCAGGACATCGTGAAGATGGTCCGGTTCGCGAACGACAACGGGCTCAAGGTCGCGATGCGTGGCCAGGGCCACTCGACGTTCGGCCAGGCGCAGGTGCACGACGGCGTCGTGATCGACTCGCGGACGCTCGCGACGATCCACAGCATCAGCGGCGACCGCGCGG
>NZ_DATBKY010000134.1:0-14510 GCF_036555685.1 Actinophytocola sp. | reverse complement strand
ACCCGGGTGTCAGACTCGCGGTTGCCGAGTGTTGGACTCGCGGTTGCTGAGTGTTGGACTCGCGGGGCTTTAGATGGGGTGGTCTTGGTTGGGCCAGTATGGGTCGCGGAGTTTTCGTTTGTACAGCTTGCCGTTTGGGTCTCGGGGGAGCTGCTCGACGTAGTCGATCGTGCGGGGGATCTTGAACTTCGCCAGGCGGTCGGCTGCGAAGGCCAGCAGGTCCTCGGTCAGTCCGGCGTCGCCGTCGACGCCCTCCGCCGGTTGCACGACCGCCTTGATCTCCTCGCCCCAGTCCGGGTTCGGGACGCCGAACACCGCCACGTCCGCAACCTTCGGGTGGACCGCCAGCGCGTTCTCGATCTCCGCCGGGTACACGTTCACGCCGCCGGAGATGATCAGGTCCGACTTCCGGTCGCACAGGTACAGATAGCCGTCCTCGTCCAGGTAACCGATGTCCCCCAGCGTGAAAAGGTCACCTACCCGCGACGCCGACGTCTTCGCCGGGTCCTTGTGGTACTCGAAGTTCGACGCGCCCATCCGCATGTACACCAGGCCCGGCTCGCCCGGGGCGAGCTCCGCGCCCGACTCGTCCAGCACCTTCACCACCGAGCCCGGCCACGGCCTGCCCACCGAGCCCGGCCGCGCCAGCCACTCCGCCGCCGAGATCGCCGTGCCGCCGCCCTCCGTCGCCGCGTAGTACTCCGTGACCACCGGACCCCACCAGTCCAGCATCCGCCGCTTGACCTCCGGCGGGCACGGTGCCGCGCCGTGGATCATCACCCGCAGCGACGACACGTCGTAGCGCTCGCGCACCTCGGCGGGCAGGGCCAGCAACCGATGGAACTGCGTCGGCACCATGTGGCTGTGCGTCACCCGGTACCGCTCGATCAGGCGCAGCATCTCCTCGGGCCGCCAGCGGTCCATCAGCACCGCCGTGTGTCCCAACTGGACGGAGTTGGCCACGAAGTTGAGCACCGCCGTGTGGTACATCGGCGAGCCGCACACATGCACGTGGCCGTCGAACGGGTGCAGGTCGAAGATGCCGAAGAACCACGTGGCGGCCGCTGGCACCTCGTCCGGGTCCGCACCCGTCAGCGGCCGGCGCACGCCCTTCGGCCGGCCGGTCGTGCCGGACGTGTAGAGCATCGGCGAGCCCGCGGTCCGGATGTCGGGCCGCCCCCGAGAACCGGCGCCCAGCGACGAGAGCGGCGAGAACCCGGGTACGTCGCCGACCGCGAACCGCGCCTCGATCCCACTGGCCGCGGCCGCGTCGGATGCGACGGAAGCAAACCGTGAGTGTGCGACGAACGCGCGCGCGCCGCTGTCGGAGATCAGGTACGCGACCTCGGCGCCGACCAGGTGCCAGTTGGCCATCACCACGTACAGGCCGGTCTGGAACGCTCCGAAGTAGACGGACGCCAGCTCCGCGCCGTTCGGCAGCAGCACCACGATCGCGTCACCCGGGCGCAGGCCCAGCGCCTGGAAGCCGCGCCCGTACCGGTCGGCCGCGGCCGCCAGCTCGGCGTAGGTCACCTCCCGGCCGTCCGGATCGACCACGGCGACGAGGTCCGGCTGCTCGCGGGCGATGTTCCACAGTCCGATCGAGGCCACCGGCCTAATCTAGAACGTGTTTCAGTTGTCGGCAAGAACCTCCGCGATCGCGCGCACCTGGGCGGCGTCGTGGGCGCCGACCATGAGCATCGTGACGCCGTGGTCCGCCCACTTCTTCGCGTGCGCGCGGACCTGCTCGGCGGTGCCGATCATCGCGGTCTCGGCGACGAGCTCGTCGGGCACCGCGGCCGCCGCCTCGAGCTTGCGGCCCTCCCGGAACTTGCGGGTCACCTCCTCGACGACCCCGCCGTAACCCATCCGCCGGAACAGGTCGGCGTGGAAGTTCTTGGTCTCCGCGCCCATGCCGCCGGCGTACAGCGCGATCATCGGGCGGTGCCGGTCGTACTCGGCCGCCGGGTCGTCGGTGATCGCCACCGTGACGTTCGCGGCGACCTCGAAGTCCGCGCGCGAGCGGCGGGCACCGGGCCGGGCGAAGCCCTCGTCGAGCCACGAGTTGTACTGGTCGGCGAGCGAGTCGGAGAAGTAGACGGCGAGCCAGCCGTCGGCGATCTCGGCGGTCAGTGCCACGTTCCTCGGACCCTCCGCGCCCAGCCAGATCGGCAGGTCGGCGCGCAGTGGATGGGTGATCGGGCGCAGCGGCTTGCCGAGCCCGTCGGCGCCCGGGCCGGTGTAGGGCAGCGGGTAGTGCGGGCCCTCGCTCGTCACCGGGGCCTCGCGGGCGAGCACCTGGCGGACGATCTTCACGTACTCGCGCGTCCGGGCGAGCGGCTTGCCGAACGGCGCCCCGTACCAGCCCTCGACGACCTGCGGGCCGGACACGCCGAGCCCGAGGATCGCGCGGCCGCCGGAGAGGTGGTCGAGGGTCAGCGCGGCCATCGCGGTCGCGGTAGGCGCGCGGGCGGACAGCTGCGCGACCGCGGTGCCGAGCCGGACGCGCGTGGTCGGCGCGCCCCACCACGCGAGGGGGGTGAACACGTCCGAGCCCCACGACTCGGCGGCGAACACTGCGTCGAAGCCGGCCTCGTCGGCGGCGCGGACCATCTCGGCGGCGTGCGGCGGCGGGGCCGCGCCCCAGTACCCGAGCTGAAGTCCGAGCTTCATCGCTACCTCCTTGCCGGTCGTGCTAGAACGTGTTTCACTCGGAGCGTGACAGTCGATCAGGAACCGCTGTCCGCCCCGCTTTCCATCGGGTTCGATTACACCCGATCGCTCGGGCCGGTCCTGGGCCGGTTCGTCACCGGGCTCGCGCAGCGGCGGATCTACGGCGCGCGCGGCGCCGACGGGCGGGTGCACGTGCCACCGCCGGAGTACGACCCGGTGACCGCCGAGCCGCTTGCCGACCTCGTCGAGGTCGGCCAGGAGGGCACGGTCGTCACGTGGTGCGCGCAGCCGGAACCCCTTGCGGGCCAACCACTTCAGCGGCCGTTCTGCTGGGCACTGATCACGCTGGACGGTGCGGACACGCCGACGCTGCACGCGGTCGACGCCGAGCAGGTGGTGACCGGCATGCGGGTGCGGGTGCGGTGGGCACGGACGCAGGGCAACGGGATCCGCGACATCGAGTGCTTCGTGCCGGCCGGCGACGGCTCGCGCGCGGAGCCGCGCGAGGCCCCGCCCGTCACGATGCTGACCACGCCGGTCGAGCTGCACTACACGCACTCCGCGTCACCCGAGGAGAGCCGCTACCTGCGCGGGCTGGCGGAGGGCAGGCTGCTCGGGCAGCGGTGTCCCGCCTGCGGCAAGGTCTACGTCCCGCCGCGGGGTGCGTGCCCGACCGACGGCGTGCCGACCGAGGAGGAGGTCGAGCTCCCGGACCGGGGCATCGTCACCACGTTCTGCATCGTCAACGTGCCGTTCCTCGGCCAGCGCATCAAGCCGCCGTACGTCGCGGCCTACGTCCTGCTCGACGGCGCGGACATCGCGTTCCTGCACCTCGTGCTCGGCTGCGCGGCCGAGGACGTGCGCATGGGCATGCGTGTCGAGGCCGCCTGGAAGCCGCGCGAGGAGTGGGGCACGACGCTGGAGAACATCGACCACTTCCGGCCCACCGGTGAGCCGGACGCACCGTACGAGTCGTACCAGGGACACCTGTGAACAGGGTGGCAGTCGTCTCCTTCGCCCAGGCGCCGAACGTCCGGGAGACGCACGGGACGACCAACGGCGTCGAGATGCTCGTGCCGATCATCCGCGAGGCGCTCGGCAAGGCGAACCTGGCCAAGCAGGGCGTCGGCTTCTGGTGCTCCGGCTCGTCGGACTACCTGGCCGGCCGGGCGTTCTCGTTCATCGCCGCGGTGGACGCGATCGGCGCATTCCCGCCGATCCACGAGTCCCATGTGGAAGCGGACGCGGCGTGGGCGCTCTTCGAGGCGTGGGTGAAGATCCGTACCGGCGAGGTGGACACCGCGCTCGTATACGGGTTCGGCAAGTCCAGCGCGGGGCAGCTGCGGCGGGTGCTCGCCATGCAGCTCGACCCGTACACCGTCGCTCCACTATGGCCGGACGCGGTCAGCGTCGCCGGGCTGCAGGCACGCCTGGGCATCGACCGCGGCCTGTGGTCCGAGGCCGACATGGCCGCGGTGGCCGCCCGCGCGCGAGCCGCCAACCCGGACGCCCAGATCCACGAGGCGGTCACCGCCGAGGAGCTGCTGCGCCGCCCGTACGTCGCGAACCCGTTGCGGCGCCACGACTGCGCACCGGTCACCGACGGCGCGGCCGTGGTCGTCCTGGCCGGCGGCGACCGGGCACGGGAGCTGTGCGCGCGGCCGGCGTGGATCACCGGCATCGCGCACCGGGTGGAGTCCGCGCACCTCGGTGCCCGCGACCTCGTCACCTCACCGTCCACTGTGGCCGCCGCCAAGGACGTGGGCACGGACGGCGTGACGCTAGCCGAGCTGCACGCGCCGTTCAGCCACCAGGAGATCCTGCTGCGCCACGCGCTCGGGTTCGGCGACGAGGTGACCGTCAACCCGTCCGGCGGGCCGCTGGCCGGGAATCCGATGTTCGCCGCCGGCCTCGCCCGGATCGGCGAGGCCGCCACGCGGCTGCGCGGCGGTCAGCGGGCGCTCGCGCACGCCACGAGCGGGCCGGCGCTGCAGCAGAACCTGGTCTGCGTCCTGGAGGCCGACTGATGGCCAAGCAGCGCGCCGCCGTCCTCGGCGTCGGCCAGAGCCACCACCGCAGCAAGCGCACCGATGTCACGATGGCCGGCCTGTGCCGCGAGGCCATCGACCGCGCGCTCGCCGACGCGAACCTGGAGCACCGGGACATCGACGCGGTCGTGCTGGGCAAGGCGCCCGACCTGTTCGAGGGCGTGATGATGCCCGAGCTGATGCTCGCCGACGCGATCGGCGCGACCGGGAAACCCTTGCTGCGCGTGCACACCGCGGGCTCCGTCGGTGGCTCGACCGCGAACGTCGCGGCGAGCCTCGTGCACGGCGGCGTCCACCGGCGGGTGCTCGCGGTCGCGTTCGAGAAGCAGTCCGAGTCGAACGCGATGTGGGCGCTGTCGATCTCGCCGCCGTTCCACATGCCGGTCGGCGCGGGCGCGGGCGGGTACTTCGCGCCGCACGTGCGCTCCTACATCCGCCGCGCGCAGGCGCCGGACCACATCGGCGCGCTGGTGGCGGTGAAGGACCGCCGCAACGGCGCGAAGAACCAGTACGCGCACCTTCGCCAGCCCGACATCACGTTCGAGTCCGTCCGCGCGTCGGCCATGCTGTGGGACCCCATCCGCTACGACGAGACCTGCCCCTCGTCCGACGGCGCGTGCGCGATCGTCCTCGGCGACGAGACCGCGGCCGGCCCGGGCGTCGCGTGGATCCATGCCACCGCGATGCGCACCGAGCCCACCACGTTCGCCGGTCGCGACCAGGTCAACCCGCGGGCCGGCCGGGACGCGGCCGCCGCGCTGTGGCGCGAGGCCGGCATCGCCGACCCACTCGCGGAGATCGACGCGGCCGAGATCTACGTGCCGTTCTCGTGGTTCGAGCCGATGTGGCTGGAGAACCTGGGCTTCACCGACGAGGGGCAGGGCTGGAAGCTCACCGAGGCGGGCGAGACCGAGCTCGGCGGGCGGCTGCCGGTGAACCCGTCGGGCGGGGTGCTCTCGTCGAACCCGATCGGCGCGTCGGGGCTGCTGCGGTTCGGCGAGGCGGCCATGCAGGTGATGGGCCGCGCCGGCGAGCACCAGGTCGACGGCGCGCGCAAGGCGCTCGGCCACGCGTACGGCGGCGGCTCGCAGTACTTCTCGATGTGGGTCGTCGGAGCGGAGAAACCATGAAGTTCACGGTCGGGGTCGCGCTCAGCCCGCTGGACCAGCTCACCGAGCTGGCGCGGACCGCGGAGGAGTGCGGGTACGACTCGATCGCCCTGCCGGACTCGCTGTTCTTCGCCGAGCAGGTGTCGGCGAAGTATCCGTACACACCGGACGGTTCGCGGTTCTGGGACGCCGACACGTCGTGGATCGACCCGTTCGTGGCGGCCGCGGCGATGGGCGCGGTGACGAGCCGGATCCGGTTCTACACGCAGGTGCTCAAGCTCAGCCCGCGCAATCCCGTGCTGCTGGCCCGCCAGATCGGCTCGGTGGCGGTGCTGACCGGCAACCGGTTCGGCCTCGGCGTCGGGCTGGGCTGGTCGCCGGAGGAGGCGCGGTGGTGCGGTGGCGAGTTCGACCACCGCGGCGCGCGGGCCGACGAGGCGATCGAGATCATCAAGCTCGTCCTCGGCGGCGGGATGGTCGACTTCCACGGCGAGTACTACGAGTTCGGCAAGCTGGCGATGAGCCCGGCGCCGAGCGAGCCGGTGCCTGTGTACGTCGGCGGGCACACGGACGCGGCGCTGCGCCGGGCCGCCCGTGCCGGCGACGGCTGGACGTCCGCGATGATCACGTTCGACGAGCTGGGCGACGTGCTCGCCCGGCTCGCCACGCTGCGCGCGGAGGACGGCCGCACCGGCCCGTTCGAGATCCAGGCTGTCTGCGTGGACCGGTTCGGCGTGGACGGCTACCGGGCGCAGGCGGACATCGGCGTGACCGACGCGATCGTGGTGCCGTGGGTGTTCTACGGCGTGGGTCTCGACGGCCCGCTCGAGGCGAAGAAGGACGGCATGAAGCGGTTCGCCGACGAGATCATGGGGAAGACATGACCGCCATAACGTGGCGCGGGCCCGACACCACCCATCCCGCGCGGACCGCGTCGCGCCGGTCGATGGACGCGGTGTGCCGCGGCGCCAAGGACGAGTGGGTCGCGCTGTTCGCGGCGGACGGCGTGGTCGAGGACCCCGTCGGCGTGTCGATGTTCGACCCCACCGGCGACGGCCACCGCGGCCGTGCCGCGATCGCCGCCTTCTGGGACCTGGCGATCGCCGACGTCGAGCGCTTCGAGTTCGCCGTGCGCGACTCGTTCGCCGCCGGGCACGAGGTGGCCAACGTCGGCACGATCTCCGCGTTCCTGCCCGGTGGGGCCAGAGTGGACACCGAGGGCGTGTTCGTCTACCGGGTCGACGCGGACGGGCTGATCGTCTCGATGCGCGCGTTCTGGGAGACCGACCGCGCGATGGCCACGCTCAGACAGGAATGAGGCCGGCCGCCACAGGAGGTTTGACGGCCGGCCCGGGTGACACACCCTGCCTGACCCGACAAGGCTCTCACCGGGTCGCCACCTGGTTGGCGTCCGCCGGTGCCGGCGGAAGGGCAGCTCTCGCTGCCCGAAAGGGCGGCTACCGCGCGACACCCACGGGCTGGTCCACCGCCCGCGGGTCGTCGACCAGCGCGAGCATCGCGTGTGCGACGTCCGCGCGGGACACGAACGCCCCGTTCGGCACGTTCGCGCCGAAGGCCAGCCGGTAGCGGCCCGAGAGCGGCTTGTCCGTCAGCCGCGGCGGCCGCACGACGGTCCACCTGGTACCGCTGCGCCGGATGTCGGCCTCCATCGCCGCGAGGTCGTCGTACACCTTCCGGAAAGCCAGCCGGACCAGCGGGTACGCGACCCGCCGGCCGAGGAACCGCTCGCCCTCCGGCACCGGCCCTACCGGCATCGCGCTCACCGCCACGAACCGGCGCACCCTGGTCGCCTCGAGCGCGCCCAGGATGCCCCGCGTCGCCGTGGCCGCCACGCCGGCGTCCGCGCGCGAGCGGGGGCCGACGCCGGACAGTGCCGCGTCGCTGCCGGCCAGCGCGGGCTCCAGCGGACCGGGCTCGGCAAGTCCGGCGACCGTCACCACCTGCAGACCCGGCTGGTCCGGCACGGCCAGCCGGGCTCTGTCCCGCACCACCGCGGTCACCGCGTGCCCCTGCTCGAGTGCCTGGCGGACCACCTGCCCGCCGATTCCCCCGGTCGCGCCGAAGACGGTCAGCTTCATCCCGTTCACCTTCCCCACCCGGTACATTGCCTTCGAACCACATACAATACGGAAGTCATACTATATGGATAACGTACCAGAGGATCGGCGTGCACGGCGGCGCGTGGCGAACGAGGTGCTCGGCGTCCTGCGCGAGCTGAACTCACATCTGGGCGTGCTCAACCGCCGGGTGGGCGCGCGGGTGGCGGTGCGCGACTCCGACCTGGCCTGCCTCGACCTGATCGCCCGGTACGGCCCGATCGGCCCGAGCGCGCTGGCCAAGCGCGCGGGCACCCACCCGGCCACGATGACCGGCATGCTCGACCGCCTCGAGAGCGGCGGCTGGATCGTGCGCGAACGCGACCCGGACGACCGGCGCGCGGTCGTGGTGCGCGTGCTGCCGGATCGCGGCAGCGAGATCTTCGGTCTGTACGGCGGCATGCGCGGCGCGATCGAGGAGATCTGCGCGGACTACGACACCGAGCAGCTCCGGCTGATCGCGGGCTTCCTCGCCCGGCTGGCCGATGCCGGTGCGCGGTCGGCCGAGAAACTCGCCGACCAGTAGGTCGCACGGCTGCGGCAAAGGTCCGCCCGTGGATCATTGTGCGGAGGTCTTGGACCGCCGACGGTGATCTCAGGGGAACGTGACGGCACCCGGCCACAAATGTGTGGCAAACCGCACCGTTGTGCGAAAGGTGGCCAACACTTTGAATTCCGGGCTAGTAGCTGACCCGCAGCTCCTTGATGCCGTTGAGCCAGCCCGACCGAAGCCGGCGCGGATCGCCCTCGCCGCGGATGTCCGGCATGTGGTCGGCGATCGCGTTGAAGATCAGGTCGATCTCCACCTTCGCCAGGTTCGCGCCGACGCAGTAGTGCGCGCCGGTGCCGCCGAACCCGAGGTGCGGGTTGGGGTCGCGCGTGATGTCGAACCGGTACGGGTCGGTGAACACGTCGGCGTCGAAGTTGGCCGAGCTGTAGAACATGCCGACCCGCTGGCCCTTCCGGATCTCCTGGCCGCCGAGAACGGTGTCCTGCGTGGCCGTGCGCTGGAAGCTCATCACCGGCGTGGAGAACCGCACGATCTCGTCGGCCGTGGTGGCCGGGCGCTCGGCCTTGAACAGCTCCCACTGGTCGGGGTGGGTGAGGAACGCGTGCATGCCGTGGCTGATCGCGTTGCGCGTGGTCTCGTTGCCGGCCACGGCGAGCAGCAGCACGAAGAAGCCGAACTCGTCCGAGCCGAGCGCGGTGCCCTCGATGTCCGCGTTGACCAGCGTGGTCACGATGTCGTCCATCGGGCACTTCTTGCGTTCCTCGGCCATCGCCCACGCGTAGCCGAGCAGCTCGGCCGACGCGGCCTCCGGGTTGATCGAGTACTCCGGGTCGTCGTAGGCGACCATCTGGTTGGACCAGTCGAAGACCTTGTGCCGGTCGTCCTGCGGGATGCCCAGCAGCTCGGCGATCGCCTGCAGGGGCAGCTCGCACGCGACCTGGGTGACGAAGTCGCCGCCGCCCTGCTCCTTGGCGCTCGTGACGATCCGCTCGGCCCGCTCCGCGAGCTTGGCCTTCAGCCTGGCGATCGCCTTCGGCGTGAAGCCGCGCGAGACGATGCCGCGCACCTTGGAGTGGTGCGGCGGGTCGATGTTCAGCATGATCAGTCGCTGCGCCTCGATCTTGTCGCGCGTCATGTCCGGGTTGAAGCGGATGATCGCGGTGTTCTCGGCGCTGGAGTAGATGTCGCTGTGCCGCGACACCTCCCTGACCTCGGCGTACCGGCTCACCACCCAGTAGCCGTCGTCGCCGAAGCCGGCGAGGCCGTGCGGCTGGGCGTTCCACCACACCGGCGCGGTCCGGCGCAGCTCCGCGAACTCCTCGACGGGGATCCGGTGCTCGTAGAGGTCGGGGTCGGTGAAGTCGAAGCCATCGGGGATGCGGGGAGCGGCCACCTCGTTCTCCGATCATGTGGAACACGTTCTACTCGATTCAAACACAGCGGCCCGCCGTAAGTGAAGGTCCGGCCCGCTGCTCCTTGCTCGGTCCAGAAACAGGTTCTATTTTGTGTTCATGGCAGAGCCGGTGATCATCGAGGCCGTCCGGACCCCCATCGGCAAGCGTGGCGGCGTGCTCGCCGGCCTGCACGCGGCCGAGATCCTGGGTGCCGCGCAGCGGGCGGTGCTGGCCCGCAGTGGGGTAGAACCTGTTCTCGTCGAGCAGGTGATCGGTGGCTGCGTCACGCAGGCGGGGGAGCAGTCGAACAACGTCACGCGGACGGCGTGGCTGCACGCGGGCCTGCCGTACCGGGCCGGCTGCATGACCGTCGACTCCCAGTGCGGGTCCGCCCAGCAAGCGATGCACCTGGTGGCCGGGCTGATCGCGGCCGGTGCGATCGAGGTCGGCGTGGCGTGCGGGGTCGAGACAATGAGCCGGGTGCCCCTGCGCGCGAACGTGGGCACCGGAGCCGGCACGCCGCGGCCGGACTCGTGGACGATCGACCTGCCGAACCAGTTCCTCGCGGCCGAGCGGATCGCCGGGCGGCGTGGACTGTCACGTTCGGACCTGGACCGGTTCGGCCTGCGGTCGCAGGAGCGCGCGGCGGCGGCCTGGGCGGCCGGCCGCTACCGCCGCGAGGTCGTGCCGGTCGGCGCGGTCATCCACGACCAGGGGCTGCGGGCCACGTCCGCGGACGCGCTCGCCGGGCTCTCGCCGGTGGTCGAGGGCGGCCTGCACACGGCCGGGACGTCATCGCAGATCTCCGACGGGGCGTCGGCGGTGCTGCTGATGTCCGCGGAGCGGGCGCGCTCGCTCGGGTGCACGCCGCGCGCCCGGATCGTGGCGCAGTGCCTGGTCGGCGCGGAGCCGTACTTCCACCTCGACGGGCCCGTGCAGGCCACGGACGCGCTGCTCGCGAAGACGGGGATGAAGATCGGCGACCTGGACCTGTTCGAGGTCAACGAGGCGTTCGCGTCGGTCGTGCTGTCCTGGATGGCCGTCCACGAGCCGGATCCGGACCTGGTGAACGTCAACGGCGGGGCGATCGCGCTCGGGCACCCGGTCGGCGCCACCGGCACGCGGCTGGTCACCACCGCGCTGCACGAGCTGGAGCGGCGGGACGCGTCGACCGCGCTGATCGCCATGTGCGCGGGCGGCGCGCTGTCCACGGGCACGATCATCGAGAGGTGCTAGGCTGACCAAGCAATTGCTAGGTTAGGCGGTCAGCATGGGTGTGTCGACGAGCCGGCCCGAGCCCGGCGTCGCCGTGGTCACGCTGGACTTTCCGCCGGTCAACGCGCTGCCCGTGCGGGGCTGGGCCGACCTCGCGGCGGCGGTGACGGCCGCCGGGCGCGACGCCCACGTCGTCGTGCTGCGGGCCGAGGGCCGCGGGTTCTGCGCCGGGGTCGACATCAAGGAGATCCAGTCGGCCGGCCACGACGCGCTGGTGGGCGCGAACCACGGCTGCCACGCGGCGTTCGGCGCGGTGTACGACTGCGCGGTGCCGGTCGTGGCCGCCGTCCGGGGGTTCTGCCTGGGCGGCGGGATCGGGCTCGTGGGCAACGCGGACGTGGTGGTCGCCGCGGCGGACGCCACGTTCGGGCTGCCCGAAGTGGACCGAGGCGCGCTGGGCGCCGCCACCCACCTGGCCCGGCTCGTGCCGCAGCACCTGATGCGCGCCATGTACTACACGGCCGCCACGGTCACCGCGGCGGACCTGCACCACCACGGCTCGGTGTACCGGGTGGTGCCCCCGGCCGAGCTGGACGCCACGGCGCTGAAGGTGGCCGGGGAGATCGCGGCGAAGGACACGCGGATCATCCGTGCCGCGAAGGCCGCGATCAACGGGATCGACCCGCAGGACGTGCACCGCAGCTACCGGTACGAGCAGGGGTTCACGTTCGAGCTGAACCTGACCGGCGTCGCGGACGAGGTGCGCGGGCGGTTCGGAGAGGGCGGCGGCTCGTGAGGGACAAGCGGATGACCGTCGACGAGGTGGTCGCCGAGCTGTCCGACGGGATGACGATCGGCATCGGCGGCTGGGGCTCGCGGCGCAAGCCGATGGCAGCGGTTCGCGCGATCGTCCGCTCCGGCTTGCGGGACCTGACGGTCGTGTCGTACGGCGGACCGGACGTCGGCCTGCTGTGCGCGGCCGGCAAGGTACGCGAGGTCGTGTTCGGGTTCGTGTCGCTGGACTCGATCGCGTACGACCCGTACTTCCGCCGCGCCCGCGAGTCCGGCTCGGTCGCGGTCCGCGAGTACGACGAGGGCATGCTCCAATGTGGACTACGGGCGGCCGCGCACCGGCTGCCGTTCCTGCCGATCCGGGCCGGCCTGGGCTCGGACGTCCTGGTGCTGGACCCGTCGCTGCGCACGGTCCGCTCCCCGTACGGAGACGGCGGGCCCGGCGAGGAGGTCGTCGCCATGCCGCCGCTGCGGCTGGACGTGGCGCTGGTGCATCTCAACCGCGCGGACCGGCACGGCAACGCGCAGTACCTCGGCCCGGACCCGTACTTCGACGACCTGTTCTGCCTCGCCGCGACCCGCCGGTACGTGACGTGTGAGTCCATCGTGGACACCGCCGCGCTCGCCGCGCTGGGGCCGCCGCAGTCGTTGCTGCTCAACCGGATGATGGTCGACGGCGTCGTCGAGACCCCGGGCGGCGCGCACTTCACCAGCTGCGTGCCGGACTACGGGCGGGACGAGCCGTTCCAGCGGACGTACGCGGCCGGCGAGTGGGACTCGTTCGCGGACCGGTACCTGTCCGGTGACGAGGCGGCGTACCAGGCGGCGGTGCGCTCATGACGCTCGCGGACGTCTGCGCGGTCGCGTGCGCGGAGGTGTTCCGCGGCGACGGCGAGATCCTGGCGAGCCCGATGGGCCTGCTGCCCTCGCTCGGCGCGCGGCTGGCGCGGGCGACGTTCGCGCCGGACCTGCTGCTGTCCGACGGGGAGGCGACGCTGCTCTCCGTGGACGGCGAGGCCGAGGGGTGGCTGCCGTACCGGGCGGTGTTCGACGTGGTGGCACACGGCCGGCGGCACGTGGTGATGGGCGCGAACCAGCTGGACCGGTACGGGAACCAGAACATCTCGTGCATCGGCCCGCACTCGCGGCCGGTCCGGCAGCTGCTGGGATTCCGGGGCGCGCCGGGGAACACGGTGAACCACCGGACGAGCTACTGGGTGCCGCGCCACTCGCCACGGGTGTTCGTGCCCGCGGTCGACGTGGTGTCCGGAGTGGGTTTCGACCGGCCGGGCGGGCCGTTCCACGACGTGCACCGGGTGGTGACGAACCTGGGCGTGCTGGACTTCGGCGGCCCCGACCGGACGATGCGGCTGGTGTCCGTGCATCCCGGGGTGTCGGTGTCCGATGTGGCGGAGCGGACCGGCTTTCCGCTCTGCGTAGGCGAAGTGCGCACCACGCGGACGCCGGCACCAGCCGAGCTGCGCCTGCTCGACTCGTTCGACCCGGCCGGTGCGCGAGAACGGGAGGTGCCGTCATGAGGACGGCGCTGACGCGGCTCGTCGGCGTGCGGTACCCGATCGTGCAGACCGGGATGGGCTGGGTGGCGGGGCCGCGGCTGGTGTCCGCCGTCGCGTCCGCCGGTGGCCTGGGCATCCTGGCGTCGGCCACGATGTCGTTGCCGGAGCTGCGGTCGGCGGTGCGGGAGGTCAGGTCGCGGACCGGCGCGCCGTTCGGGGTGAACCTGCGGGCGGACGCCGGGGATGCCGCTTCCCGCGCGCGCCTCCTGATCGACGAGGGCGTGCGGGTGGCGTCGTTCGCGTTGGCGCCCTCGCCGTCGCTGATCGCGACGCTGAAGGACGCCGGCGTGGTCGTGATCCCGTCCGTCGGCGCGGTGCGGCACGCCGTGAAGGTGGCCGGCTGGGGCGCGGACGCGGTGATCGTGCAGGGCGGCGAGGGCGGCGGGCATACGGGCGACGTGGCGACGACGTTGCTGCTGCCGTCCGTTGTGGACGCCGTGGACATCCCGGTCGTCGCGGCAGGCGGCTTCTTCGACGGCCGCGGCCTGGTGGCGGCGCTGGCCTACGGTGCCGCGGGTGTCGCCATGGGGACGCGGTTCCTCCTGACGGCGGAGAGCACGGTGCCCGCGGCGGTGAAGGAGGCGTACCTGGCGCACGGCCTGGACGGCACCGTGGTGACGACGCGGGTGGACGGCCTGCCGCACCGGGTGCTGCGCACGGAGCTGGTCGCGTCCCTGGAGTCGTCCCGCCTGCGCGGCCTGGCGAGCGCCGTGCGCAACGCGGCACGCTTCCGCCGCCGCACGGGCCTGACCTGGCCGGCCCTGCTCCGCGACGGCCACGCGCTGCGCCGCGGCCGGTCGCTGTCGTGGGCGCAGGTGCTGATGGCCGCCAACACGCCGATGCTGCTGCGCGCGGGCCTCGTCGAGGGCCGCACGGACACGGGCGTCCTGGCCGCGGGCCAGGTGGTCGGCGCGATCGACGACCTGCCGACGTGCGCGGAGCTGGTCGACCGCATCATGAAGGAGGCGGACGACATCGTCGCCCACCTACCTCGCGAGTCCAACGTTCCGGAGGGGTGAGTTCAACATTCGCGCCCGCACATGAGTGGACTCGCGGGGGCTGGGTGTTGGACTC
>NZ_DATBKY010000133.1:0-9458 GCF_036555685.1 Actinophytocola sp. | reverse complement strand
CTCGGGGTCGTACGCCGCCTGGTACGCCTCCCCCGCGACCGCCCCGACCCGGGCCGCGACCGGGTACTTCGCCGCGTCGAACACCTTCGCCAGCAGGGGCCCGTACGCCTCCCACCACTCGGCGTCCGTCATGCCCGTGTCTCGCTCCGAACCGGCCGCCTCCACCGCGGTCCGGGCCGCGCCCTGGACGTACACCGAGACCATGCCGACCACCGAGTCCATCTCGAGGTCGGTCAGCCCGATGCCGTCCACCGCGCGCAGGTCGCGGTCGTAGCCGGCGATCGCGTTCGGGCCGAGCGGCGGTCTGGCCATCGCCATGACCTGCAGCATCCACGGGTGGCGGCGGTACAGGTCCCAGTTCGCCCGGGCGATCGCCTCGAGCCGGACCCGCCAGCCGCCCGAGCCGAAGTCACCCTCGACCGAGCCGCACGCGGTGTCGTACATGACGTCGATCAGCTCGGCCTTGGACGGCACGTACGTGTACAGCGACATCGTCCCCACACCCAGCCGCTCGGCCACCCGCCGCATCGAGAGCGCGGCCAGCCCGTCGGCGTCGGCCAGCTCGATCGCCGCGTCGACGATCCGGTCGACGCTCAGCCCGGGCCGCGGGCCGCGCGCCGGTGCGCGGCCGGCGTCGGTGTCGCGCCAGAGCAGGGCCATGCTCCGGACCGGGTCACCACGGCCGCCGTAATGCTTCTCCTCGGGCTTCTTCGTCATCGCGGCTGACATCCTAGATTCTCCGTACGACGTACGGTATTGTTGGCACTACTCCGTACGACGTACGACATTGGAGCGCCATTGATCATCACCGAAGGGTTGCGCAAGCGGTTCGGCGAGCGGACCGCGCTCGACGGCGTGGACCTGGACGTCGCCGCGGGAACGGTCTGCGGCCTGCTCGGCCCGAACGGGACCGGGAAGACCACGGCCGTGCGGATACTCACCACGCTGCTCCGCGCGGACGGCGGCCGAGCCGAGGTAGCGGGCTTCGACGTGGCGCGCGAGCCCGGCGAGGTCCGCCGGAGCATCGGGCTGGTCGGCCAGCACGCGGCGGTCGACGAAGCCCTGTCGGCCCACCAGAACCTCGAGCTCTTCGGCCGCCTCTACCACCTGGGCAAGGCCATGGCCCGGGCCCGGGCGCGCGAGCTGCTCGACCGGTTCGCCCTGGCGGACACCGGTTCGAAGGCGGTCAAGCAGTTCTCCGGCGGCATGCGCCGGCGGCTGGACCTCGCGGCGAGCCTGATCCTCGCGCCACGCGTGCTGTTCCTCGACGAGCCCACGACCGGCCTTGACCCGCGTGGCCGCAACGAGGTCTGGGCCGCGGTGCGCGCGCTGGTCGCGGACGGCACCACGGTGCTGCTGACCACGCAGTACCTGGAGGAGGCCGACCAGCTCGCCGACCGGATCTCGGTGCTCGACCACGGCCGGGTGATCGCCGAGGGCACCCCGGCCGCGCTGAAGTCCGACCTCGGCGGCGACCGCCTGGATGTCGTCCTGCACGACGCGGCGGACCTCGACCGGGCGGCCGCCGTGCTCGCCCGCGTGGCCGGCGCCGCGGCCGAGACCGACCCGGACGCCCGCCGGATCAGCGCGCCGGTACGGGATCGGGTGAGCTCGCTGGCCGACGCCGCGCGGGCACTGCGGGACGCGGAACTGTCCATTGCGGACGTCGCGCTGCGCCGACCGACGCTCGACGAGGTGTTCCTGCACCTGACAGGCCCCGACACGAAGAAGGTGCCCGCATGACGGCTCTTCGCTGGGCCGTCGCGGACGGCTGGCAGGTCACCCGCCGGGACCTGCTGCACTGGGCCCGCCAGCCCGCCCCGGTGATCGTCGGCCTGCTGTTCCCGGTCCTGCTGGTACTGATGTTCGGCTACCTGTTCGGCGGGGCGATGGTCGTGCCCGGGGGCGGCGACTACAAGGAGTTCCTGCTGCCCGGCATGTTCGCCATGACGATGGCGTTCGGCCTCGAGGCGACGATGATCGCGGTCAGCACGGACGTGCAGCGCGGGGTCACCGACCGGTTCCGGTCGATGCCGATGGCGCCGTCGGCCGTCGTCGTCGGCCGCTGCGGCGCCGATCTGCTCAACTCGGCCGCCGCGCTCGCGGTGATGCTCGGCTGCGGGCTGCTCGTCGGCTGGCAGGCACACGGCGGCAGCGGCGCGACGCTCGCCGCGATCGGCCTGCTGCTGTGGCTGCGGTTCGCCCTGCTGTGGCTCGGCATCTACCTCGGGCTCGCCGTGCGGAACCCGGAGGCGGTGGCCGCGGTGCAGATCCTCATCTGGCCGGTCGGCTTCCTCGCGAACACGTTCGTCGCGCCGGAGACGATGCCGGGCTGGCTCGGCACGGTAGCTGAATGGAACCCACTGTCCTCGACCGTGGCGGCGACGCGCGAGCTGTTCGGCAACCCGGGCTGGGGCGGCGAGTCGTGGGTCGCCCAGCACGCGACGCTCATGGCGGTCGCGTGGCCGCTGGCGATCGTCTCGGTCTTCTTCCCGCTGTCCGTCCGGTGTTACCAGAAGTTGAGTAGGTGAGGAATTTTCGGCACCCCTCGTGACCAGTCGGATCCTCACGGTACTCGTGGGTAATTCCGGGAACACTGGGAAAAATTGTGAATCACCTTTGCAAACCAGACCTTTACCTGGTATGTGCGCGCCCCGTCACCGCTCTGCCACGACACTCCCGACCTCCGCAGGGTGGTGTGCGCCACCGCCCGGTGTCAGGATTCGGGTCGTGCCGGATACCCCCGGCGGACCACGCCAAACGAATCCCCCGAATCTTCCCGTTTGGCGGGAACGGCGATGACGCTGCCGCGTGGCGCGCGCCGACGCGGCCAGCTGAGCAGAAAGGTGCCGCATGACCTGGGCAAGACACGCCAGCCCGACTATTGAGCAAGGCCGCTTCGCCGAGGCACGGGCGAGCGAGAGGATCCACCAAGCAGTACAGAACCGGAAGGCCGCGCGCACCGTCGCGATCCACTCCGCGGACACGCAGGATTGTGCGAACCTGCTTGCCATGCTGGGGCTGGACTCGCTGGACGGGGCCACGGAGTCCATTAGGGACTGAAATCCCCGCGGTGGCCGCCGCGCCAGGGCGGAGGCACGGCGGCACCACCGAATTCCGGCTCAGCCGGCCGAATACTCGACCACACCGTCCACTATGGACTTGCCGAGCCGGCCACGAACAACCAAGACTTCCAGATGTGCCGCAGTTTCCCCGGTCGCGAGCGTCTGGTTGAACAGGTCGAGATCGTCGAACGCGCGGTGCCTGCGGGTCCAGCCGAGCCGCCGCGCAGTATCGAACGCCGTGCCCGCACCGTCGTGCACCGCCGCGAGCGTCGCGGCCAGCCGGTCCTCGTGGTGGGCGAGCAGCTCGTCGACCCGCGCGTGCACGCTCGGCGCGACCGGCCCGTGTGCGGGCAGCAGCCGCAGGTCCGGGTAGGAGCGCACGAGCCGCAGGCTGTCCAGGTAGTCGCCGAGCGGCAGCTTTCCGGGCACCGGCTCGAACCCGATCGACGGGGTGATGTGCGGCAGCACGTGGTCGCCCGCGAACAGCACGCCGGCCTGCTCGTCGACGAACACGACGTGCCCCTGGGTGTGGCCGGGGGTGGGCAGCGCGACCAGCGTCCGGTCGCCGAGGTCGATCTTGGCCGTGCCCTCGAGCCACTCGTCCGGCGTCTCGTAGAAGTCGCGGCCCTGCCGCTCGTCCTTGCCGAACACCTCGCGCCACTTGTCGATGAGCTGCTGGGCGCCCCAGCGCACCATCTCGGTCGCCTTCGCGGTGTCCCGGCCGGACAGCACGCGTTCGAGCGAGGGCTGCTCGCCGATGCCGAGCGCGATCTTCGCGCCGTACGTCCGGCGCAGCGCGATGGCCAGCGTGAAGTGGTCGCGGTGCATGTGCGTGACCAGGAACCGCTGTATGTCACCGAAGTCGTGACCGAGCCTGCCGAGCGCCTGCTCGAGCTGGTCGCGGGCCACGTCCAGGGCCCACCCGGAGTCGACGAGCACGAGGCCGTCCGCGCTCTCGATCGCGTACACGTTCACCGCGCGCAGCCCGTCGGTCGGCAGGGGCAGCGGGATGCGGTGGACGCCGGGCGCCACCTCGAACGCACCGGGCTCGGTCCAGGCGTGCTTCGACATGCTGAGTACCTCGTCGTCAACGGCGTGTCTGACGATCACGAGTCGCGTGACCACGGATCAGTCAGGCGCCTGGTTCGTTGGACCAGACGTTACGGCCTCCGGCGACGCTGTCCGGCGTTCCATTGCTCACACCGAGACGCCCCCTGCCGCGGCAGGGGGCGCCTCGGTCAACGGATCAGGCCGGCACCATGCTGTGCGGGTCGAGCACGAACTTCTTGGCCGCGCCGCGGTCGAAGTCCTTGTACCCGTTCGGCGCCTCGTCGAGCTTGATCTTCGTGGCGTTGACCGCCTTCGCGATCTGTGCCTTGTCGTTCAGGATCAGGTTCATCAGCAGCCGGTTGTACTGCTTGACCGGGCACTGCCCGGTCGTGAACCGGTGCGACTTCGCCCAGCCCAGGCCGATGCGCACGCCGAGCTGGCCGATCTTCGCGTTGTCGTCGACGCCGCCCGGGTCGCCGGTCACGTACAGGCCGGGGATGCCGAGCGACGCGCCGGCCCGCGTGATGGTCATGACGTCGTTGAGCACCGTGGCCGGCTGCTCTCCCGCGTCCTTCCCATGGCCGCGGGCCTCGAAGCCGACCGCGTCCACCGCCGCGTCGACGACCGGCTCACCGACGAGGTCCTCGATCATGTCGGGGAGCTCGCCCGACTTGGTCAGGTCGACCGTCTCGCAGCCGAAGCTGCGTGCCTGCTCGAGCCGCTCCGGAATCAGGTCGCCGACGATGACGACCGCGGCGCCGAGCAGCTGCGCGGCGTGCGCGGCGGCGAGACCGACCGGTCCCGCGCCGGCCACGTACACGGTGGAGCCCGTGGTCACGCCGGCCGTGTAGGCGCCGTGGTAGCCGGTGGGGAAGATGTCCGACAGCATCGTGAGGTCGAGGATCTTCTCCAGCGCCTGGTCCCGGTCGGGGAACCTCAGCAGGTTGAAGTCGGCGAACGGCACCATCACGTACTCGGCCTGCCCACCGATCCAGCCGCCCATGTCGACGTACCCGTACGCCGCGCCGGGCCGCGCCGGGTTCACGTTCAGGCAGATGCCGGTCTTGCCCTCGGCGCACATCCGGCACCGCCCGCAGGCGATGTTGAACGGCACCGAGCAGATGTCGCCGACCTTGTGGAACAGCACGTCGTTTCCGGTCTCGACGATCTCGCCGGTGATCTCGTGGCCGAGCGTCTGGCCCACCGGCGCGGTCGTGCGGCCGCGGACCATGTGCTGGTCGCTGCCGCAGATGTTGGTGGTGACGATCTTCAGAATGGCGGCGTGGGGTGCCTGCTTGTCCAACCCGAAACTCTCGGCGACCTCCTGGGGCAGTTCCAGCTTCGGGTAGTCGATGCCTTCGACGGCCACCTCGCCCGGGCCCTTGTAGACGACTACGTGGTTTCCTGTCATCTCGCTCACCCTTTCCCTTCCCTCCCAACGAAGCTACGAGCGCAGACGACCGGGACGTAACTGCCCGGGAGGGTGGCCACGCACCTACCCATGTGGGTAGGTCGGGTCAGAGAATGCCGAGCTTGGTGGCGGCGTAGACGACCTCCGCGCGGTGGTGGACGTCGAGTTTGCGCATGATGCCGCGCACGTGGAACTTCACCGTGCTGTCGCTGATCAGCGCCGCCCGGCCGATCTCCCGGTTGGTCATGCCGCGGGCGAGCAGCCGGACGATCTCGAGCTCGCGCGGGGTGAGCCGGGGTGCACCGTCCTGTTCGGACAGCGACTGGACCATCAGCGAACCGCCGCGAACCTTCCGGATGATCTTCAGCAGGTCCACCACGTCGACGTCCTTCAGGACGTAGCCGCGCGCGCCGCGGCGGAGGGCCTCGACGACGAGGGACTGGTCGTGGAAGGTCGTCAGCACGATGACGCCCACCCGCGGGTGCCGGGCGACGATCTCCCCGCACAGGTCCAGCCCGCTGGCCGGGCCGGCGTCGCTCAGCTTGAGGTCGAGCAGCACCACGTCCGGCCGCGTCATGGCGATCGACGCCAGCGCGTCGGCCGCCCGCGCGGCGTGCCCGACGACGAGGATGTCGCTCTCCAGCTCCAGGATCGAGCGCAGCCCCTCGCGCACGATCGTGTGGTCGTCGACGATGAACACCCGGATGCGGTCAGGCATCGGCGCCCACCGGGACGGCCACGCGGACCCGCACGCCGCCGCCCCGGCGTGGCAGCACGCGCGCGCTGCCACCCAGCTCCCGGGCGCGCTCACGGATGTTGCCGAGCCCGCCCGGCGCGACCGCCCGCGCGAGCCGCTGCGCGAGCACCCGCGCGTCCCCGGTGCCGTCGTCGGCCACGGACAGCGTCACCTCGCCGCCACCCCAGGCCAGCTCCACCCAGATCGACCGGGCCGCGGCGTGCCGGGCCACGTTGAACATCGCCTCCTGCGCGATGTGGAACAGCGCGTGCTGCGCGGCGAGCGGCAACGTGGCCGGGTCACCGTGCGCCCGGAACCGCACCCGCAACGGCGTGATCGCCCGGAACTCGCGCGCCAGGTCGAGCAGCACGCCGCGCATGCCGCCGCGCTGGGTGTCCAGTTCGGACAGCTCGAAGATCGCCGCACGCATCTGGGTCAGCGCCGAGCGGGCGAGCTCCTTGGTGACCGCGACCTGCCGGCCGACGGTCGAGGACGGGTCCTGCTTGCGGCACCACTCCAGGTTCATGCCGATGCTGATCAGATGCTGCGCCACGCTGTCGTGCAGCTCGCGGGCGATGCGGTGCCGCTCCTGGCTGATCAGCTGCCGCTGCCCGGCCTCGCCGAGCCTGCGGTGGGCGATCTCGAGCTGGCGGTTGCGCTCCTCGAGCTCGCGGGTGCGCTGGCTCGCCTCGGCGTACAGGCAGGCGTTCTCCAGCGCGACCGTGAGCTGGTTGGCCACCGCCTGCAGGATGGCCACGTCGCTGTCGTCGATCTCGCCGGACAGCGCGACCAGCAGCGTTCCGTGCGAGACGGGCAGGCCGACCATCCCGGGCTGCCGGACCGGCCGTCCCGCCTCGCTCGTGCGGCGGGCGAGCGCGGCGAAGCCGTCGGGCAGCGCGCCCCGGCGAAAGCCCCGGCCCTCGAGCGTGAGCGACACGGCGGCCGCGCCGAAGTGCCTGGCCAGCGCGTCGACGACGGCGTCACAGAGCGCGTCCGGCCCGCTGGTCGTCGTGCACAGCGCCGCCGAGATGGCCCGCAGTGCCTCGATCGCCCGGTCCAGCCCGTGGCTGGTGCGCCGCCACTCGGCGTAGAACGACTGCTTGGACGACCGCGCGCCGGTGAGGCGTTCGAGCCACGGGTCAGAGCGCGGCAAGGCAGATCCGCTCGACATCTTCCCTGCTCACCGCCCTCGGGTTGGTCGTGATGTAGGCGTCGTTCAGCGCGTTCTCGGCGAACCGGGGCAGGTGCTCGCGGCGCACGCCGACCTTCGCGAGGCCGGCCGGGATGCCGACCTTTTCCCGCAGCCGGTGCACGCAGGCGATCGCCGCCTCGGCCGCCTCGGCCGGGGTCAGCCGCGCGGTCTCGACCCCCATCGCCGCGGCGACGCCGACGAACCGGTCCGCGTGGGTGGCCGCGTTGAACCGCATGACGTGCGGCAGCAGCATGGCGTTGAGCAGGCCGTGCGGGAGCTCGAGGTAGCCGCCGATCTGGTGCGCGATCGCGTGCGTGGCGCCGAGCAGCGCGTTGGTGAACGCGATGCCGGCCTGCAGGCTCGCCCGGGCGATGCCCTCGCGGGCGCGCAGGTCGGCCGGGTCGTCGATCGACGGCAGCAGGTTGTCGAGAACGCCGCGGATGGCGGCGAGCGCGTGGCCGTCGGACAGGAAGCTCGCGGCCTTGGAGACGTAGGCCTCGATGCCGTGGCTGAGCGCGTCGAGCGCGGTGTGCGCCGACAGCTCGGCCGGCATCGTGGTGAGCAGGCTCGGGTCGGTGATCGAGATGTCCGGGACGAGCGCGCGGCCGGCGATCGTGGCCTTGAGCCGGCGGGTGGTGTCGGTGATGACGCAGAACTGCGACACGTCCGCGCCGGAGCCGCCGGTGCTCGGGACCATGACCATCGGCGGGATGGGCTTCGCGATCGTGTCGATGCCCTCGTAGTCGAGGATGCGCCCGCCGTTGCCGGACAGCACCGCGATGGCCTTGGCCGCGTCGATCGGGCTGCCGCCGCCGATGGCCACGAGCACGTCGCAGCCGCCGTCGAGGTAGCGCTCGAAACCGGCCTCGACCTCGGTGTCCTTGGGGTTCGGGGTGACACCGGACCAGACCTGCCAGGACAGGCCCGCCTCCGTCAGGTGCGGTAGCGCCCGGTCGACCCAGCCGGCCTCGAGCACTCCCGGGTCGGTCACGACGAGCGCGCGCAGGCCGCCGGCGCGCCGGACCGCGTCGCCGACCTCGGCCAGGCTGCCGACGCCGAAGATGGTCTCCGGAATGAGGAACTTCTCCAACTTGCCGCGGAGTTCCATGGGCGCCCACCTCGCCGACCAGCGTAATCGCGCACCTGACATTTGCCAGTTGGTCCAGACCTCTTGACCACAGGTGGTCTAGACCACATAGACTGGCTACTCCCTGCAACCCTTAGGAGAACCATGTCCGGCAATCGATGGCGCCTGCCGGTGCTCGTGGCCGTCCTGGCCACGACGATCGGTCTGGTAGCCGCCCCGGCCGAGGGCGCGAGCAGCGAGTCCGGTCCCGCCGTGTCGGTGGCGGCGGGAAAGGTCAACCTCGGGTACTTCGTCCAATGGGGCGTCTACCAGCGCAACTACCACGTGAAGAACATCCAGACCAGCGGGTCGGCCGACAGGCTGACCCACATCAACTACGCGTTCGGCAACGTCACGAACGGGCAGTGCGCGATCGGCGACTCCTACGCCGACTACGACAAGTTCTACGACGCGGCGTCCAGTGTGGACGGTACGGCGGACACCTGGGACGCCGGCGCGCTGCGCGGCAACTTCAACCAGCTGCGCAAGCTCAAGGCCATGCACCCGGGCCTGAAGGTGCTGTTCTCGTTCGGCGGCTGGACGTGGTCGGGCGGCTTCGGCCAGGCGGCGGCGAACCCGGCCGCGTTCGCGGAGTCCTGCTACAACCTGGTCGAGGACCCGCGCTGGGCGGACGTGTTCGACGGCATCGACATCGACTGGGAGTACCCGAACGCGTGCGGGCTGACATGTGACTCGAGCGGGCCGGGGGCGTTCCCGGCGCTGATGAGCGCGCTGCGGTCGAGGTTCGGCGCGGGCAACCTGGTGACCGCAGCGATCACCGCGGACGGCTCGCCCGGCGGCAAGATCGACGCTGCCGACTACGGCGCCGCGGCGCAGTACGTCGACTGGTACAACGTGATGAGCTACGACTACTTCGG
>NZ_DATBKY010000132.1:0-15661 GCF_036555685.1 Actinophytocola sp. | reverse complement strand
CCCCGCGAGTCCAACGTTGCGAACGTTGGACTCGCGGGGCCGGAGTGTTGGACTCGCGAGGTCAGTCGACCCAGTCGAAGGTCCGGGTCACCGCCTTCTTCCACTGCCCGTAGGTCTTCTCGCGGGTGGACCCGTCCATCGACGGCGTCCACTCCTTGTCCTTCGCCCAGTTGTTGCGGATGTCGTCCTCGCTCGACCAGAAGCCCACGGCGAGGCCCGCGGCGTACGCGGCACCCAGCGCGGTCGTCTCCGCGACGACCGGACGGATCACCGGCACGTCGAGGATGTCCGCCTGGAACTGCATGAGCAGGTCGTTCTGGACCATGCCGCCGTCGACCTTCAACGAGGTGAGCGGCACGCCCGAGTCGGCGTTCATCGCGTCGATCACCTCGCGGGTCTGGAAGGCCGTGGCCTCCAGCACCGCCCGGGCCAGGTGGCCCTTGTTCACGTACCGGGTCAGGCCGACGATCGCGCCGCGGGCGTCCGAACGCCAGTACGGCGCGAAGAGCCCGGAGAACGCCGGCACGAAGTACGCGCCGCCGTTGTCGTCCACCGACGCCGCCATGGCCTCGATCTCCGGCGCGGAGGCGATCATGCCGAGGTTGTCCCGCAGCCACTGCACGAGCGAGCCGGTGACCGCGATCGAACCCTCGAGCGCGTACACCGGGTCGTTCGACCCGATCTTGTAGCAGACGGTCGTGAGCAGCCCGTTCTGCGAGGCCACCTGTTCCGTGCCGGTGTTCAGCAGCACGAAGTTGCCGGTGCCGTAGGTGTTCTTGGCCTCGCCGACCGACAGGCAGGCCTGGCCGAACGTCGCCGCCTGCTGGTCACCGAGGATGCCCGCGATCGGCACGCCGGAGAGCGAGCCGCGCTCGCGGACCTTGCCGTACTCCTCCGACGAGGAGCGGATCTCCGGCAGCATCGACGTCGGGATCTTCATGTCCTCGGCGATCGAGGAGTCCCACGACAGCGTGGAGAGATCCATCAGCAGCGTGCGGGACGCGTTGGTCGGGTCGGTGACGTGCACGCCGCCCTCCGGCCCGCCGGTCATGTTCCACAGCAGCCAGGTGTCCATGTTGCCGAACAGCAGCTCGCCGTTCTCGGCCCGCTGGCGGGCACCGTCGACGTTGTCGAGGATCCAGCGAATTTTCGGGCCGGAGAAGTAGGTCGCGAGCGGCAGCCCGGTCTTGGCCTTGTACCGGTCCTGCCCGCCGCCGAGCGCCTCCAGCTCGGCACAGATCCGGTCGGTCCGCGTGTCCTGCCAGACGATCGCGTTGTACACCGGCTTGCCGGTGTTCCTGTCCCACACCACCGCGGTCTCGCGCTGGTTGGTGATGCCGACCGCGACGATGTCCGACGCCTTGAGGTCAGCGGCCGCGAGCGCTCCGGCCGCCACCTCGCGCGTGTTGCGCCAGACCTCCTCGGGATCGTGCTCGACCCACCCCGCCTGCGGGAAGATCTGCTCGTGCTCCTTCTGGTTGACGGCCACCACCTCGCCGGCGTGGCTGAAGATCATGCACCGCGTCGAGGTCGTGCCCTGGTCGATCGCGGCTACGTAGCTGGTCATTGAGCAAGCCTCTCAAGTTCAGGACGTGGCGGGAAGAATCTGGGAGATGAGGCCGGCGAGGATGCCGCCGACGAGCGGTCCCACGACCGGCACCCACGAGTAGTTCCAGTCTGCGCTGCCCTTGCCCTTGATCGGCAGGATCGCGTACGCGATGCGCGGACCGAGGTCACGTGCGGGGTTGATGGCGTATCCCGTCGGGCCACCGAGGGAGTTACCGATGACGATGACGACGAACGCGACCGCCGCGTAGCCCAGCGCCGCGTTGCCGAAACCGGGCGGCTCACCCTGAGCGCCGATCGAGGCGCCCGGGCTCAGCAGGATCCAGAACACCAGCACGAAGGTGCCGATGATCTCGGTCACGAGGTTCCACGCGTAGTTGGGCACGGTCGGGCCGGTGGAGAAGATCCCCCGGGTGTTGGCCGGCTCGTCGTGCGTGTCGAACTGGAGCTTGTACGCCGCCCAGCACAGAACCGCACCGAGGAAGGCGCCCGCCATCTCACCGCACAGGTACGCGGGAACGTCGCCCCACGCGAGCTTGTCCGCGGCGAGCAGGCCGAAGGTGACCGCCGGGTTGAGGTGTGCCCCCGTCGGGTTTGCGATGCTCGCACCGACGAACACCGCGAAACCCCAGCCGATGTTGATGAGCAGCCAGCCGCCGCCGCTACCCAGTGTCTTCTTGAGCACGACGTTCGCGACGACACCACAACCCAGCAGGGTTAGGGCTGCGGTGCCCATGAGCTCCCAGAGGAATATCTCGCCGAAGTTCACGACCCACTCCTTCGCGCTGAAGTGGATAGGCATTCCGGAGCCTGAGGGTGCGGCGCCAGTGCCTACCCTGAGCGAGATCGGACGCTACGGTACGCAAGGTCAACTTGTCCAGACACCGGTAACGCACCGGAAACGGGCCTGGCAGGCCGTGGGCCGGTAGCGTTGTTCAGGTTCGGGTCTGCAGTACTCGGGAGGTGCCGTGAGTGACCGAAAGGCGTCCAGCGGTGAGCGCTCCACATCGGACACGATCGGTGGCCGGCTGGGCACCGAGGAGCGGGAGCTTGCCTGGCAGCGGCTGGAGGCGGAGACGTTCGACCTCGTCGTCATCGGCGGCGGGGTGGTCGGTGCGGGCACCGCGCTCGACGCGGCGACCCGCGGGCTGAAGGTCGCGCTCGTCGAGGCGCGCGACCTCGCGTCCGGCACGTCGAGCCGCTCGTCGAAGCTCTTCCACGGCGGGTTGCGCTACCTGGAGCAGCTCGAGTTCGGGCTCGTGCGGGAGGCGCTGCGGGAGCGGGAGCTGATGCTCACACGGATCGCGCCGCACCTGGTGAAGCCCGTGAGCTTCCTCTACCCGCTGACGCGGCGCGTGTGGGAGCGCCCGTACACCGCGAGCGGGCTCCTCCTGTACGACTCGATGGGCGGCGCGCGGTCGGTACCCGGCCAGAAGCACCTGACCCGCGCGGGCGCGCTGCGCATGGCGCCCGCGCTGAAGCGGTCGGCGCTGATCGGCGGCATCCGCTACTTCGACGCGCAGGCCGACGACGCGCGGCACACGATGACCGTGGCCCGCACGGCGATGCACTACGGCGCGGTGGTCCGCACCTCCACCCAGGTGACCGGGTTCCTGCGGGAGGCCGACCGGGTGTCCGGGGTGCGCATCCACGACGTGGAGAACGGCCGGGAGACCGAGGTCCGGGCGAACGCGGTGATCAACTGCACCGGCGTGTGGACCGACGAGCTGCAGCGGATGTCGGGCTCGCGCGGGCGGTTCCGGGTGCGCGCGTCGAAGGGCGTGCACATCGTGGTGCCGCGGGACCGGATCGTCTCCGAGACGGGAATCATCCTGCGGACGGAGAAGTCCGTGCTGTTCGTGATCCCGTGGCGCAACCACTGGATCATCGGCACGACCGACACGGACTGGAACCTCGACCTCGCGCATCCCGCGGCCACCAAGCACGACATCGACTACCTGCTCGAGCACGTCAACGCCGTGCTGGCGACCCCGTTGACGCACGACGACATCGAGGGCGTGTACGCGGGCCTGCGGCCGCTGCTCGCCGGGGAGTCGGAGGAGACGTCGAAGCTGTCGCGCGAGCACGCGGTCGCGCGCGTGGCGCCGGGCCTGATCGCGATCGCGGGCGGCAAGTACACGACCTACCGGGTGATGGCCGCGGACGCGGTCGACGCCGCGTCGCCGGACCTGCCGGGCCGGCTGCAGCCCTCGATCACCGACAAGGTCCCGCTGCTCGGCGCGGACGGCTACCACGCGCTGGTGAACCAGGTCGACCAGCTCGGGGCGCGGCACGGGCTCCACCCGTACCGGGTGCGCCACCTGCTCGACCGGTACGGCTCGCTCGTGCACGAGGTGCTCGAGCTGGCCGCGCAGCGGCCGGAGCTGCTGCGGCCCTTGCCGTCGGCGCCGGACTACCTGCAGGTGGAGGTCGTGTACGCGGCCTCACACGAGGGTGCGCTGCACGTGGAGGACACGCTGGCGCGCCGGACGCGGATCTCGATCGAGTACCCGCACCGGGGCGTGGACAGCGCCGCGCAGGTCGCCGAGCTGATGGGCGGGGTGCTCGGCTGGGACGAGGACACCATCGCGCGGGAGGTCAAGGTCTACACGGCCCGCGTGGAAGCCGAACGCGACTCCCAGACCCAACCCGACGACCAGGCCGCGGACGCCCGCCGCGCGGCGGCCCCGGAGGCCCGCCCGGAGCTCCTCGAACCAGCCACCTAGTCACCGCAGAGCCCGGACGCGATCAGGTCGGCGGCTGCTGCTCGTCGTGGAGGGTGGTGAGGTGCTGGAGCATGCGGCGGTTGTCCGCCGGGGAGATGGTGGTCCACGCCTCGCCGGCCTCGTTGTCGCGGCGGACCTGCAGGTAGCGGCCTTCCTTCGTGTCGAAGAAGCTGATCACGCGGTCCGCCCGCTGCCGCCGTCCCCACTTGTCCCGTACCGCGCTGCCGAACTGCCCCTGGTTGATCACGTCGCCGATCATCCGGGCCAGCTGCTCAGCGTCCGACTCGCGCACGCCGCGCGAGCGCAGCGCCGCGTCGAGCCGCTTCTGGTCGGTGGCCTCCCGTGCCGCCTCCTCGAAGTCGGCCGTGCGCAGGGTGATCGACTGGCCGTGGCCCGCCGGTGCGGGCGGCAGCACGGACAGCGCGTACCGCGGCAGGCCGGACGCGTCCGCCTCGCGCAGCGTCAGCTGCGTGCCGGACAGCGTGGCGAGCACCGCCTCGTCCGCGGTGGCCGCCACGAACAGGCGCAGGTGGTGCCCGATCCACATCCGCCCGTCGATCTCCCGGTCCGGGCGGCGCAGCAGGCCGAGCAGCCGGGCCAGGCGCGGGTACAGGTCGACCGACCGGCCGAGCCCACGCCGCTCCAGGCCGTCCCACGCGTGGCGGACGAACTTGGCCCGCTCGGCGTCGGTGCGGCCGGGCGAGGGCACGCGCAGCACCAGCGGCATCGCGTCGAGGGCGAGGTGCTCCCAGAGCACGTCGAACTCGAGCGCGGTGATGGTCACCGGTTCGTCGACTGCGGGCTCCCCGAGCGAGGGAAAGGGTGCGGTCATCTGGTCCAGCGGTTCAGCGTTCGGTCGGGCCGTCCCCGATAACGGTCGGCGGCAGCTTGTGCTCCTCGCCGAGAATAGAGACCGACTCCGTGACCTGCTCGTTCTCCTTGAAGTCTCGCCGCCGCCGCGGGCGCTCGCCGACGACCGCCTCGTCGGCGTCGCCGAACCACTGGTTGGACCCGATCGCGTCCATGCCGAACCGGCGCAGCGCCACCCGGTCCTGGCCGCCCGTGGCGCCCACGCCTGCCGTGGGTGCCATCGGGGTCGCCGCCGCGCTCGCCGAGTGCACGGCCGCGGCGTGCCCCGCGGCCGCCGCCCCGAGGTCGGTCGACGGCATGCCGCCGACGGCCGGCGGGGCCTTGGGCGCCGACGCACTGGACGAGCTGCCGTTCGACACCGAGCTGGGACCGGCGGCCGGGCCACCGGAGCCGGAGCCGGACCCGCCGGAGCCCCCGGCGCTGCCCGGGCTCCCGCCATAGCCACCAGAACCGCCGCCGTACTCGCCGCCGGCGCCGCCACCCGTGCCGCTCGAGCCGCCGAAGCCGAGATGGAAACCGCCGTTGCCCCGCGACGAGCGCGAGCCGGACCGGTCGCTGCCGCCCAGCAGCAACGGGTCGAGCACGCCGCTGAACCCGCCCTGGCTCGGCACCACCGGCCGCCGGTCGGGCTCCGTCCACGACGACGACTGGCCGCTCGTACCCGGCCAGTTCCCGCCGCCGTGGTGGTGGCCGTGCCCGCCGCCGTGCCCGCCGAGGCCCAGCAGCCCCGCGGACGACGAGTGCGTGTGCTGGGTGCCGACCTCCTGGCCCTCGTGGACCTCCTCGTGGTGGTCCAGCTGCGGCGGCGCGGTGAACGTCGACAGGCCGCCGGTCGTGGTGTTCGTGTTCAGCTCGTAGGCCGCCATGACCTCGAACGCGCGCTCCTCCGCGGACGACGCGGTGGCCTCGGCGTTCTCCAGGTCGGTCTGCGCCTTCGCGATCTGCACGGCCGGTGCGAGCGTCGGGTCGGGCTGCACGGGCGGGACGTCCTCGGGCACCGGCATGTCCGCGCGGGCGCGCGCGATGTGCTCGGCCTGGTTCTCGACCGAGGCACGCATGGCCGCGGCCTCCGCGCCGGTCTCGCCGGCCCAGGCCGCGGTGGTCGACAGCTTGTCGTAGGCCGCCCCCGCCGCCTTACCGGACCAGTTCGCGGCCGACTGCTCGAGCGCCTTCTGCAGGTCCTGGCCGACCTCGTTCATCGTGGTGGCGATGGCCTGCCAGCGCCGCGAGGGCTCCGCCGACGCGGCCGCCCCGGGGCCGTCGTGCAGCAGCAGGTAGAGCTCCTTGTGGGTGTGCCCGCGCCAGCGGACCCCGTCCGCCGGCGAGGTGGCGGGCTGGCTCCCTTGCTGCTCAGCAGGTCGAGTCACTGGGTCGGCCCCTTGTCTGCGATACGCCTTCTGGAGTTCCTCTCACCGGACGCGCCCTCCGGTCAGCCTCCGTCCCCCTTCTTCACGCCGCTCTCGTTGCCCCGGTCCACCGCGTGGTACTGCTGCGCCGTCTTGTCGAGGTTGGCGACCGCGACGGTCAGCTGCTCGCGGTAGGCCCGCAGCGAGTCGATCGCCGACGCCGCCGTGTCGACCGACCGATCATTGAACAGCACCGCGGCGTCCTGGCTCACCGGGTCCTTGGCCCACGCGGTGACCCGCAGCTCCTGGTTCGCGAGCCGCAGCTGCTCGTCCACGCGGGAGAGGGCGTCCGCGAAGGCGCTGCGTAACGCCGGCACGGCCTCCGGATCGATTCTGAGGCCGTCGCCGGACACGGCGTGTTGGGCCCCGCCGCTGCCGTGACCGTGCCCGCCCCCGATCTTGCCTGCCACGCCGCCCTCCAACCAGAACCGCCTGTGGTCGGTTGAACCCTATCCGCTACGGACGTTCGGATACGACTGTTCACCGGAACTTCGTGAGATCTTTTTCAGAGTTTGGCAAGGCCGGGTACGGCCCACAATCCGCCGATCGGCCCGTTCAGTAGCGACCGTCGCGCCACTGGCCGCGCATCCGCCGCTGGTGTTCGCGCACGGCGTCGCGGTGCGCGCGCATCGCGCGCCGGTAGTCGTCGCGTCCGCGCTGGTCAGCGCCTCGCCAGCGGGAGCCGGAGATCGCGAAGAAGATGAACGGCAGCAGGAAGAAGATGTAGACCTTGAACACGACCATCAAGCCGATCGCGAGCACTATCGCGATGATCGGGATCAGCACCGGCCCGATCCGCTGGCCGTAGGAGACGGTGCGCGGCGGGGCGGGCACCGGGTCGGCCGCCGGGGCAGGCTTGCCGAACGTGGGGCGCGGGTCGGGCAGGTCGCCGAACAGGTCGAGTAGCTCACCGCGCGTCTTCGCGGCGGTGACCTGGGCGGATCGCTCGCCGTACTCGTCGATGTCGAGCCGGCCGGCGCTCATGTGCTCGCCGAGCTTGCCCAGCGCGTCCTCCCGCTCGCTGTCGCTGATGCGGATGTCGGACGGCCGGTACTCACTCACGGCCGCGCCTCGCCGGCTCGGCCCGGCCGCTCGCGGTCACCCCGTGACACTGCTTCTCTCGCAAGCTCGCTCACAACTCGATGGTACGGCGACTCGCGGGGTGCCAGCCGTGACAGACGTCCGCAGCTGAGGACATTCTCAGCCAACGGGATCGGCGCCGTCCTCGCCGTTCTCGTCGGGCAGCGCGACCTCGGTCGGCCTGCCCATGAACGCGACGCCGAGGACCATCGCGATCACGGCGACGCCGAGAACGATCAGGAACGTCCACCACATGCCCTGGGCCGCCGTCAGCACGATCGCCACCGGCAGGCCGGCGAGCAGCGACAGCACCCCGATCGCGTCCATGATCCGGCTCGCGCGCGTGCTCGCCCGCCCGCCCGGCCACTCGGGGTGCACCACCGGCGCCGGGCGCGGCGACACGGCGGCGGACAGGTCGGGGTGGGGTGCCGGCAGGTCGTCGAAGAGCGCCTCGAGCTCGGCACGGGTCTGCGCCCGTATCGCCCGCTCCACGCGGTTCTCGTACTGCTCCTGGGTCAACCGCCCACTCGACCGGTGGACGTCCAGTGCCGCGATGGCGTCGTCGCGCTCGACCGAGCTGACCCTGATCTCAGCCAAGCATCCTCCCGTCCGGTCAGTCCTTGATCTCGCAGAGCACGCTGCCCTGGGTGACCGTCTCCCCGGCGCTCACGGCCAGCCCGGTCACCGTGCCGGCCTTGTGCGCGGTCACCGGATTCTCCATCTTCATCGCCTCGAGCACCACGATCAGTTCACCCGCGTCGACCTGCTGGCCGTCCTCGACCGCGATCTTGACGATCGTGCCCTGCATCGGCGCGGTGATCGCGTCGCCGGATGCCGTGGCGGCCTTGCCGGCCCCGCGCTTGCGTGGCTGGGCCCGGCCCGCGCCCGCGTCCCCGCCACCGGCCGCGCCGACCGCGATGCCGCCCGGCAGCGAGACCTCCAGCCGCCGGCCGCCGACCTCGACGACCAGCGTCTGCCGCGGCTCGTCCGCCGCCGGCTCCGCGCCGCCGGTGAACGGCGCGATCCGGTTGTCGAACTCGGTCTCGATCCAGCGCGTGTGCACGGCGAACGACGTGCCGTCGCCGACGAAGGCCGGGTCGCGCACGATCGCGCGGTGGAAGGGCAGCACGGTCGCCATGCCGTCGGCGACCATCTCGTCCAGCGCCCGCCGCGACCGCTCCAGCGCCTGGGTGCGGTCCTCGCCGGTGACGATCACCTTGGCCAGCAACGAGTCGAACTGCCCGCCGATCGCGGTGCCCGACTCGACGCCGGTGTCCACCCGCACGCCGGGGCCGTCCGGCGGCACGAACCGGCTGACCACGCCCGGCGCGGGTAGGAAGTTGCGGCCCGCGTCCTCGCCGTTGATGCGGAACTCGATGGCGTGCCCGCGCGGGGCCGGGTCGGCGTCGAAGCGCAGGGCGTCCCCGGCGGCGATGCGGAACTGCTCGCGCACCAGGTCGATGCCCGCGGTCTCCTCCGACACCGGGTGCTCGACCTGCAGCCGGGTGTTGACCTCCAGGAACGAGATCGTCCCGTCCAGGCCGACGAGGTACTCGACGGTGCCGGCCCCGGAGTAGCCGGCCGCCTTGCAGATCGCCTTGGCGGAGGTGTGGATCTGGGCGCGCTGCTCGTCGGTCAGGAACGGCGCGGGTGCCTCCTCGACGAGCTTTTGGTGGCGGCGCTGCAGCGAGCAGTCGCGCGTGCCGACGACGATGACGTTGCCGTGCTTGTCGGCCAGGACCTGCGCCTCGACGTGGCGCGGCTTGTCGAGGTAGCGCTCGACGAAGCACTCGCCGCGGCCGAACGCGGCGACCGCCTCGCGGACGGCGGACTCGAAGAGCTCGGGGATCTCCTCGCGGGTGCGGGCGACCTTGAGCCCGCGGCCGCCGCCGCCGAACGCCGCCTTGATCGCGACCGGCAGCCCGTGCTCGTCGGCGAACGCGAGGATCTCGTCCGGGCCGCCGACCGGCTCCTTCGTGCCCGGCACCAGCGGCGCGCCCGCGCGCGTGGCGATGTGGCGGGCGGTGACCTTGTCGCCGAGGTCGCGGATCGCCTGCGGGTCCGGGCCGACCCAGACGAGCCCCGCGTCGAGCACGGCCTGGGCGAAGTCGGCGTTCTCGGACAGGAAACCGTAGCCGGGGTGCACCGAGTCCGCGCCCGCGCGCCGGGCGACGTCGAGGAGCTTCTCGATGTTCAGGTAGCTCTCCGCGGCGGTCGACCCGCCGAGGGCGAACGCCTCGTCGGCCAGCCGGACGAACATCGCGTCGCGGTCGGGGTCGGCGTACACCGCGACGCTGCGCAGGCCCGCGTCCCGGCACGCCCGGATGACCCGGACGGCGATCTCCCCGCGGTTGGCGATGAGTACCTTGCTGAGCTCGGGCACGCCCTACTCCTCGTCGATACTGATACTTCTACGGGAGTCTACGGACCAGTAGGGGCTCAGGGGCCGAGAGCAAGCTCACGCCGGCGCGGAGGGAGGCGGGCGGTGGCGGGTAGCCGCAGACCGTGGGCGGTCATCGTCGCGACCGTCGCGTCCGCGCTGGTCGCGGGCGGTGCGCTGATCGCGGCGAACCGGCTCGCCGACCACCCGTCACCCGCGTCGCAGCCCTCGTCGGCGCCCACGTCGTCGGTCGGCGTGGACGGCTGCCTGGTACGCCCGTGCACGGTGCTCGCGAGCACCCCGGTGGCCGGCACGACGATCGAGCTGATCGCCGACCGCGGGGCGAAGTCGGGCCGGCTGCGGATCGGCGGGCCGGGGTCCAGCGACGTGATCGAGGTGACGATCACGGACATGGGCGCGACGCTGACGAGGAACTCGCTGCAGTGTGTGCCGGGGTCGCTGTCGGCGTGCGTGGTGCGCGGCGCCTACGACGGCGGGACGGCCGGGCAGGTGGTGGTGGGCCGGTCGGGTAAATGGAGCTCGCTCGCGAAGCCGTTCGTGTCGGACGCCGGCTACCTGGCACTGGCCCAGATCACGGCCGACGTGGGCCCGGAGGTGGTGGCGGTCCAGCACGACTGCGACCGCGCGTCGCTCCCGGACTGCACGGGCCGGCCGGTCTTCGCCCAGGTCTTCACGATGTCGAGCAGGGAGGCCGGCTGCACGCAGAACTACGGCTCGCTGGAGTCCCTGCCGGGCTACCCGAACATCGACCTCCGCTCGGACGAGCTCTCCCGATGTGACTAGCGGCCGTGACGAGCGGCTTTGATCAGCGGCTTTGATCAGCGGCGGGCCCAGAGGTCGACCACCGAGACGCCGACCTCCAGCAGCAGCCGCCGGGTGAGCGGCAGGCTGATGCCGATCACGCTGGAGGGGTCGCCGTCCACGCCGTCCACGAACCAGCCGCCGAAGCCGTCCAGGGTGAAGCCGCCCGCGACCTCCATCGGCTCGCCCGTGGCGATGTACGCGTCGATCTCCGCCGGGCTGGGCGCGCCGAAGCGGATCGTCGTCTGGGCCGTGCCGCTCGCCAGCGCGCCCAGGACGCCGTTCTGGATGCGCAGCACCGTGTGCCCGGTCAGCAGTACGCCCGCGCCGCCGCCCATCAGCATCCACCGCTCCCGCGCGCGGTCCGGCGTGCCCGGCTTGCCGACCAGCACGCCGTCGTGCGCCAGCATCGAGTCGCAGCCCACGATCACCGAGTCCGGGTGCTGCCCCGCCACCGCCTCCGCGACCGTCCGGGCCTTCGCCTCCGCCAACGCGGCGACCAGCTGCTCGGGTGTCGGCCCGGGCAGCGACGCGGCGAGCGCGTCCTCGTCCACACCCGACACGTACTGCACCGGTTCGATGCCGGCGCCGCGCAGGACCTGGAGCCGGGCGGGGGACTGGGAGGCGAGTACCAGCTGCACGGGCGCCGACCCTAGCCGACTTTCTCCTTCGGCCGCGCCAGCCGCGGCACGCGAATCCCCGCCGCCGCGATGACGCCGAGCAGCAGCACCGCGATCGGCAGCATCAGGCTCGCCTTCGCGGCGACCGTGAAGCCGTCGTGGAACACGTCCAGCACGATCCGCCGCACGATGTCGGCCACGTCCGGGTCCACGTTGGACGGCACGGACGGTGCCTCGTCGAACTGGCTCGCGGTGTTCGCCGCGTCGGTGATCCGCGAGACGAACTCCTCGCGGTAGCGCGGCGGCAGCCGCTCGGCGAACCGCCGCGCCGCGTCCGGTACCGCGAACGCCACGCCCACCTGCAGCAGCATCCCGACGGCCGCGCTGCCGAGCACGCCGCCGACCTGCCGCGACGTGTTGAACACGCCCGACGCCGCGCCGACCATCTCCGCGGGCAGCCGCGCCGTGGCCGCCGCGGTCAGCGGCGCGAACACGCAGCCGATCCCGAGGCCGGCCACGACGAGCCCGGGGATCAGCGCCGCCGGCTCGATCTCCGGTTCGGACAGCCACGCCAGGAACCCGGTGCCCACGGCCAGCGTCAGCAGCCCGCACATGATCAACGTGCGCGCGCCGATCCGCGTCCACAGCGCCCCCGCGAGCATCGCCGTGATCCCGGCCGCGATCGCCATGGGCAGGGCCAGCACGCTCGACGCCAGCGGCGAGAGGCCCAGCACGGTCTGCAGGTACAGCACCAGCGGCAGGAACATCCCCGTCGTCGCGAAGCCCATGGCCGCGTGGGTCAGGTTCGCCGCGCCGAACGTCCCGCCGGTGAACAGGCCGGCCGGTACCAGCGGCTCGACATCGGTACGGGACCGGCGGAACGACAGCTGCCGCCACGTGAACAGCCCGAGCAGCACCAGCCCGACGATGATCAGGTGCACCACCGTGACCGGACCGAATGCCGGACCCCAGTGATAGTGCTGCCCGTTCTGCACGCCGAACACCACCAGCAGCAGGCCGAGCGAGCACAGCGTCGCGCCGAGCACGTCGAACCGCAGCGCCCGGTGGGGTTGCCAGTCCGGCAGCGCGACCAACGCGATGGCGAGGCTCGCCACGCCGATCGGCAGGTTGATCAGGAAGATCCACCGCCAGCCGATGTTCTCCACCAGCAGCCCGCCGACGACCGGCCCGGTGATCGTCGCGACGCCGGCGACCGCGCCCCACACGCTGATCGGCAGCCCGCGCTTCTCCGGCGGGAACAGCCGGGTGATGAACGACAGCGTCTGCGGGGTCATCGCCGCCGCGCCGAGCCCCTGGATCGCGCGCGCGGCGATCAGCGCGCCCGGCGAGGTCGCGAGCCCGCTCCACAGCGATGCCCCGGTGAAGACCACCAGCCCGACGACGAGCACCCGCTTGGGTCCGAACCGGTCGCCGAGCCTGCCGGTGAGCAGCAGCGGCACGGTGTTGGCCAGCAGGTAGACGCTGTTGACCCAGACGACCTCGTTCAGGTTGGCCCGCAGCCCGCTCAGCATGGCCGGGATCGCCACGGTGACGATCGTCGAGTCGAGCATGATCATGAAGAAGCACGCGCACAGCGCCCACATCGCCGTCCATGGGCTTCTCATGGTCATTCCTCGGGGTTGGCGGCTCAGAACGCCGACGCGCGCCACGCCCCCGGTCCGTGCCGCAGCGGGACGCGCAGCAGCGCGCCCCGCTCCGACCACCGCGACCGGGCCTTCGGTTCCGTCTTCTTCCGGGTCCCGGCCGACGCGAGCGCCACCACGGCCGCGGTCAGGGCGGCGAGCTCCTCGTCGTCGGGGTTGCCGCGCACGACCCGGAGGTGCGGTTCGCTCGGTGCCAACGGTTCGCTCCGCGCCTCGTCCCTGCTCACAGCGGGATGTTCCCGTGCTTCTTCGGCGGCAGCGTCTCGCGCTTCTCCCGCAGCAGGCGCAGCGCGCGGGCCACGTGGCCGCGGGTGTGCGAGGGCGGGACGACCGCGTCGACGTAGCCGCGCTCGGCCGCCATGTACGGGTTGCACAGCGCGTCCTCGTACTCCTGCTCCAGCCGGGCCCGCAGCTCCTCGACGTCCTCGCCCTGGTCGGCGGCGGCCGCGAGCGTCTTGCGGTGCACGATGTTGGCCGCGCCGGAGGCGCCCATCACGGCGATCTGCGCGGTCGGCCAGGCGAGGTTCACGTCCGCGCCGAGGTGCTTGGAGCCCATCACGTCGTACGCGCCGCCGTAGGCCTTGCGGGTGATCACCGTGACCTTGGGGACGGTCGCCTCGGCGTAGGCGTAGATCAGCTTGGCGCCGCGCCGGATGATCCCGTTCCACTCCTGGTCGGTGCCGGGGAGGAAGCCCGGCACGTCGACGAACGTCAGCACGGGCACGTTGAACGCGTCGCACGTGCGCACGAACCGGGCGGCCTTCTCCGAGGCGTTGATGTCCAGGCAGCCGGCGAACTGGGTCGGCTGGTTCGCGACGATCCCGACGCTCGCGCCCTCGACCCGGCCGAAGCCGACCAGCACGTTCGGCGCGAACAGCGGGTGCACCTCGAGGAACTCGCCGTCGTCGACGATGCGGTTGATCACCTCGTGCATGTCGTACGGCTGGTTCGGCGAGTCCGGGATCAGCTCGTCCAGCTCCCGGTCGACGTCGGTGATCGAGTCGGCCACCGCGCCAGTCTCCGCGAAGCCCTCGAACACCGGCGGATCGGACAGGTTGTTCGACGGCAGAAACGACAGCAGCTCCTTGACATAGGAGATCGCGTCGTCCTCGTCCGCGGCGAGGTAGTGCGCGTTGCCCGACTTCGTGTTGTGCGTGCGGGCGCCGCCGAGGTCCTCGAAGCCGACGTCCTCGCCGGTGACCGTCTTGATCACGTCCGGGCCGGTGATGAACATGTGCGAGGTCTGGTCGACCATCACCACGAAGTCGGTCAGCGCGGGCGAGTACACGTGCCCGCCCGCGTTCGCGCCCATGATCAGCGAGATCTGCGGCACCACGCCGGACGCGCGGGTGTTGCGGATGAAGATCTCGCCGTACAGCCCGAGGGAGACCACGCCCTCCTGGATGCGCGCGCCGCCGCCCTCGTTGATGCCGATGATCGGCCGGCCGGTCTTCACCGCGAGGTCCATGACCTTGACGATCTTCTCGCCGTACACCTCGCCGAGCGCGCCGCCGAACACCGTCACGTCCTGGCTGAACACGCACACCGGGCGGCCGTCGATCTCGCCGTACCCCGCGACGACGCCGTCGCCGTAGGGCCGGTTCCGCTCCAGCCCGAAGTTCGTCGACCGGTGCCGGGCCAGCTCGTCCAGCTCGACGAACGAGCCCGGGTCGAGCAGCATGTCGATCCGCTCGCGGGCGGTCTTCTTGCCGCGGGCGTGCTGCTTGGCCACCGCGCGCTCGGACCCGGCGTGGACGGCCTCCTCGGTGCGCCGGTAGAGGTCGGCGAGCTTGCCGGCGGTGGTGTGGATGTCGGCCGTGGCATCGACGGAGCCGGCGGGCGGCTCGCCGAGTGGTGCGGTGGCACTGCTCATGACCACCGAGCCTATCCACGCAGGCAGCCGGGGTGTCAGTAACGTGACCGGCATGACCGAGTTGGACGTGCTGGCTCTGCGGGAACATCTGGTGGCGCCGAACGGGCCCTACGCCGCGCTGGACGTCGTGGCCAGTACCGGCTCGACCAACGCCGACCTGCTCGCCGCGGCCAGGGACGGCGCCGCGGACCGGACCGTGCTGATCGCGGACACGCAGACCGCGGGCCGCGGCCGGCGGGACCGCTCGTGGGTCTCCCCGCCCGGGACCGGGCTGTATCTCTCGGTGCTGGTGCGGCCGGCCACCGTGCCGGCCGCGCGGCTGGGCACGCTCGGCATGGTCGCGGGGCTCGCACTCATGCACGTCGCCAAGGAGGCGGGCGTCAACGCGAGCCTCAAGTGGCCCAACGACCTGTTGATCGAGGGCGCCAAGTGCGCGGGCGTGCTGTCCGAGGCCGCCCCGGACGGCCCGGCGCAGGCCGCGGTCGTCGGCGTCGGCCTGAACGTCGGTGCCCTGCCGGACGACGTGCCGGCCGGCCCCGGTGGGCTGCCGGCCACCTCGCTCGCCGAGCACGGCGCGACCGCCGGCCGGGCCGAGCTCGCGGCCGCCTTCCTGCGCGCGTTCGTGGAGCTGGAGCAGGCCTGGCGGCTCGCGGA
>NZ_DATBKY010000131.1:0-5237 GCF_036555685.1 Actinophytocola sp. | reverse complement strand
GGGCTGACCGTCGCATGCGGTCAGCCCGCGGCCATCCTCGGCGCCCCGCCCGGCCCGCCGGTGCCGGTGCAGCCGAACGTCACGACGAGCGCGCCGCCCGTGCCGATGCCGAAGAACCCGGCGCCCGAGCGGAAGCACACGAAGCCGAAACCGCGGCCGGAGTTACCCGCGCGCATTCCCGGCCGGATCCTGGAAAGGGCCGCGGCCGGCGTGGAGCCCGGCACGACGCTCGGCGCCATGGTGTTCGACCGGACCACCGGCGAGCTGCGCCTCGAGTACAACGCCGACCGTCCGTTCCGCTCCGCCTCCCTCGTGAAGCTGCTGATCGCGATCGACGTGCTGGCGCAGGGCGCCGACGGGCCCACCCGACAGCAGGTCGCCGAGATGCTGAGGATGTCCGACGACGACCTCGCGAGCATGTTCTGGGTCAAGTACGGCGGCCCGCAGATCGTGACGCGGACCAGCGCCGAGCTCGGCCTGTCCGGCGTGCGGCCGCCGGAGGCGTACGGCCGGTGGGGCGAGGTCGTCGTGACGCCACGGGACATCGTGGCGATCTACCGCCACGTGCTGAAGCTGCCGCCCGCGGACCGCACGCTCATCGTCGACGCGCTCGCCAACGCGCCACGCCAGGCCGCGGACGGGTTCGACCAGCACTTCGGCATCCCGGACGGGCTGCACGCAGAGTGGGCGATCAAGCAGGGCTGGGGCAGCAACAGCAGCGCGATGGTGCTGCACAGCACGGGCCTCGCCGGGCCGGGCTTCCGGTACATCGTCGTGCTGCTCACCGAGCACCCGCTGGGGTCGGGCTGGCGGACGGCGGCCCGGTCGGTCACCGCGGCGGCGACGGCGATGAACGGCCGGCTGCCCGGGGTCGCCTAAGCCGTGAGCGCGCGCAGGTGTGGCAGCAGCTGGTGCAACGCCCGGCCGCGGTGGGAGATCGCGTCCTTCTCGGCCGACGACAGCTCCGCGGACGTGCGGGTCTCCCCCTCCGGCACGAAGATCGGGTCGTAGCCGAACCCGTTGGTGCCGCGGGGTTCGCGCACCAATGTGCCCGGCCACTCGCCGCGCACGACGACCTCCTCGCCGCCCGGCTGGACCAGCGCCGCCGCGCAGACGAACGCCGCGGTGAGGCGCTCGTCGGGGACGTCGGCCACCTGCTCGAGGACCAGCTTCAGGTTCGCCGGGTCGGACTTCGCGCTGCCCGCCCAGCGGGCGGACAGCACGCCCGGCATGCCGTTCAACGCGTCGACCGCGATGCCGGAGTCGTCGGCGACCGCGGGCAGGCCGGTGGCGGCCACCGCGTCGCGCGCCTTCGCGAGCGCGTTCTCCTCGAACGTCGCGCCGGTCTCCGGGGCCTCGGGGAACGGCGGCACGTCGTCGAGGCCGATCACCTCCACGCCGGCACCGGCCAGGATCCGGCGCAGCTCCTCGAGCTTCTTCGCGTTGCGGCTCGCCACGAGCAGCCGCGTCACGAACGGACCGCCTTCGACGCGGACTCGGGCAGGGTGCCGGGGTACGGCTCGGCGAGCACCGCGGCCTGCTTCGCGTTGATCTCCGCACAGCCGGCGAGCGCCATGTCGAGCATCTGGTCCAAAGTAGACCGAGTGAACGTCGCGCCCTCGCCGGTGCCCTGCACCTCGATGATCGTGCCGGTGTCGGTGGCGACGACGTTCATGTCGACCTCGGCGCGTGCGTCCTCTTCGTACGGCAGGTCCAGCCGCACCCGGCCGTCGACCACGCCCACGCTGATCGCGGACACCGCGCACGACAGCGGCTGCGGGTCGGCGAGCCGGCCGGCCGCACCGAGCCAGGTGATGGCGTCGGCCAGCGCCACGTAGCCACCGGTGATCGCCGCGGTGCGGGTGCCGCCGTCGGCCTGGATGACGTCACAGTCGATCACGATCGTGTTCTCGCCGAGCGCGGCGAGGTCGATGCACGCACGCAGCGAGCGCCCGATGAGCCGGCTGATCTCGTGCGTGCGACCGCCGATCCGGCCCTTCACCGACTCGCGGTCACCTCGCGTGTTGGTCGCGGACGGCAGCATCGCGTACTCCGCGGTGACCCACCCGAGACCGGAACCCTTGCGCCAGCGCGGAACCCCCTCGGTCACGCTCGCCGCGCACAGCACCCGCGTGCGGCCGAACTCGACCAGCACCGATCCGGCCGGCCACAGCTGAAAACCGCGGGTGAGCTTGATGTCCCTGAGCTGGTCGTCGTTCCTGCCATCGCTTCGTGCCACCGGGCAACCCTACGACTGTGGCGAAGGTCTCCCGCCAGGCACCCGAAAGAGCCCCAATTCGGATTGACCCGAACACCCCCACGGAGGACAGTTCATCACGTGATGAAATGTTGGAGGGGGCAATGCGTGGGAAGGCTGAGCGTCACCGAACACTGACCGTGCTGCGCGCCGCGGTAGTGATCGCGCTGCTGGTCGTCGCCGTGCTGACGTTGCGCGACAAGCTGCCGAGCCTTACCGACGTGACCGCCGCGCTGGGCACGGCCGACGCGGGCTGGCTCGCCGTCGCGGCCGGCGCGGAGATGATCTCTATGGCCATGTTCGCGCGCCAGCAGCGCCGCCTGCTCATCGCGTTCGGCGTCCACATGACCCGCCACCGCTCGCTCGCCCTCGCCTACAGCCGCTCGGCCATCGCGATCAGCCTGCCCGCCGGCTCGGCGATCTCCGCGGCGTACGCGTTCAAGCAGTTCCGCACCGGGGGCGCGAGCCGGCGCACGGCCGCCACCGTGATGGTGCTGTCGGGGATCCTGTCGCTCGTCGCGCTGGCCCTGCTGTACGCGACCGGCGCGCTCGCGACCGTCGCCGTGCGGCTCGGTGACGCGTGGCGTGCGCACCCCGCGCTGACCCAGGTCTCCGCGGTCGTAACGCTCGGCCTGCTGATCTTCGTCGGGCTGCTCGCCTGGCAGTCCAGCTGGCAGATCCACCCCGCGCACCCGCGCCCGCACGCGAGTCCGCTCGCGCGCATCGAGTCGCGCTGGCCGCGGGCCGCCACGGCGTTGCGACCGGTCATCGAGGCGGTCGCCAACTCGCGCGCGGTGCCCGGCCGGCACTGGGGCCTCGCGCTCGCCGCGGCGATCGCGAACTGGCTCACCGACCTGATCTGCCTCTACGCCTCGGCCCGCGCGTTCAGCCTGCCGGTCGACATCGCCACGCTCGCCGCGGTGTACCTGACCGTGCAGATCGTGCGGCAGATCCCGCTGACGCCAGGCGGCATCGGCGTGATCGAGATCAGCCTGCTCGCCGGGCTGGTGTCGGCGGGCGCCGGCGAGGCCGCGGCGGCCGCGACCGTGCTGGTGTACCGGCTGCTGTCGTGCTGGCTGATCATCCCGGTCGGCATGCTCGCGTGGCTGCTGCTGCGCCGCCCGCCGTCCGGCGACGAGCTCGTCGAGCGGGTGCCCGAGACCGTCCCCGAGCTCACCGCCGGCGGCGTCGTCACCGGTCAGGTGGCTGAGCCGCGCAGCTCGGCGTAGCGGGTGACGCACTCGGCCTTGTACAGCCGCACGCAGAAGGCGATCAGGTCGACCTATTTCGCCATCAGCGCGAGGGTTTTGCTGACCTCGAAACCGTCGGCCGACTCGAGATTGCTGAGCACGGTCACCGACAGCCGGTCGGCCGGACGAATCTCGTCATAGGACGCGAAGCCGGGCACGCCGCCGTCGTGGAAGTGCACGGTGGCCGCGCCGCTGCCGCGGGTCATGATGCCGTAGCCGTACTGCCCCAGCGGCGGCGCGGGAAGGCGGGGCCGGAGCAGGTCGGCGAGGGTGTCCTGATCGACCAGGGCGGGCGAGCCGGTCAGCAGGAAGTCGTTCCAGCGGGCCATGTCCGGCGCGGTCGAGCAGATCCCGCCGGCCGCGAACCAGACCGATGTGTCGAACGTGTCGGCGGTGCGCTGCCAGGTCGCGTAGCCGATCGCGTCGTCCGGTCGCGGTGGCGCGCCCGGGGTGTACCCGGTGTCGGACATGCCGAGTGGCTCGAAGATCTCCTTCCGCAGGAAATGCCCGTAGTCCTGTCCGGCCACCTTCTCGACGACACGGCCGAGCAGCACGTAGCCCGAGTTGCTGTACTTGAACCGCGTCCCCGGGGCGAACTCGAGCGGGCGGCCGGCGAACATCTCCGTGACCTGTTCCGGCGAGGGTGTGCGGGTGCCGATGCGGGCGAGGAACCGCCGCCCCCCGTCCGGCCCCATGTCGGTGAAGTTGTACAGCCCGGAGGTGTGCGTGAGCAGCTGGTCGAGGGTGATCGCGCGCCAGGCCGGCGGGCAGTCCGGCAGATAGGCGCATACCCGGTCCCGGACGCGGAGCCTGCCCTGCTCCTGCAGCAGCAACACGCCCAGCGCGGTGAACTGCTTGGTGATCGATCCGATCACGAACCGGGTGTCCGGACCGTTGGGCTTGCCGTTCCCGGCCGTGTCGAAGCCGCGGCTCAGCAGGACACGATCGCCGAGGCGTACCTCGACCGACCCGCGGAACTGCCGCGTCCGCACCAAACCGTCCAGGTAGCCGGTCATCGCCCGCGTCGACGCTTCTGTCGACGCCTCCGTCGACGCTCTTGTCGACGCGAGGGTCGGGCTCGCCGCCCGGGTCGTGCCGGAGTCGGGCACCGGAGCCGCCGTGCATGCCGTGGCGACCACCGCCGCCACGGTGAGAACCACACCTGACCTGCGCATTGTCCTGCCTCCCCACACCCCCGATCGGAAACGGTGGAAGCTCCGAGGATGAGGCAGGAACGCCGGTCGCTACATGTCAGATGACACTCAGACCTCGAAGGACTCGCCGGGCACCACGAGCTGGGCCGGGCCCGCGAACTCGCCCGTCGCCTCCGCGAGGACGGCCGACGCGTCGGTCCACGGTGGGACGTGGGTGACCAGGAGCCGGCCGGTGCCCGCCGTCTGCGCGAGCCGGCCCGCGTCGACGCCGGACAGGTGCAGGTCGCGCGGGCGCGCGGGCGAGTGGGTCCACGACGCCTCCGCGAGCACCACATCGGCGCCCTTGGCCAGCTTGTCCAGCGCGGGCGACGGGCCGGTGTCCCCCGAGTACACAAGCGAGCGTCCACCGTGGACGATGCGGAAGCTGTACGCCTCGCACGGGTGCACCGCGGTCGTCGCCGTGACCTCGAAGGGTCCGATGTGGATGGTGCTGTCGGCGAGCGGATGGAACTCGTAGACGTCGCCGAGGTCCTCGTCGTCGCGTTCGGCCTCGTCCGGGCAGTACGCCGCCGCGAA
>NZ_DATBKY010000130.1:0-1685 GCF_036555685.1 Actinophytocola sp. | reverse complement strand
GGCTCGATCGTGCTCAGCCTGGAGGATCCGTCCTCGCGGATGAGCCGCCTCGGCAAGTCCGAGCTGGTCTACCCGCGGCTGGAACCGGTCGACGAGGTGCTCACCGCGATCGACTCCGTCGGCCACGACGACATCCGCGCGATCGCCGCCGATATCCTCACCCGCCCCAAGGCCCTAGCCGTCGTCGGCCCGTTCGACGACGCCAGCGCGTTCCAGGCCTGACCTACCTAGGAGGCAGCCATGGCCAAGGTCGGCGTGCTCGGTGCGCGGGGACGGATGGGACGCGAGGTGGTCCGGACCGTCACCGAGGCGCCGGACCTGGAGGTCGGCGCCGAAGTCGATCAGGGTGACGCGCTTGACGGGCTGACCGGCTGCGACGTGGTGGTCGACTTCACCCATCCCGGCGTGGTCATGTCCAACCTTCACTGGTGCGTCCGGCACGATGTGGACGCGGTCGTGGGCACGTCGGGGTTCGGCGAGGACCGGCTCGACGAGGTACGCGGCTGGCTCCCCGAGCACCCGGACGCGCGCGTCCTGGTCGTGCCGAACTTCTCCGTCGGCGCCATCTTGATGATGCGGTTCGCCGTCCAGGCGGCCCGGTTCTTTCCCTCCGCCGAAGTGATCGAGCTGCACCACGCGAACAAGGCCGACGCACCGTCCGGCACCGCGCTGCGCACCGCGTCGATGATCACCGCGACCAGGGCCGGGGCCGGCCTCGGGCCGCCGCCAGATGCCACCGCGTCGGCCCTGCCGGGCGCGCGCGGCGCCAGCGTGGACGGCGTGCACGTGCACTCGGTGCGGGTGGAGGGCCTGGTGGCGCACCAGGAGGTGCTGTTCGGCGGGACCGGGGAGACGCTCACGATCAGGCACGATTCGCTGGACCGCGGCTCGTTCATGCCCGGGGTGCTGCTCGCCGTCCGCAGTATCGGCTCCCTCCCGCCCGGCCTGACCGTCGGCCTGGAGGGACTGCTAGGGCTGGATTAATCCCAGGTAACGTCAAGAACATGTGCCGAAGCATCAAGACCCTGCGCCCGCCGTACGCCGAGCGGGTGACCGACGAGGACATCCACGCCGCAGCGCTGCAGTACGTGCGTAAGATCAGCGGTTTCCGCGCCCCTGCCGGGCACAACGCCGAGGCGTTCGGCCACGCGGTCGACGCCGTCGCGGCCGCCACCGCGACCCTGCTCGACCAGCTCCAGGTCCGGTCGGGACCCGCGGCGTCCCGGGTCGGCTAAGGCTCGGTCCAGGGCAGGTAGGCGGTCGCCCCGTCGTCACGGGCGCGCAGCCCGGCGGAAACCCGCGTGCTGATGATCGGCGGCAGGTAGTCGTCCAGGGCGGTCGGCTCGACGAACCTGAACTCGTCGAGTTCGTCCTCCTGCAGCTGGATGGGCGCGTCATCGGCGAGTATTCCGCCGTCGAAGACGAAGTGCACGACCGGCCTGGGTCGCGCTCCGTGCGGGCCGGCCCAGCCGACCACGAGCAGCTGCCCGGGCGTGATGTCGAGGCCGAGTTCCTCCTTTACCTCGCGGCGGCAGCCCTCGTGCGGCGGCTCGCCGTGCTCGAGGATCCCGCCCGGCAGCGACCAGTGATTCCGGTAGTTCGGCTTGACCAGCAGCATCCGGTCGTCCGCGCTGGTGAACAGCGCGGCCGCGGCGGCGAACATGGTAGGCAGCCGGGCGTACCAC
>NZ_DATBKY010000129.1:0-2905 GCF_036555685.1 Actinophytocola sp. | reverse complement strand
CGGGTGCCGTCGGGTCGGGTGATGAAGCGTTCGGCGGTGAGTTCGGGGTTGCCGAGGTAGCCGCGGGCGAGTCCGGCGCCGCCGACGACGATCTCGCCGACCACGCCGACGGGCACCTCCACGAAACCGTCGTCGACGACCATGGCGGTGGAGTTCGCGATCGGTTTGCCGATGGGGACGGGCCGTCCCGGCCGCGGCGGCTCGGTCAGGCGGTGGCAGCACGAGAACGTCGTGTTCTCGGTGGGGCCGTAGCCGTTCACGAACACGCCGTGGCCGAGCACCTCCGACGCCTGCACGAGCAGGGCGCTCGGCACGGCCTCACCGCCGAGGATGATCGTGTGCATGCCGCGCAGGTCCTCGGCGCTCGCCTCGAGCATCGAACGGAACACCGCGGGGTTGAAGAAGCCGGCCGTCACGCCGTGCCGGCCGATAAGGCGGACCAGTTCCCGCGGGTCGTAGGGGACCGACTCGTCCGGGACGATCAGCCGGCCACCGTTGAGCAGCGCGCCCCAGATCTCGAGGGTGGCGGCGTCGAACGCGACGTTGGAGGCGAGGACGAACGCGTCGTCGGGACCGAAGGTCGCGAAGTTCTGGTCGCGGACCAGCCGGACGATCGACCTGTCGGTGATCTCGACACCCTTCGGCGTGCCGGTGGACCCGGAGGTGAACATCACGTAGGCACGCGAGGTCGGTGTCCGGGCCGGCAAAACCGGCCGTGCACCGTCCGGTGTGGACGCGGGGTCGACCACGGTCACGGCGTCCGGGAGCAGTGCCACGTTCTCCGGTGCCGCCACGGCGATCCGGGCGGCGGCGAGATCGCACAGCCGGCGCAGCCGATCTGCCGGGTTCCGGCCGTCCACCGGCACGTACGACCCACCGGCGCGCAGCACCGCCAGCACGCCGACGACGAACTCGACGGTCCGGCCGGTGAAGACGATCGCCGGCTCTTCGGGCCCGGTCATCAGGCGGCGCAGCACGGCCGCGAGCCGGGTGGACCACGCCGCGAGCTCGCGGTAGGTCAGCGTGCGGGAGGCGGTCTCGACCGCGACGGCGTCGGGTCGCTCCCGAACCTGCTCGTCGAACAGGTCCAGCACGCTCCGGTCGGCGGGGTACGCGGTCGCGGTGCGGTTGGCCGCGGCGACGATCGCGCGGTCCCGCTCGGTGAGCAGCGAGACGCTGCCGACCGCCCGGCCGGGATCGGCGCCGACCTCTCGCAGGAGCAGCTCGAGTGCCTCGCTCCACGCCTCGACGGTGCCGCGGTCGAGGAGCTGATCGGCGTACTCCCACCGCAGCCAGGTCCCGTCCGGGCGATGGTCGACGAACAGGCTCAGCTCGTACTTCGCCGTGCCGGTCTCGAACCCCTGCTCGGCCACCGTGATCGCGTCGAGGCCACGCTGCGGCGCCACGCCGATGTGCTGCGCGACCATGACCCGGGTGAAGGCGCGGGCGTCGTCGATGCGCTGGGCGCCCTCGCTCGGGATGAGCGCCTCGAACGGCAGGGCGCCGTGCGCCATCGCGTCGTCGAGCGTGCGTGCCGTGTCGGCCAGCACGCGGTCGAAGCCGGCGTCCGGCTCGATGTGGAACCTGATGGGCAGGATGTTCACGAAGTAGCCCACCGTGCCGGCGTACTCGGGCTCCATCCGGTCCACCGCGGCGGGAACCGAGATCACGAAGTCGTTCTGGCCGCTGTACCGGTACGCCAGGCAGCCGGCGGCCGCGAGCACGACGACGAAGGGCGTGACGCTGAACCGCTCGGCCAGCTCCGCGACCGGTACCTGGTGGGCGAAGGTGGCGCCGGCACCCGGCTGCGTGGTCGTTCTGGGCCGGTCGTACGGCAGCTCCAGCGCGCCGGGTGACGGGATCAGTGTCTGCCGCCAGTAGGCGCGGTCCCGCTCCCAGTCCGCGTCGCCGGCCCGCTGCCGCTGTGCGCGGGCGAACGACAGCTGGCCGCGGCTGGGCGCCGGGCCGCTCCCGCCGAGCGCGTCGACCAGATCCCGGGTGAGCAGCGGCACGGAGTACCCGTCGACGATCACGTGGTGGCACACGAGGAGCACGACGTGCTCGTCGGCCGCGAGGGTGAGTATCTCCGCACGCCACGGCCGGCCCTCGAGGGCGCGGATCGCCGCGGCCATCCGCTCGTAGGCCGACCGCAGGCGCTGCTCCAGCTCCGCCTCTGCGACCACGTCCGGCTGGACCGGGACCGGGCCGACGGCGGTCGAGGACACCCGTTGCCACGGCCCGCTGTCGTCGGACCCTAGCTCGAGTGAGAACACCTCGTGCGCGGCGAGCACGTCGGCCAGTGCGGCCCTCACCGCCGCGGCCCGGCACCCACTGACCCGCAGCGCGATGGGAATCGCGAACGCGTGGCCGGCGGGGTTGAGCTGCTGCAGGCGCCACAGCCCTTCCTGGCCGTACGAGAGCGGCGCGGCTTCGGTGCCGGCCGGGGCGGTGCCGGCCGCGCCGGCTTCCGGTCGGCCGGTGGCGTGCTCGTCGAGCCAGGCCGCCATCTCGGCCACGGTGTGGCAGCGCAGCAGTTCCGTGGGGCGGGCGACCGCGCCGAACTCCTCGAGGATGCGCCGGACGAGCACCATCGCCAGCCGGGAGTCGCCGCCGAGGTCCCGGAAGTCGTCGTGGACGCCGATCCGGTCCAGGCCGAGGAGCTCGGACCACAGCCGGTCGAGGCTGAGTGTCTCGGTCCAGAGGGTGGCGATGCGGCGTTGGGTGTCGGTGGTGGGTGTGTCGGTGGGTGTGGTGGTGGGTGTGTTGGTGGGTGTGGTGGGTGGTTGGTGGGTGTTTTGGGCGAGGGTGAGGAGTGCTCGGCGGTCGACTTTTGCGTTGGTGGTGAGGGGGAAGTGGTCGAGGACGAGGATGCGTGCGGGGATCATGTAGTCGGGGAGCAGTGTGG
>NZ_DATBKY010000128.1:0-55732 GCF_036555685.1 Actinophytocola sp. | reverse complement strand
CGATCGCGTTCTCGTCCACGCCGAACGGCGGCAAGCCCTCGAGGGCGGCGTAGAGCGTGGCGCCGAGGGAGAACACGTCCGAGCGGGTGTCCGCGTCCTGGCCGAGAGCGACCTCCGGAGCGAGGTAGGCGGGCGTGCCGGCCATGAAGCCGGTCGCGGTCACCGTCGCGTCGCCGGCCGCGCGGGACACGCCGAAGTCGGTGATCTTCGCGGTCCCGGTCGCGGTGATGAGCACGTTGTCCGGCTTGACGTCCCGGTGCACGATGCCCGCCGCGTGTGCCTCGGCCAGCGCGCCGGCCACCTGCACGCCGATCGCCGCCACCTCGTCCGGCGGCAGGTGCCCGCGAGCGGTGATGAGCGCGCCGAGACTCTCCGACTTCAGGTACTCCATGACGAGGCACGGGCGCCCGTCGTGCTCGACGACGTCGTGCACCGCGATCGCGTTCGGGTGCTTGACCCGCCCGGCGATGCGCCCCTCGCGCATGGCGCGCGCGGTCGCCTCCTCGGCCTTCGCGTCGTCGGCGGAGGCCTCGAGGAGCAGCTCCTTGACCGCCACCACGCGGTCGAGCCGCTCGTCGCGGGCCCGCCACACGATCCCCATCGCGCCACGGCCGACGAGCGAGAGGAGGCGGTAGCGTCCGGCGAGCAGGTCACCCGGTTCCATCGGTGCCAACGCTAGCGCGCGGGCGGCGCGCTCAGGCGACGATCTTCGCCACGCGCGCCGTCAAACGGACGGGCTTCGATCGCGCCCGTCCGCCAAAGCCCCGGTCAGCGCGTGGACTGGAACAGCTCGACCGGGTTGCCGGACGGGTCCTCCAGCAGGATCTGCTTGCCGCCGACGCCCGTCACTATCTCGTTGCGGAACGGGACGCCCGCGGCGCGCAGGCGGTCGACCTCGGACTCGATGTCCGACACGTCCAGCGAGATCCGGTTCCACCCGCCCGGCTCGGGCACCCGGCCGTCCGGCATCGACTGGCCGCCGCCGCCCTGCTGGCTCGGCGCGGAGAGCGCGAGGCGCAGGGCGCCGCGGGCCAGCATGGCGAACGTCGGTGCCGGGTGCATGACCTCGGAGAAGCCCAGGTTGCCCGTGTAGAACTCCAGCGCCGCATCGACGTCGTGGACGATGTAGCGCACGAGCACCGTGTCCGTCACGGCTTGCGCCCCACCGCACCCACGATGCACTGCGCCGCCTTGCTCAGCGGCGTCAGCCGGGGACCGTCCGGCCACCAGTCGTCGCACGGGGCCAGGTCCGGCTCGGCCGTGGCGTTGGGCTTGATCAGCTCCAGCCCGTCGAGCATCTCCATGATCTCCGGGCGTGTGCGGAACCGGCCGGCGCCCATCGGGCCGTTCACGAGGATGCTCTCGATCCGCCGGGCGATCTCGCTCAGCTCCGGCACCTGCGGGTCGAAGAAGTGCGAGAACACGACGTAGCTGCCGGGCGCGAGCGCGTCGATGTACTGCTTCATCACCGCCGGGCCGCCCTCGCCCTCAAGGTGGTGCAGGGTGCCGACCTGCAGCAGTACGACCGGGCGGGAGAAGTCGATGCTGCGCCGCACCATCTCGTTCTCCAGCACCTCGGTCGGCCGGAAGATGTCCGCCGACACCATGTGCACGTTGTCGTTGCTCTCGAGCAGCGCGCGGCCGTGCGCGAGGACCACCGGGTCGTTGTCGATGTAGACCACGCGCGCCTCTTCGTTGTTGCGCTGCACGATCTCGTGTGTGTTCTCGGCGGCCGGCAGCCCCGAGCCGCAGTCGAGGTACTGGTCGATCCCGGCCTGGACGGTGAGGAAACGGCACGCGCGGTTGAGGAACCCGCGGTTGCCGCGTGCGATGTCCACCGCCTCCGGTACCGCGGCGTTGATCTTCTTCATCACCTGCCGGTCGACCTCGTACACGGTCTTCCCGCCGAGAAACCCGCCGTAAACGCGGGCGATGCTCGGCCGGTTCGGGTCGACTCCGACCGGGACCTGGCTCGGCGAAACCGTCGGGGAGTTCATGCCCTCACCGTATCCCTCCGGGCGCGCTGCGGAGCTACTCCCATACCGAACGCACCCGATCGATGACGGACGCCGACTGCGCGAGCCCGGCCCGTGCGGCGTCCGCGCGCCGGGCCGGGTCGAGAACGTTGTGGCCGATCGCTTTGAGCGCCGCCGTGTCCGGGCTCACGAGCTCGACGGTCGACCGCTCGCTCAGCAGTTTGACCTGGCTCACCGCGCCGGCGCCCATGCCGCGGGGGAGCGGGGCGAGCACGACGATCCGCTCGTACCCGGCGGCGAGGTCGGCGTTCGCGCCGGAGCGGACGCCGCCGTCCATGTACCGCCGTCCCTCGATCGTGACCGGCGGCCACACGCCCGGAACCGCGCAGCTCGCCGCGACGGCCAGGACCAGCGACACGCCGGCCGCGCGGTCGAACACGCGGAACTCGCCGGTCTCGACGTCGACCGCGGTGAGCCGCAGCGGCGTGTCCGGCCACTCCCGCACCGGCAGCCGCGACTCGATCACCCCGACCCGCTCGGCCTCGGGGACCGTGTGCGCGTTCATGGCGATCTTGCCGATCCGTTCGCGGATCTTGCGTGGCACGCGCGGTGGGGTGACCATCGCCAGCCCGTAGCGCAGCAGCAGCCCCGCGCCGAGGCTGGCGGTGACCTCGTCGGCCGGCGGCTTCAGCTGGACCTGGTAGCACGCCTCGATGTCCATCCCGGCCGCGACCTGCGTGCCGACGACCGAGCCGGCGGACGTGCCGACGACGAGATCCGTCCCGCCGAGGTCGACGCCGGCCGCCTTGAGCCCGGCGAGGATGCCCCACTCCCAGGCGATCCCCGTGATCCCGCCGCCGCCGAGGACGAGTGCGCGTTGCGTCATGCGCACATCATGGCGTCTTCAGTCCCGGGTGAGCAGATCGAGCGCGGCCCGGCCCGGCTGGCCGGTCAGGTCCCAGTCGACGGCACCGAGCAGGAACGCGATGATCGCGTCGGCGAGGACGCTCGCGCCCTGCCAGCGGTACGCGCCGCCCTCGTCCGGGTGGGTGCGGTGGCGCAGGACGAAGCCGTCCAGCATGGCCTGCAGCACCGACGACATCCGCTGATGAGTCCACTCCGGACGCATCACCAGGTCGAGCCCGTGCGCGAGGCGGCGGTAGATGCCGAGCCACACGCCGGTCGCCGCGCGCGAGGCCGGCACCAGCGCGCCGGCCAGCTGCGGGTGCCGGGGCAGCAGCGGCGCGAGGTGGAGAACGAGAAAACTCCGCGGATGCCGGACCAGGCCGGCGAGCAGCTCGTCGGCGGCATTGATGACCGCGCGGGAAAGCGGCGCGGCGGGTTCCAGTGCCGGAGTTTCGGAATCCCGCAGCAACGCGTAGACGACCGCGTCGGGCAGGAATTCCGCGCGCGTCGGCCAGCGGCTGAAGAATGCGCGCCGGCTCGAACCGGGGCCGCGCGAGGGCGCCAGCCGGATCACGTCCTCGACCTGCAGCCAGTCGAGCGCGGCGGGAAACCTGATGTGCGCCAGGCGATCCGGCGCGACCGGTTCCTCCTGCAGGTAGGCGTCGATGAGGTCGGCGGCGACGGACAGGAACCGCGTCGCGGTGCCGTCGTGACGCGACTGAGATGTGCGCCGTGTTGTTCGCGGAGCCACCGGCGGATTCCTCCAAGCGGACTCGGACCCCGGACAAGTGTGGCGGTAGTAGAGATCAATCACAGCCCCGCATCCGAGTGACGCCGTAATTTCCGTCTCACTCTGTGTAAGCGCCTTCAAATGGACCGGAATCTCACGAAATGCGGTGCCCGCGCGTCTACCAGGTATGTCGACGAACAGGCACACGTACAGGCACACGGTCACCGGGTCGCTGATCGGCGAGCTCACGCTCGTCGCCGACGGCGAGGAGCTCGTCGGGCTCTACTTCGCACACCACTGGTACCGGCCGGACCCGGCCACGTTCGGGCCGCGGGACGACCGGGGCTTCGCAGCGGCGACCAGCCGGCTCGGCGAGTACTTCGCCGGGGAGCGCACCGCGTTCGACCTCCCGGTGCGCGCCGACGGGGACGAGTTCCAGAGCGCGGTGTGGCAGCGGATCGCCGCGATCCCGTACGGGGAGACGACCACCTACGGCGACATCGCCCGCGACCTGGGCGACCCGGCGCTCGCGCGCGACGTCGGCGCCGCGGTCGGGCGCAACCCGCTGTGCGTCGTGGTGCCGTGCCACCGCGTGCTCGGCAAGGGCGGCGCGCTCACCGGGTACGCGGGCGGGTTGCGGCGCAAGCGGTTCCTGCTCGACCTCGAGGCCGGCCGGCCCTGGTTGTCCTCAGTAGACACAGCAGTAGACACAGCAGTAGCCACGGCGGCCGGCGCGACCGGGTGATCAACGGGACGGCGAACGCGAACGGGTCGAGGCGCGGGCCGGTGTTGTGCGAACAAGTGGACGTTTCTCCACCACTTGTGGCAACGTGGCTGCGGTACGCCGACCGAGGAGACCTTCGTGGCCGTGACCCGGGTTGCCGACGGCGTCCACCTGTTCCGCGACACCTGCAACGTCTACGCGCTGGTCCGCGACCGGGAGGCCGTCCTCATCGACTTCGGTGACGGCGCGGTGCTCGACCACCTCGACGACCTCGGCGCCGACCGGGTCACCGACGTCCTGCTCACCCACCACCACCGCGACCAGGCGCAGGGCCTGTCGCGGGCGGTGGCGCACGGCGCGCGGATCTGGGTGCCGCCCTCGGAGCGCGACCTGTTCGACCGGGTCGACGTGCACTGGCAGCACCGGGCCCTCACCAACTACTACGACCTGCGCCAGGACCGGTTCTCCCTGCTCGAGCCCGTGCCGGTCACCGGGACCGTGCCGGAGTACCGGACCCGGCGGTTCGGCGGGTTCGACGTGCTGACCCTGCCGACGCCGGGGCACACGCTCGGCTCGGAGACCTACCTGGTCGACGTCGGCGGCCGGCGGCTCGCGTTCACCGGCGACCTGATCTTCGGGCCGGGCAAGGTCTGGTCGGCGGCCGCGCTGCAGTGGTCCTACAACGCGATCGAGGGCCTGTACGCGACCGTGCTGTCCCTCTACGAGCTGCAGGCCCGCGGGCCGGACCTCGTACTCCCCGCGCACGGCGAACCCATCGCCGAGCCGCGGCCGGCGTTCGACCTGCTGGAGCTGCGGCTGCGCGCCTTCGCCGACTCGCGGCGCGACGAGCCGTGGGACCCGCGCGACCAGTACGACCGCCCGTTCGAGGTGCTGAGCTCGCACCTGCTGCGCAACCGGACGAGCTTCGCCACGAGCTACGTGCTGCTGTCCGACACCGGCAATGCGCTGCTGATCGACTACGGGCTCGACATGATCGCCGGGCTGCCCGTGGGCGACGACCGCTCCTCGCGCCGGCCCTGGCTGCCGTCGCTGGGCCGGCTGCGCCGCGACTTCGGCGTCGACCGCGTCGAGGTCGCGATGCCCACCCACTACCACGACGACCACGTGGCCGGGTTCAACCTGCTCCGCGAGGTCGAGGGCACGCAGATCTGGAGTGAGCGCGCGGTCGCCGACGTGCTGGTCGCGCCGAACCGCTACGACCTGCCCTGCCTGTGGTACGACCCGATCCCGGTGGACCGGGTGCTCGACGCCGGCCTCGCGGTGCGCTGGCACGAGTACGAGCTGACCGCCTACCCGTTGCCCGGCCACACGCTCTACGCCGTGGCCATCGCCTTCGAGGTGGACGGCCGGCGCGTGGTGGCGACCGGCGACCAGCAGTCCACGACCTGGCAGGCCGGCGAGCCGGAGATCCTGAACCTGCAGTACAAGAACCGCTTCCGCATCGACGACTTCGTGGCGAGCGCCGAGCTGTACCGCAAGCTCGCGCCGCAGCTGATGATCAGCGGGCACTGGCTGCCCCGCGAGGTCGACGACGCCTACCTCGACCACCTCGCGGTCAAGGGCGCCGAGCTCGCCCGGCTGCACCGCGACCTGCTCCCGCTGTCCGATGTGGACTTCGACGCGGAGGGGACGGGCGTGTGGATCCGGCCCTACCAGGCCACGGTCGCCGCCGGCGAGCCGCTCACGCTCGAGGTCGAGGCGCGCAACCCGTTCACCGAGGCGGACACGGTCGCCGTGCGGCTGGTCGTGCCGAAGGGCTGGCGGTGCGCGCCGGCCGAGGCGAGCGCCACGGTGGCCGGCCGCGCGCACACGACGTTCGAGTTCGCCGTCCGCCCGCCGGCGGGCGAGCACGTCCGCCGGGCCCGCGTCGGCGCGGACTACACCGTGGGCTCGTGCCGGTTCGGCCAGCAGGCGGAAGCCCTCGTGGACGTGACGTGATCGAGCTCGGGCTCGACCCGGGCCGGCTCGTCGCCGAGGTCCGCGGCGCGGACGGCCGGCTGTGGTTCCGGCTGCGCCTGCTGTCCTCCGTGGACACCCTGACCGGGCCGGACGAGACGCTCGGCACGCCCTCGGTCACCCGCGACGGCGACCGGATCGAGGTCCGCTGCGCGAGCTCGCGCTGGCTCGAGCGGGTCACCGTGCTCGAGCGCGCGGGCGACCGGCTGGAGCTGCGAACCACCGTGCGCGGCACCGGCGACGTGCTGACCGCGCACCTGCTCGGCGGCCACCGCCCCCCGGCGGGGTTCCTGCCCAGCGGCTCCGCCCTGCGCACGGTGTACTCGCCCAACCCCGACCACCCGCGCCGGATCGGGCGGCCCGCGGTCGAGCCGGCCGTCATCGGCGTGGTCGGCGACGGCGCCGAGCCCGGCGTGGGGCGGTGGCTCTTCGCGCCCGCGCCGTGGTGCCTCGCGGTGACCACCGACGAGCGCGAGTGGGCCGCGCTGGGCCTCGCCGCCCCGGTCGAGGCCCAGACGTTCACGTCGCTGCACTACGCCGCGGGCACCGACGGGTTCTCGCTGCGGCTGGACTACGAGGGCCACACCCATGTGCACGGTGAGCTCACGCTGCCGGCCGTGGTCGTCCAGTTCGGCCACGACAGCCCGCCCGCGGCCCTGCGCGCGCACCGCGACCTGCTCGTCGACCGCGGCCTCGCGCCCCGCCCGCGCACGGCAGTCCCGGACCACTGGCGGCAGCCGATGTTCTGCGGCTGGGGCGCCCAGCACCACCTGGCCCTGCGCTCCGGACGGTCCACGAAGGACTTCGCCACCCAGGAGCACTACGACGCGTTCCTCGGCCACCTCGAGCGGCACGGCGTCGTGCCCGGCACGGTGGTGATCGACGACAAGTGGGCGCGCCGCTACGCGACCTGCCGGCCGGACGAGACGAAGTGGCCCGACCTGGCCGGCTGGATCCGCGACCGGCACGCGCGCGAGCAGCGGGTGCTGCTGTGGTGGAAGGCATGGGACCCCGACGGCGCGCCGCCGCAGGGCTGCGTGCGGCTGCCCGACGGCACGCCGGTCGCGGTCGACCCCGAGCATCCGCTCGGCGCGGCGACGGTCGTGGACGCCGTCGAGCACATGCTCGGCGACCTCGACGCGGACGGGCTGAAGGTCGACTTCCTGGCCAAGACCCCGAGTGGCACCGCGCTGCGCCACGCCGGCCCGTCGTGGGGTGCCGCGCTGCTGCACCGGCTGCTCGGCCTCGTCCACCAGACCGCCAAGCGGGTCAAGCCGGACTCGCTGCTCGTCACCCACACGCCGAACCCGGCGTTCGCCGACGTCACGGACATGATCCGGCTCAACGACATCCGCATGCTGGACGCGGTCGACCCGGACGGCCCGGTCGTGCCGCACATGCGCTACCGCGCCGAGGTGGTCGCCGCGTCGTGCCCGGGGGTGCCGGTCGACACCGACGGCTGGTGCCTGCCCGACCGCGCCGAGTGGGCGGCCTACCTGCGCGAGCAGCCCGCGCTCGGGGTGCCGGCGCTGTACTACGCCACGCACGTCGACCTGAGCGGCGAGCCGCTGCGGGACTCCGACCTCGCCGAGGTGGCCCGCATGTGGGAGTCGTACCGGCGTGCTCAGGGGTTCGTTGGACCTTGACGACGCCGAATCGGCGTCCTACGTTGTGGCAACGATTCCATGTGGAATCGATCCCACAACATCGCCCTGCCGTTCCCCTCGACGACGCGGAGGAAGCCGGATGTCCAGTCGATTCACGCGGGTCCGTGCCGGGGCCCTACTCGCGGCCGGCGCCCTGGTCCTGTCCGGATGCGGCGGCGTCGGGGGTGGCGACGACGACGAGGGCGCGTCGGGCGGCAAGGTCACGCTCACCACGATGGGCTTCGGCGTCGGCGACGAGATCGCCTCGACCAGGGTCGACCTGGCCGACAAGGCGATCGCGCCGTCCAAGGCAAAGATCGGCGGCAACGCGTTCGACCCGCAGCAGTTCCTCTCCGCGGTCGCCTCGAACAGCGCACCCGACCTGGTCTACATGGACCGCCAGCTGCTCGGCACGTACGCCGCGCGCGGCACCGTCGACCCGATGGACGACTGCGTGACGAAGGAGAACATCGACCTCGACCAGTACCGCGACCCGGCGCTGGAGGAGGTCACGCTCGACGGCAAGCTCTACGGGCTGCCCGAGTTCTACGACAACCGCGTGCTGATGGTCAACGACGCGTCCGTGCAGAGCGCCGGGCTGACCCCGGACGCGATCAAGACGAGCGACCCCGACGCGCTGTCGGCGTCGGCCACCAAGCTGGCCAAGCGCAACGGCAAGAAGCTCGCCCGCATCGGGTTCGACCCGAAGATCCCGGAGTTCCTGCCGCTGTGGGCCAAGGCCAACGGCGTGGAGATGCTCAGCGACGACGGGAAGAAGGCCAACCTCGACGACCCGAAGCTCGTCGACGCGCTCGAGTACACCGTCGGCCTGATCGACGCGCAGGGCGGCTGGGGCACGTTCAAGTCCTTCCGCGACTCGTTCGACTTCTTCGGCGAGAAGAACCCGTTCGCCTCCGACCAGCTCGCGGCGTTCCCCATGGAGGACTGGTACCTCAACGTCCTCGCCGACACCTCGCCGGACGTGAAGTTCACGGTCGCGCCGGTCACCGACCAGCAGGACGAGCCGATCGACTGGGCCACCGGCAGCGCGTGGGCGATCCCGTCCGGCGCCAAGCACAAGGACCAGGCGTGCAAGTGGATCAAGACGATGACCGACTCGCAGACCTGGATCGCCGCGGCCAAGGCGCGCAAGGAGAAGCGGGACGGGGAGAAGAAGCCGTTCTCCGGCGTCTACACCGGCAACGAGAAGGCCGACAAGACGATCTTCGGCGATGTCGTGTCGCTGGACGACTACCCGGTCTACAAGAACGCCGTGGACGGCGTGCTGAAGGCGCAGGACTCCGCGTTCTCGATGCCGGCCTCGCCGGCCGGCTCGGAGTTCCAGACCGCGTGGCAGGACGCGGTGAACCGGGTCCTGTCGGGCAAGCAGTCCCCCGCCGACGCGATGGCGCAGGCCCAGAAGGAGGCCCAGCAAGCCCTCGACAACGCGGCCAAGTAGGTAGGCAATGAGCACGAGGACGGACCGGCGACCCCAGGCGCGGCGGGGTCGCCGGTACGACAAGCACGAGACGCGGGCAGCCTTCGCGTTCCTCTCGCCGTGGATCTTCGGGTTCCTGGTCCTCACGGCCGGCCCGATGGTCGTCAGCCTGTTCCTGTCGTTCACCGACTACGACGGGCTGCGCGAGACGAGCAACGTCGGCTGGCGCAACTACGAGCAGGTGCTGACCGACCCGAAGCTGCGCACGGCGCTGACCAACACGCTGATCTTCTCGGTCCTGGCGGTGCCCGCGACGATGATCGTGTCGCTGTGGCTCGCCACCATGCTCTCCAAGGTCGGGCGCCGCTCCACGGGGGTCTTCCGCACGCTGTACTACCTGCCGGAGGTCACCCCCAAGGTGGCCATCGGCGTGCTGTTCCTGATGCTGTTCAACGGCCAGGTCGGGCTCGTCAACGCCGCGCTCGGGCTGATCGGGATCGACGGGCCGGACTGGAGCACCGACGGTCCGTGGGTGAAGCCGGGGCTGGTGCTGATGCACCTGTGGTCGATCGGCGGCACCGTGATCATCTATCTGGCCGCCCTGCACAACGTGCCGCGCGACCTGTACGAGGCGGCCGACCTCGACGGCGCCTCGGCGTGGCAGCGGTTCCGGCACGTCACGCTGCCGATGATCAGCGGCGCGCTGTTCTTCACGCTGATCGTGCAGACCATCAACGCCCTGCAGACCTTCGACGAGGCGTACACCGCGTTCTACGGCAGCGCGGCCTCGGCGAGCTACTCGAGTGACGCGGCGTTGTTCTACGTGGTCTACCTGTTCCAGCAGGCTTTCCAGTTCCTCCACATGGGATACGCCTCGGCGATGGCCTGGCTGCTGTTCCTGGTGATCATGCTGATCACGTTCTTCCAGGTGCGGCTGTCGCGGCGGTTCGTCTACTACGAGGGCGGTGACCGCTGATGGCCGCACCGGTCGTCACCGCGCCCGAGGCTGTCCAGGCGCCCGAGTCCACCGCACCGCCCGGCAGGCGGCGGCGCGGCTGGCGGCGGCTCCCGTTCTGGCTCGGGCTCATCGCGGCTTCGGTGCTGTTCCTCTACCCGTTCCTGTGGGTGGTCAGCGCGTCGCTCAAGCCACGCTCCCAGGTGTTCGACAACGCGCTGATCCCGAAGCAGTTCGCGTGGGAGAACTTCGTCAACGTCTGGACGGTCGCGCCGGTCCTGACCTGGTTCTTCAACAGCGTCCTGGTGACGCTCGCGGCCGCGGTCGCGGTGACGGTCTCCAGCGCGCTGGTGGCGTTCGGCTTCGCGTACTTCCGGTTCCCGGGCCGGAACGTCCTGTTCGGACTCGTGCTGGCCACGATGATGCTGCCGACCGCGGTCACGATGATCCCGGTGTACATGATCTGGAACAGCGTCGGCCTCGCGACCACCCAGGTGCCGCTGTGGGCGGCGAATCTGTTCGGCAGCGCGTTCTACATCTTCCTGCTACGCCAGTTCTTCCTCGGCCTGCCACGCGACATCTTCGAGGCGGCGCGCATCGACGGCGCGAGCTACTGGGGCCTGTTCTGGCGCATCGCGGTGCCGCTGTGCAAGCCGGCGATGATCGTGACGTTCGTGTTCGAGCTCAAGGCGAGCTGGTCGGACCTGCTCAAGCCGCTGATCTACCTGCGCGACACGGAGCTGTACACGATGCCGCGCGGGCTCAAGGCGATCTCCGACCAGTTCGGCCAGAGCGGCGAGCAGCAGTGGGAGGTCGTGCTGGCCGGCAGCGTGATCACCACGCTGCCCATGGTGATCGTGTTCTTCCTGGCGCAGCGCCACTTCGTGTACGGCATCGCGACCCAGGGGCGCAAGGGATGACCCGGTGACCGCGGTGCTCGCGCTCGACATCGGGGGGACGAAGCTCGCGGCGGGCCTGGTGGACCGGGCCGGCCGGGCGCGCTCGTTCCTCGTCGAGCCGACCCCGGCCGCGGCCGGCCCGGGCCCGGTGCTGGAGCGGCTGTTCGCCTTGGGGCGCAAGGCGGTCGCGGACTCCGGGGCGGACTGGGCGGACGTCGCCGCGGTCGGCATCGGCTGCGGCGGCCCCCTCGACGTCGAGCGCGGCGTGGTGCTGGCACCGCCACACCTGCCGGGCTGGCTGGACGTACCGGTGACCGAGCTCGCCGAGCGCGCGTTCGACCGGCCGGCGGCGCTGGACAACGACGGCACCGCGGCCGCCGACGCCGAGTTCCGGTTCGGCGCGGGCGTCGGCACCCGGCACATGGTGTACCTGACCCTGTCCACCGGGGTCGGTGGCGGCGCGGTGCTGGACGGGCGAATCTACCGCGGCGCCACCGGCAACGGCGCCGAGCTGGGGCACGTGGTGGTGGACCGGCGCGGGCGGGCCTGCCGGGGGTGCGGCGGGCGCGGGTGCCTGGAGGCCTACGTCTCCGGCACGTCGATCGCCGCCCGGGCACGCGAGTCGCTCGACGCGGGCAGCTCGCTCGCCGGCCTCGACACGCTCACCGCGGCCGACGTCGCCGAGCACGCGGCGGCCGGTGACCCGCTGGCCGCGCGGGTGTGGCGGCAGACCACCGACGCGCTCGGCTCGGGGCTGACGTCGATCGTCAACATGCTGGAGCCGGAGCTGATCGTCCTCGGTGGCGGCGTGACACGCGCGGGCGAGGCGCTGCTCGGCCCCGCCCGCGAGGCCGTGCGCGCGGCGGCGATGACCCCGGGCGGGCGCACCGTGCGGGTGGAACGCGCGGCGCTCGGCGACCGGGTCGGCGTGGTCGGCGCCGCGGCGGTCGCGCAGCGCTCGCTCATCGGGATCGGAGTGGCGTGACGGAACTGGCAGACGAGCTCGCCGACCACCTCGACCTCGCCGGCCGGGTGGGTGAGCTGCTGCCCGAGCTGGGCAAGGTGGCGGACCGGCTGATCGAGACCTACGAGACCGGCGGCCGGCTGTTCACCTTCGGCAACGGCGGCAGCGCGGCCGACGCGCAGCACCTGGCGGCCGAGCTCATCGGCCGCTACCGGCGCGATCGCCGGCCGCTGCCCGCGCTGGCGCTGACCGTCGACCCGTCGGTGCTCACCTGCATCGCCAACGACTTCGGCTACGACGACGTGTTCGCCCGCCAGGTCGATGGCTTCGTCCGCGCCGGGGACATGGTCGCCGCCTTCTCCACCAGCGGTCGTTCCCCTAACGTGGTGCGCGGGCTCGACGCGGCCCGGCGGCACGGTGCCACGACGGTGTTCTTCGGGGGCATGAGTGCCGGCGCGGACGGCGGCCCGGCGGCGGCGCACGCCGACCACGCGCTGATCGTCGACTCGACACGAACCGCACGGATACAGGAAATGCACCTGCTGCTCCTGCACCTGCTCAGCGAGCGGGTGGACGCGTGGGCGGCGGGCGAGGCCGGGGACACGCCGGGCGGTGTCGGACACGGGGCAGGACACAGGTAGGGAGCGACATGCCGGAGCAGCGCACGCTGCACATGATCGGGAACGCGCACATCGACCCGGTGTGGCTGTGGCAGTGGCCCGAGGGCTACCAGGAGGTGCGGGCCACCTTCGCCTCGGCGATCGACCGGATGCGCGAGTACCCCGAGTTCGTGTTCACCTGCGACTCGGTGCTCTACCTCGCGTGGGTCGAGGAGCACGACCCGGACCTGTTCGACGCGATCGCCAAGCGGGTCGCCGAGGGCCGCTGGCAGATCGTCGGCGGCTGGTGGATCGAGCCGGACTGCAACCTGCCCGGCGGCGAGTCGTTCGTGCGGCAGGCCCTGTACTCGCAGCGCTGGCTGAAGGAGAGGTTCGGCGTCACGGTCACCGTCGGCTGCAACGTCGACCCGTTCGGGCACAACGCGTCCCTGCCGCAGCTGCTGCGCAAGGCCGGCATCGACGCCTATGTCTTCATGCGCCCCGGCCCGCACGAGATGACGCTGCCCGGACCGTACTTCTGGTGGGAGTCCCCGGACGGCTCGCGCGTGCTGACCTACCGCATCCCGCACGAGTACTGCAGCTCCGGCACCGACCTCGGCTACCAGATCGACAAGTCGCTCGCCCAGCTGCCGCCGGACGCGCCGGACCTGATGGTGTTCTACGGGGTCGGCAACCACGGCGGCGGGCCGACGAAGGCCAACCTGGACAGCATCCGCCGGCTGGACGCAACGGGCGGGCTACCGCGGCTGCGCTGCGGCGGCCCGCGCGAGTACTTCGACACGCTCGCGTCGAGCGGGCAGGAGATCCCGGTACATGCCGGCGAGCTGCAGCACCACGCGGTCGGCTGCTACTCCGCGCACTCCGGGGTCAAGCGGTGGAACCGGCGCGCGGAGAACCTCCTGGCCCGGGCGGAGAAGTGGGCCGCGGTCGGCGCGGCGGTCGCCGACGTGCCCTACCCGTACGCGAAGTTCGGTCAGGCGTGGCGGCAGGTGCTGTTCAACCAGTTCCACGACACGCTCGGCGGCGCCGCGATCGAACCGGCGTACGAGGACAGCCGGGACCAGTTCGGGCACGCCGTGTCGCTCGCGGGGGAGGCGTTCAACCGCGCGGTCCAGTCGCTGACCCGGCGCGTGCACATCGAGCCCGAGCCGGACATGACGCCGCTGCTCGTGGTGAACCCGCACCCGTGGCCGCTGCGCGCGGACGTCGAGTTCGAGTTCGGCGGGTTCGCCGCGCCGGGTGCGCGGGCGGTCGACGACCTCGGCGAACCCGTGGCCGTGCAGCGGACCCGGTCGCGGGCGACGGTGAACGGCTGGCGGCGCCGCCTCGTGCTCGCCGCCGACGTGCCGCCGCTGGGCTACCGGACCTACCGGATCCAGCCGGCCGGCGAGGAGCCGGCCGGCTCGCCGGTGGCGGCCACGGACACCCGGTTGGAGAACGACTTCGTGGCGCTCGAGCTCGACCCGGACACCGGCTGGGTGCGCAGCCTCCGGGAAAAGGCCGGCGACGTGGACCTGGCGGGCGGGCGGCCCGCCCGGCACGCTGTCGTGATCGACGACGCGTCGGACACCTGGGGCCACCGGGTGCGCGCGTACGACAAGGTGGCCGGGGCGTTCGAGGTGCGCGCGACGCGGCTGGTCGAGCACGGCCCGGTCCGCGCGGTGCTGCGGGTGACGAGCGGGTACGGATCGTCCACATTGGTCGAGGAGTACGTGCTGGGTGCCCGCGATCGGCACGTCGAGATCCGCGTGACGCTTCACTGGCACGAGAAGCAGAAGCTGCTGAAGCTCCGCTTCCCGACCGCGGTCACCGAGCCGGAGGCGACCTTCGAGATCCCGTACGGCCACCTCGTGCGCCCGGCGAACGGCAGCGAGGAGGCCGCGCAGGCGTGGGTCGACGTCACCGGCGAGCTGCCGGGTGGCCGGCGCGGTGGGCTCGCCGTGCTCAACGACGGCAAGTACGGCCACGACGTGCGGGTCGGCGAGAATGGTGGTGGCGACATCGGCGTCACCGCGGCACGTAGCCCGGTGTACGCGTGGCACGAGCCGAAGGAGCTCGACCCCGGCGAGCTGTACAGCTACCAGGACCAGGGTCGCCAGGAGTTCACGGTCCGGCTCGTGCCGCACGCGGGCGACTGGCGCGACGCCGGGGTGGTACGTCTCGCGGCGGAGCTGAACCAGCCCGCCTTCCCGCTGCTGGAGTCCTATCACGACGGTGACCTGCCGCAGGCGCGATCGTTCATGTCGGTCACCGGGTCGGCGGTCGTCCCGTCGGTGCTCAAGATGGCCGAGGACGGCGACGACGCGATGATCGTGCGGGCCTACGAGTCCACGGGTCGTGCCGCGGAGGCGACTATCGAGGTGCTCGGCCGGACGGTGACCGCGAGCTTCGGGCCGGCCGAGGTGAAGACGTTCCGGGTACCGCGCGACCCCGCGGCACCGGTGACCGAGGTGGACCTTGTCGAGTGGCCGGCATGAGACACCCGCCGACCGTCACCGTCCTGTCCGGACAGGACGGTTGCCTGTCCGTCGAGTGGCACCTGTCCGAGCCGGACGGTGGCCGGTACGCGGTGCGGCTCGACGTCACCTGTGTGGCGGACGAGCCGGTCGAGGCGGGGCTTCGGGTGGAGCTGCGGATGGGTCCGTCCGACGACCCCCGCTGGCTCGTGCCGGGCGTGTTCTACGGGGAGAACCGGGTGGCCGGCTGCCGGGTGCGCTATCCGCGGTTCAGCGTCGACGACCCGGACCCGGAGCGGCTGGAGTCGGCGTACTGGTCGTTCCGCGCGGACCGGTGCGCCACGCCCGCGGTGTTCGCCTGGGACGAGGCGGGTGGCGCCGCGCTGGTCACCACGGAGTGGTCGCCGCTCGGGCAGGCCGGCGTCGGGTTCGCGGTGTCGGACGAGCCGGACGGCTCGCATCCGGTGCTGCGGCTGCACTTCCCGTACCGCGAGGAGCCGGTGACCTATGACGGCACGCAGGTCCCGCGGCCCGCGGACGTGCCGACCTACGAGTGGCAGCCGGGGGAGCGGCGGTCGCTCTGGTTCACCGTCTACGAGCTGGGGCCGGACCGGCACGCCTACACCGAGGTGCTGCGCGACGTCCACGAGCGCACCGCGCCGATCGACGCCGACACCGTGCCGTGGGTGCCGGTCGAGCAGGCGGCGGAGCTGGCCGCCTGGGGCCTGTACCGGTGGCACTACCGCGCGGCGGACGCGGTGCTGCTGGAGACCGCTGCGTTCGACCGGGACGCGCTCGGCGAGCGTGGCGACCGGCAGGCCATGCACGTCTCGTGGATCAGCGGCGTGCCCTACGCGTACGCGCTGCTGCGCCACGGCCGCCGCGTCGGCTCGGCGTCCTATGTGGACGCCGCGACCGCGGTGCTGGACAACATCGCCGGCCACCTCACCCCGGGCGGCACGTTCTGGGGCCAGTGGACCGCCGAGTCCGGGTGGAACGCGGGCTGGACCCCGAACCGCCGCCGGGTGCACGCCCGGACCCTCGGCGAGGCGACGCTGTTCCTCGTGCGCGCGCTCGCCCGAGAGAACCGGCCGGGTTGGCTCGCCGCCGTCCGGTCCAACCTGGACGTCGCGTGCGCCGGGCAGGCCGCGGACGGCTCGCTGGGCTCGGGCTACGACACCGGGACCGGCGAGGTCGTCGACCGGAACGGCACCAGCGGCCTCGCGTGGGTGCCGGCTCTCGTGGAGGCGGCCGCGCTGCTCGGCGAGCCGCGCTACCTGCGGGCGGCGCGGCGGGCCGGCGAGTACTACGCGGCCGCGGTCGAGGACGAGTTCCTCTACGGCGCGCCGGAGGACGTCGACCTCGCGCCGACCTCGGAGGACGGCTACCTCGCGATCATGGCGTACGTGGCGCTGTTCGAGGCCGGCGGCGACGGGCGGTGGCTCGCGCTGGCCCGGCGGGCGGCGGACTGGACCTTGACGTTCCGCTACACCTACGACGTCGACTTCCCCGAGCACACCCTGTTGCGGGACTACGGGTTCCGCACCCGCGGCGCGGACCAGGCGTCGCCGGCCAACCAGCACCTGCACTCCTACGGCCTGATCTGCGCGGCCGAGCTGGCCCGCCTCGGCAAACACCTGGGCGACGACTACTACCTGGCGTCCGCGGAGGAGAACCTCGCCTGCTTCCGCCAGCTCGTGGCCCGCGCGGACGGCGACTTCAACGCCTACCGCGGCATGGTGAGCGAGCGGTACTTCCAGACCGCGTGCTACCAGCCGAAGGGCATGCTGCTCACGCTGTCGCACGCCTGGTGCGTCGGCGTGCTGCTGCTGGCGTGCGAGGAACAGCTTGGCTAGCCCCGCGCCCCGCCGGTTCCCCGACGGCTTCCTGTGGGGCGCGGCGACCTCGGCCTACCAGGTGGAGGGCGCGGTGGCCACGGGCGGCCGCGGGGAGTCCATCTGGGACCGGTTCGCGCACACCGAGGGCGCGGTCGACGGCGGCGGGACCGGGGATGTGGCGTGTGACCACTACCGGCGCTGGAGGTCCGATGTGGACCTCATGGCGTCGCTCGGGCTCAACGCCTACCGGTTCTCGATCGCCTGGCCGCGGCTGTTCCCGTCCGGCGCCGGGCCGGTCAACCCCGCCGGCCTCGCGCACTACGACCGCCTGATCGACGCCCTGCTGGCGCGCGGCATCGAACCGGTGGTCACGCTCTACCACTGGGACCTGCCGCAGGCGCTGCAGGAGACCGGGGGCTGGCGCGACCGGGACACGGCGGCCCGGTTCGCCGGCTACGCGCGGGAGTGCTTCGCGGCCTACGGCGACCGGGTGCGGACGTGGGTGACGATCAACGAGCCGTGGATCATCGGCGTACTCGGTCATCAGCTGGGCATCCACGCGCCCGGCGAGCGAGACCTCGGCGGGTCCGTGCGTGCCATGCACCACCTGCTGCTCGCCCACGGCCTGGCCGTCCAGGCGCTGCGCGCGGGAGGGGGCGACGGGCGCGCGGGCGTGGCGTACAGCCTCTTCCCGCACGAGCCGGCGTCGGACTCGGCGGCGGACCTCGCGGCGACCGAGGGGTCGGACGGCTACGTGAACCGCTGGTTCCTCGATCCGGTGCTGCGCGGCGAGTACCCGGCGGACATGTGGCGGCGCTACGAGTCCGCGCTCGGCCACCCGCTGGACTGGGTCCGCGACGGTGACCTCGAGACGATCGCGGCGGGCGCGGACTTCATCGGCGTCAACTACTACACGACGCGGGTGATGCGCGCCGCGCCGGACAGACCGCCATTCGGCTGGGAGGTCGTCCCCGTCCCGGACGGCACGCCGGTCACCGACGCGGGCTGGGCGATCGTCCCGTCCGCGCTGACCGGGCTGCTGCTGCGGCTGCACCGCGACTACCCGCGCGTGCCGCTGCTGATCACGGAGAACGGCGGCGTGTTCGACGACGCGCCCGCCGACCCGAGGCGGGTGGGGTTCCTCCGTGACCACCTGGTCGCGGTGCACGAGGCGATCGCGGCCGGCGCGCCCGTGGCGGGCTACTTCCACTGGTCGCTGATGGACAACTTCGAGTGGGCGATGGGCTACGCGCCGCGGTTCGGCCTGGTGCACGTGGACTACGAGACGCAGGCGCGCACCGTGAAGGACAGCGGCCGGTACTACGCCGACCTCATCCGGACCGGAGCCGTGCGCTAGCCGGCGTCACCGGGCTGTGTTGGCGCGAGGGCTGTCCGTACGTCTCGGCCGGCTCGCTCCGCACCGTCGACTTCGGACAGATCGAGATCCGGTGGCGGAGTGCTCGCCGCGCTCGCTCGGCACCTCCTCATTCCGCCGGCTTCGCCAGGTAGACCAGCGACAGCGTCTCGCCGACGACTTCGCGATGGGTCTCGGTGTAGCCGACCTTGCGATACAGGCTGATGTTCGCCCGGCTGCGGTCGCCCGTGTGGAGCACGAACCGCCGCACGCCCTTGACGCCGTGCTCCTCGACCGCGCGCAGCAGGGCCGCGCCGATACCGCGGCCCTGCATGTCCGGCGCCACCACGAGCCTCTCGACGTGGCACTCGTCCGCCTTGCGCACACCGCGGACCGCGCCGACGATCCGACTGCCCATCTTGGCCACCAGCACCTCGCCGGCCGCGACCGACTCGAGGATCTTCTCCATCGGCTCGGACAGCGCGGACAGGCGCGTGTTGTCGTAGAGACGTGCCTCGGACACATAGGCGGCCCGCTGCACCGTCATGATCTCGCCCGCGTCCTGCTCCGCCGCGATGGTGATCACCCAGTCCATCTGCGCCTTTCGTCGTACTCGTCGTCATCCCTCTGCGGCGCACCGAGCGTTCAACCGTTGCCGCCACGCGGTACTAGGCCTCGCGGGTGGAGGCGCGCCGGATGAACTCCGGCTCCAGCCACACGGTGCGCGGCTCGCCGGTCAGCTCGCCCGACATGCGGGCCAGGACCAGCTCCGCCGCCTTCGCGCCGAGCCGGACCACCGGCTGGCGCACCGCGCTCACCGCCGGCTCGACCATCGTCATCCACGGCTGGTCGTCGAACGCCACCAGCGACAGGTCGGCCGGCACGCGCAGCCGGCGGCGCTGCAGCTCCTGCCACACGCCTTCGGCCACGACGTTGTTCGCCGCGAAGATCGCGGTCAGGTCCGGATGCCGGTCGAGCAGCTCGCCGGTCGCGGCGGCCGCGTTGCCCGCGCCGAAGCCCACCCGCGCGACGAGCGTCGAGTCGTAGCGGACCCGCGCGTCCCGCAGCGCCCGCCGGTACCCGTCGAGCCGGCCCACCCCGGTCGTCCACTCCAGCTCGTCGACCACGAAGCCGACGCGGCGGTGGCCGAGCTCGAGCAGGTGCGCGGTCGCCTCCCGCGCGCCGTGCGAGGAGTCGACCAGCACCGCGTCGCACTGGCTCTCGGCCATCTGCCGGTCCACCTCGACGACCGGCACGCCCTGCCCGGTCAGCAGCGCGCCCGCGGCCGCGGACAGGGGGGTCACGATCGTGCCCGGTACGCGCATGGCGAGCAGCGTCCGCACGCCCGCGAGCTCCCGGTCGGTGTCGCCGTCGTCGTTGACCACGACCATCTGGAACCCGGCCGCGCCGAGCACCTCCTCGATCCCGGCCGCGAGGTCGGCGTAGAACGGGTTGCGCAGGTCGGAGATCACCACGCCGACGAGCCGCGAGGTGCGGCGCTTGAGGCTGCGTGCGATGTCGTCGGGTACGTAGCCGAGGCTGGTGGCCGCGGCGAGCACCCGTTTCTTGACGCTCGCCGCCGCGTACCCGTGGCCGGTGAGCGCGCGCGAGGCCGTGGACGGCGAGACGCCGGCGGCCTTCGCGACGTCGCCGATCGTGGCGCGGCGCTTGCCCGTGGCGGTCACGCGGCGGCCTGCTGCCACGGCCGGGCGGTCGCGTCGACGATCTTGCCGAGCATGCGCAACCGGTCCACCGAGCGGGTGTGCAGCAGCCGTGCCGGGTCGGCGAGGGTGTCGCTCCAGATCGCCCGCCCGGCGAGGAAGCCCGATGCCCCGGCCCGGCACGCGACCCGCACGCACGCCGGGAAGTCGGCGACCGGCACGCCCTGCGACAGCACCACCCACGGCACCGGGACGGTCGCGGTGACGCGCTCGCACACGCGCTCCACCTGGTCCGGCGGGGCCTGCCCGTGCCGGGGCACCTGCGCCTTGTACAGCGACGGTCGCAGCCCGCCGAGCTCGCGGGCCGCCTCGAGCAGCAGGTCGTCGAAGTCGGTGCCGGTGGCGCCGGGGCCCGGCCGCACGACGCCCTCGAGGACCGACAGCAGCCCGGCCGCCGCGCACCGGCGGACGAACTCGGCGGACATGGCCAGCCGGGCCTCCCGGTCCGCGTCGCGGCGCCAGATCACCAGCAGCTTCAGCGCGGCCACGCCGCGGGCGCGCGCGGCGGCCGGGTCGACGGCGTCGTCGAGCCGGGTCTCCTCGACCGGACCGCCGGCGACGTGGTGGACCAGCGCGTCCGCGGCGAGGATCAGGCCACAGTCGTCGGGCAGCAGCCGCTCGCCGACGACCTTCTCGTAGCCGTACGTCCGGTCGATGAGGAAGCCGCTCGCGTGCGGCCCGACCGTGCGGGCGACGGCGAGCTTGAAGCGCACGAGCTCCTCGTCGGGCACCGGGTCGGGGCGGTGCCCGGCCAGCATCGTGCGCAGGCTCTCCCGCTGGTCCATCGCCACCATCGCCAGGCCGCCGGACGGCCGGGCCAGGCGGGCGAGGTCGGTCTCGGCACTCACGCTGCTGCCACCCCCCGGGCATGGGACAGGAAGTCCCGGTAGACCGCTTCGTACCGCCCTGCCAGCACGTCGTCGCGCGGCAGCTCCTCGCTGCCCGCGGCCGGCGCGGGCAGGCCGATCGCGCGCCCGGCGAGGCCGGCCGCGCCGGCGCAGGCCGCGTCCACGGTCCGCAGCCGGCGCACCGGCCCGGGCAGCACGTGTGCCTTGACGTTCATCCACGTCCGGCCGCGTGCCGGGCCGCCCAGGACGGTGACCGGCCCCAGCTCGGTGCCGGTATGGCGCGCCTGCCGCTCGGCCATCCAGCGGGCGTGGAAGCAGGCGCCCTCGAGCACGCCGGCGGCGACGTCGGCGAACCGGTGCCGCGCGGTGAGCCCGCGGATGGACAGCCCGCGGCCCGGGTCCGGCGCGGGTGCCGCCCGGCCGGCGAGGTAGGGCAGCACGACCAGGCCGGTCGGCTTGCCGACCGCGCCCGTGAGCGCGTCGAGGGTGTCGTAGTCACCGGCGCAGCGGGCCCGCAGCCACTCCACGAGCCGGCCGCTCGCGGGAAAGCCCGACACGAGCGCCCAGTGCCGGCCGTCCGCGGTCCGGTTCCACGACACGCCCGTGCCGGCGGCGTCCTCGGATGGGGGCGAGCTCGCGAGCATGACCACGGCCTCCGCGGTGCCGAGCGAGTCGGCGACCTCGCCCGGTTCGCGGGCGCCCGCGGCGTAGGCGGCGACGAGGTGGTCGTGCCCGGCGACGACGACCGGCGTGCCGGTGGGCAGCACGTGCCGGGCGGAGCCGATGCCACGCGGGTCGGGCAGCTGGTCGGCACGGATCCCGGCCAGCGCCAGGAGGTCGTCGGCCCAGCTACCCGCGCGCTGGTCGAACGCCCCCGAGCGGCCGGCGAGCGTCCGGTCGGTGAGCGGCTCCCCGCACAGCGCGGTCGCCACGAGCTCCGGCACGCCCACCCAGGCGCGCATGCGGGTCAGGTCCGCGTGCCAGCACCACAGCGCGAGCGGGGTCTTCGCGGCGACGTCCACCCCGGTGCGGCGGAACAGCTCGGCCCGGCCCACCTCGTCGGCGAGCCGGCGTGCCGCGTCCTCCGCGCGGCGGTCGTGCCACCAGATCAGCGGGCCGGCCGGGCGCAGGCCGGCGTCGAGCGGCACGCCGCCCTCGGCGACCCCGGTGACGCCGACCGCCAGCGGCCGCCGCCCGTCGAGGCACGTGCGCAGGTCGTCGAGCACGCCGGCGACGAGCTCCGCCGCGCCGGGTGGCGTGGGCCGGCGGCGGGTCGCGATCGCGGGGCCGCCGGGTGGGTAGACGCTGACCTTGCAGTTGGTCGTGCCGACGTCGATGCCGGCGAGCACCCCCGGACCGCCTGCCACCCGTCCCGTCCCTTCGACGCGGTGTGGAATCGTTGCCACACTTCGCCGGTCATCCTCGCCAGTCGAATGGGACCAGGTCAAGCGCAATGTCGAGAATGGGTCGCGGGCTCCGACTGAGGGCCGAGAGGTGCCGGCCACCGGCGCCGCGAACAAGGGAACGACATGAGCGATCTTTCCGAGCAGGTCCGGGGGCTCCTCGAGGACCTGGTGGCGTCGGGATCCGAGAACGGCCTGCAGGCGGCTGTGTACCACCGCGGCGAGCTGGTCGCGGAGGCCGTCGCGGGCGTGGCCGACCCGGCGACCGGCCGTCCGGTCACGCCGGACACGATCTTCTACGCGGCCTCGACGGCCAAGGGCGTGGCCGCGACCGTCGTGCACGTGCTCGCCGAGCGGGGCGCGCTGGACTACGACACGCGCATCGCCGAGCTGTGGCCGGAGTTCGGCGCGCACGGCAAGGACCGCGCGACCGTGCGGGACGCGCTGACGCACTCGGCCGGTGTGCCGGCCCTGCCCACGGACCTGACGGTGGGGACGTTCACCGACTGGGACGCGATGTGTGAGGTCATCGCCGGTCTCGAACCGCGCTGGGTGCCGGGGGAGCGGTCCGGCTACCACCCGATCACGTTCGGCTTCCTGCTCGGCGAGATCGTCCGCCGGGTAACGGGCAAGCCGATCTCGCAGGTGCTCGCCGAGGAGGTGGCCGGCCCGCTGGGCGTGGCCGGCGAGCTGTACTTCGGCGTGCCGGAGTCGGCGCACGCGCGCCTCGCCCGGTTCGCGGACGACCCGGCCGGCGTCGCGATGTTCGCGTCGGTGGCGGGGGACCTGCCGCTGTTCAACGCCGGCCCACCCGCGCTCACCCCGAGGGCCGAACTGGCCAACGACGTGCGGCTGCTGTCCGCCGACGCGCCGTCGTGGGGTGTGCTGTCGGCCCGTGCGGTGGCCCGGATGTACGCGGCCCTGCTCGACCCGGTCGACGGCGTCCGCCTGGTCTCGCCGGAGCGCCTGACCGCGGTGACGACCGTGGCGACGAGCGGCGTGGACGAGATGACGGGCGCGCCGGCGTCGTACGGGCTGGGCTACACGGTCGGCACGATCGGGCAGGCGCCCGCGACCCCGACGACGTTCGGCATGGTGGGCGTGGGCGGCAGTGCGGCGTATGCGAACACCGCCACGGGCATCACGGTGGCGTTGACGAAGAACCGGTTCAACCCGGTCGAGATCAACGCATACGAACGTGTCCACGCCCTGGCCGTGGCCGAGCTCACCTGATCAACCGGCTACCCGGGATGCCCGGGTGCTAGCTTCGAGGTGACGCCGTGTTCGCGGTGTCCCGGACGAGTGCGTCGTACCCGGCACGACAAGACGACGCGGTACTGGTTCGCCACTACTGCGGAGGTTGTCATGGCGTGGGCCGTGCTCGTCGTGTCCGGAGTTCTCGAGACCGTGTGGGCTGCCGCGCTGTCGGCGTCGCGCGGGTTCACCCGCGTGGGGCCCACGATCGTGTTCGCCGGCACGCTCGTGCTCAGCATGGGCGGGCTGGCCTACGCGCTGCGCGCGATTCCCGTCGGCACGGGGTACGCGGTGTGGGTCGGCATCGGCGCGCTCGGCACCGCGGTCGTCGGCATGGTCGCGCTCGGTGAGCCCGCGAACGCCGGCCGGCTGTTCTGCCTCGTGCTGATAGTCGCCGGGGTCGTGGGGCTGAAGGTCGTGCACTGACCTGGCCGGGCCGGCCGGAAATCCCGGCCGGCCCCGCTGCCGTCGGCGTGTCAGCCCTTCTTGGCGCGGGCGCGGCGCTTGGCCGGGGCCGGCTTCTTGTCGCCCTTCTGGGCCTCTCGGTAGGACTCGGCGACGTGCGCGGGAATCCGGCCACGGGCGGCGAGCTCGATGCCGTTGGCCTGCGCCCATTCCCGTATCTGGCTCGCGTCGTTGTTCGCCGCGCCGTTGCGGCCGGAGCCGCGCTTGACCCGCCCGCCCGTCCGGCGAGCGGAATTGACGTAATCAGCGAACACGCCACGCAGGCGGTCCGCGTTCGAATCTGTGAGATCGATCTCGTAGGTCACGCCGTCCAAGCCGAAGTGAACGGTGCTGACACTCTCCGAGGCCGTGCCGTCCAGGTCGTCGACCAGCTGAACAAGAACCTTCTGAGCCATTTGCTGAGCACCTTCTGAGACGTCGATGTTGGACACATCTATCAGTTCCGGCCCGAACAATAGCAAAGGAATTCGCTTTGCTCCAAGTGGACGGTCGGGAAAATGCAAAATAACCGGGGCTTGCGGCAGGCAAGTTGCAGCCGGCCACCCTATCAGGTGGACGACCTGCGGATTCGTTCATCCACAAGGAGGTCGCCCTGTCACATCGTGCACAATCCACTTCGGTGCGTGGCCGGGCGGGAAGCCACCTGAGGGGTGGGCCGATGGTCGCGAGCCGGAAAATCCGGGCGGCGGGAATCAGTCGGACGGCGTTCGGATAAGGGCGTCGATCAGATCGGCGCGGTGTGGCCAGCCCGCGCGGAGCTCCGCCGGATTCGGCCGCTCGAAGTCGTCCGGCACGAAACCCGGCGCCATCGTGTTGCCGTACACGCCGTATTCGCCACCCGGCCGCAGCCGCGCGCCCATCCAGGTACCGGCGCGAACCACGGTCTGCACCCGCTCGCCGGCCAACACATCGGTACCCAGAATGACCAGCTCGTCACTCCCGTCCGGGTGCAGAAGCAGTAGCTCGATCGGGTCGCCGAGGTAGAAATGCCAGACCTCGTCGGTGGGCAGCCGGTGCATGTCGGAAAAGGAACCGGCATGCGGCAGGAACATCGCGATCATCGCCGTACCGAGAGGTTTTCCGTCCGGTCCCTTTCCCGGCGACTCGTAGGTCGGGGTGAACAGCACGTCCTCCTGCGGCAGCAGCGACCGCAGTTGCCAGAGTTCCGCGAGCTGCGCGGCAGTGGGCCTTTCCGTCATGTCGCGCACCTTCTCACATCACTTCCCGAAAGGGCAGTTCTCATGACGAATGGGTCACGGCGGGAAACCGGCCGGTCGGCAACCCTCGTCCGGCGGGCATGCGAAACCCGCTAGCCAAGCTGACGGTTCTGCCGCTCGTGGCGGTGGCAGCTCACCGGCGACACCGAGGCGGTGACGCTGAACGTATCCGCTTACATCGCGCCCTACCTCGCCGGCGGCCGGCTCGTGGTCGCGGTGCGGCGCACGCCCGAGCAGGCGGGGCAGACCTTCGACGGCGTGCTGCCGGCGATGCGGCTGACGTTCCGCACCGCACCCCGCGTACGTGCCGAACTACGTCAGCGGCGGCATGCGGTGGGCCGGCGAGATGACGTCGTGGACGTCGGTGGGCGCGGGGTTCGCGTGGTGGCGCGTGCACGCCGCGCGACGGGCGAGAACGTCGCATTTTGCGACAGCCGGCGGGCGCGGGCGGTCGTAACGTCATTCGTTGGACCAAACCGACCAACGGAGGCAGAGATGAAGGCACTCGTCTACCACGGTCCGGGCAGCAAGGCGTGGGAGGACGTGCCGGACGCGGCCGTCCAGGAGGCGACCGACGTGGTCGTCCGGGTCGACACCACCACGATCTGCGGTACCGACTTGCACATCCTCCTCGGCGACGTGGCCGCGGTGACCGACGGCCGGGTGCTCGGCCACGAGGCCGTCGGCACGGTGACCGAGGTCGGCGACGCGGTGAAGGGCTTCGCGGCCGGCGACCGCGTGCTCGTCCCGGCCATCACGAAGTGCGGGCGGTGCGAGTACTGCCAGCGCGGCATGCCGTCGCACTGCCAGACGGTCGGCGGCATCGGGTGGATCTTCGGCCACCTCATCGACGGCACGCAGGCCGAGTACGTCCGCGTGCCCTACGCGGACACCTCGCTCTACGCAGTGCCCGACAACGTCACCAACGAGCAGGCCATCTTCCTCGCCGACTCGCTGCCCACCGGGTACGAGGTCGGCGTGCTGGCCGGTGAGGTCCGGCCGGGCGACACGGTAGCCGTCGTGGGCGCCGGCGCGGTCGGCCTGTCCGCGATCCTCACCACCGGGCTGTGGGGCGCGTCGAAGGTGATCGCCGTCGACACCAACAAGTTCCGGCTCACCAAGGCGCTCGACTTCGGCGCCACGGACGCGGTCGAGGCCGGCCCCGACACGACCGACGCGGTGCTCGCGCTGACCGACGGGCTGGGCGTCGACGTGTCCATCGAGGCCGTCGGCTATCCGGACACGCTGCGTACCGCGGCGTCCCTGGTCCGCCCGGGCGGCACGATCGCGAACATCGGCGTGCACGGCGTGCCGGTCGAGCTGCCGATGCAGGAGCTGTGGATCCACAACGTGAAGCTCACGATGGGCCTGGTGGACACGGTCTCCATCCCCACGCTGCTGAAGATGGTCGGCAGCGGCCGCATCCCGGCGGAGAAGATGGGCACCCACACGTTCGGCTTCGGCGAGATCGACGAGGCGTACGAGGTGTTCAAGCACGCCGCGGACAACGAGGCGCTCAAGGTGGTGATATCTGCCTGATCCGGCCCGGTGTGGCGGAAATCATCTCCACCTAACAGGAGGTCCAGACGGGACGACGCCCGGCCGCGTGGTGGGCGGCCGGGCGCTGCCGGTTCGTCAGGCGGCCTGGCGCTGGCGGCGCGAGCGGGTCAGCTTTCGCCGCTCGAGCTCGGTCGTGCCGCCGAAGACGCCGTGGTCGAGCCCGTTGTCCAGCGCGTAGCGCAGGCACTGCTCGCGTACCGGACACCGGGCGCAGACCGCCTTCGCCTCGGCGGCCTGGCGGGCGCCGGGACCCATGTCGGAGATGGGAAAGAACAGCTCGGGATCCTCGTCCCGGCAGGCGGCACGGTGCCGCCAGTCGGTCATCGTCGTGGTCATGTCGTGCCGCCTCCAATCACGGCTCTGGGCCGCCCGCGCGCGAGCGGACCCGAGGGAGTGATTCGTTCGTGAGGTGTCGCGCCCCGGTTCCGGAGGCGCCAGAAGATGTCGGCCGATTGCCGGCACGATCCATCCTACGTGTGAACGTTCGTTCGCGCCGGTGTTATTCCGCACACGACCGGGCTCGCTGAGGGTTTCCTGAAGAAGGCCGTTGTTTCGTGGCCGGCGCGCGGGCCGGTTCGCCAAGATCGGCACATGGTCGAAGTCAACGAACGGAGTGCGGTGCGCCGGCTCTACGACCGGTTCGGCTTCGGCGCCAGGCCCGGGGACCTGGACCAGCCCTTCGCCGAGGCGCTCGACCGGCTGCTCACGGCCCCTCCGGGCGGGAACGCCCCGGCGCCGCCCGACCTGCCACCGCCGCCGCGCCCCGAGAAGAACAAGAAGGACAAGAGCGCGGAGCAGACCGAACAGGACCGGGCCGCGAAGAAGAAGGCGAACAAGGCGCGGGCCGCGCAGCAGAAGCAGCTCGCCGCGTGGTGGCTGGACCGGATGGTGGCCGTGGACGTGGCCACCACCGAGCGGCTGACCTGGTTCTGGCACGGGCACTTCGCGACCAGCGCGCAGAAGGTCAAGATCGCCAAGCTGATGCTGGACCAGAACGAGAAGTTCCGCAAGCTCGGGCTCGGCAGCTTCACCGACCTGGCGCACGCGATGATCGACGATCCGGCGATGATCGTCTGGCTGGACGGCAACGACAACAAGGCGGGCGCGGCCAACGAGAACCTCGCCCGCGAGTTCATGGAGCTGTTCACGCTCGGGGTCGGTCACTACACCGAGGACGACGTGCGCGAGGCCGCGCGGGCGCTGACCGGGTGGACCATCGACCGCAAGACCGGTGTGGCGAAGTTCGTGGCGAAACGACACGACGACAAGCCGGCCACGATCTTCGGCAAGCAGGACGACTACGACGCGTCGTCCTTCGTGGACCTCGCGCTGAGCCGCGAGGAGTCGGCGCCGTTCGTGGTCGGGCGGCTGTGGTACCGGCTGGTGTCGCCGACTCCGCCGGACGAGCAGGCGCGTGGCCGGTTGCTCGACGCGTACGGCGCACGCCGCGACATCAAGGCGACGCTGCGGGCGATCGCGTCGGAACCCGCGTTCCGCGACGAGAAGACGGCGCTGGTGAAGCAGCCGGTCGAGTGGCTCGTCGGCCTGCTGCGCGCGCTCGGCGTACGGCCCTCGGCGCTGGACGAGAAGCTGCAGGCGAAGCTCTACAAGGGACTGATGGGTCTCGGTCAGGTGCCGTTCCGGCCGCCGAGCGTCGGCGGCTGGCCGTCCGGGGCGTCGTGGCTGACGACCGCGGCGGGTCTCACCCGGCTGAAGGTGGCCCAGGCCGTCGTCGAGCAGGCGAACCTCGACTCGTTGGCGCAGAACAAGGACAAGGTGGAGGCCGTGCGTGCGCTGCTCGCCGTCGATGCCTGGTCCGACCGTACCCGCGCGGCGCTGGGCAAGGTGGCCGCGGACCCGGCCAAGGTGACCGCCCTCGCGGCGTGTGCACCGGAATACGTGGTGAGCGCATGAACGACCATATGAACCCCCTGACCCGGCGTCGCTTCCTGACCTGGTCCGGGATCGCGGCGGCCGGCGCGCTCGCCGCGGGCGCCACCCAGGTGGACTGGGACGACCTGATGTCCGCGGCCGCCGACGACCCGCTCGACCCGGACGCGGGCGTGCTCGTGGTGCTCACGCTGTACGGCGGCAACGACGGGCTGAACACCGTGGTGCCGGCGGGCGACGACGCGTACCAGGACCTTCGGCCGGAGCTCGCCTACAAGCCCGACGAGGTGCTGGACATCGGTGAGGGGCTCGGGCTCAACCCGGGCATGAAGGGTATGAAGGGGTTGTGGGACGACGGCAGCCTCGCGATCGTGCGCGGCGTCGGCTACCCGAACCCGGACCACAGCCACTTCCGGTCGATGGGCATCTGGCAGACCGGTTCGCCGAAGTCGGCGGTGCCGACCGGCTGGCTCGGCCGCTGGCTCGATGCCACCGACGGAAACCCGTTGCACGCGCTCGCGATCGACCCGGTGCTGCCGCCGCTGTTCGCGGGGGAGAAGACGGCCGCCGCGTCGTTGCCGGCCGGTGGGTTGCAGCTGCCGAAGGGCGACCTCGGCGCGGCGTTCGCCGCGCTCGGCGAGCCGGTGTCGGGGGAGGAGCGCTGGCAGGCGACCGCGGCCCGCTCGATCGCGGACCTGCACAACGCGGCGAAGACGCTCGGCGGCGCGGTCCACGGCCCGGACACGGGCGACCGCGAGGACGACGAGGAGCGGGACAAGGGCGCGTCGGCCGGCGGCAAGGGCGGGCTCGCCGCGCAGCTGGACGTGGTGGCACGGTTGATCGAAGCCGGGGTGCCGACCCGGGCGTACTCGGTGTCGCTGGGCGGTTTCGACACGCACGCGGACGAGCGCGACACCCAGGAGCGACTGCTGTCCGAACTGGACAGCGCGGTGACCCCGTTCGCGAAGCGGCTGGCGGCGACCGACCGGGGCAAGCAGGCGGTGGTGCTGGTGTACTCGGAGTTCGGCCGCCGGGTGAAGGGCAACGCGAGCGAGGGCACCGACCACGGCACGGCCGGCCCCGTGTTCCTCGTCGGCGATCGCGTGCAGGCCGGCTTCCACGGCGAGCAGCCGAGCCTGACCGATCTCGACGACGACGACCTCAAGTCGACGACGGACTTCCGGGACATCTACGCGGTCCTGCTGCAGGACGTGCTGGGCGCCGACCCGGCCCGGATCCTCGACGAGCACCCGGGCAAGCTCGACGGCCTCGTGGCCACGTAGCCCACGACGTCCACGGACGGACGGTCGCGGATCGTCCGCGGGCGGGCGTGGCGGCTGGTCCGGGGTCGCACCCAGCCGCGGCCCCGGATCGCCGCATTCCCTGGGCACTATGATCGGCGGTCACACTGGGGAACGTGACCGCTCGGCGGCTCACGGGATGCGGAGGGAACGTGGATCGCCGGCGATTTGGCGGCTCCTTCACCGCGGTTCTGCTCGCGGCCAGCGCCTGGGCGATCGTCGGCGCACTCGGGGAGCTGCTGGGCGACGCGGTGTCGTCCACGCAGTGGGGGAGCTACGTCGTCTATGCCGCCGCGGCGGCGGCCCCGGTGATCGCGGTCTTCCTGGTATGGCGCGTCGTTCGGCGTGCCAGGAGGCACCGGTCGCCGGTCTCCGACCCGCAGTTGCTCGAGTTGCTCGACGAGCTCGAGACCGAGCAGGCGAAGTTCGACGCGGCCATGCCGGAGAAGTCGCGATGAGCGAGGGGCGTGATGCCCTCCGGCGGGTCGGGGGCACGTCTGGCGCGTCGCGATCCGGCGGCGACCGGGCGACGCTGTCCGGCGCGGCCGAACGCATCAACGCGGAGCTGGCGCGGCGGCGGCGCGAGCCGATGACGTTCAGCCCCGAAGCACGGGAACGGCTGGCCGAGCTGCACGCCGAGTACCTCGCCGACCTGGGCCAGGAGGCGGTTCGCGTGGCGCGGCGCGGGCACGTGAGCACCGTCGACGAGCTGCACGTGCGGCAGGCCGGCACCAGGCTCGGCATGGGCCGTTCGCGTGGCTCCGCGCTGGAGACCGCCGCCAACACCTTCGGCGGTGTGTTCGCCGGTGCGGGCATCGCATCCGTCTACGCGCTCATGTTCACCCCCGGTCCGCACGGCACCGGCGAGACCGCCGCCGCGCTGGTGCTGTCGGTGCTCGGGTTCGTCCTGCTGGCCGTCGGGCTGACGGTGACGTTCCTGCGCCGGTCCGGTTAGGGGAGGACCAGCTCGAAGACCGCGCCCGAGCGACCGTCTACCGTGGACAGACAGCGGAGGTCGCCGCCGTGGGCGCGGGCTATGCCGCGGGCGATGGCCAGGCCCAGTCCGGCACCACCGCCGGAGTTCGACGAGCGGGACTCGTCCAGGCGCACCAGACGGTCGAAGATCCGTTCGCGATCCGCCGGCGGGATGCCCGGCCCCGTGTCGGTCACCAGGACGCGTGCCGGGCCCGCACGGGTCACCGTGATCGCGAGCCGCCCGATGCCGTCCATCGCGCGGCGGGCGTTGTCGGTCAGGTTCGTGAGGATCTGCGTGAGGCGGTCGGCGTCCCCGGACACCCAGACCCGCTCTCCGGTGAGCTCCACCGCGATGTCCGGCGCGACCAGCCGGACCCGCTCCAGCGCCGCGGACGCGAGCGCGTACAGGTCCACCGGTTCGCTGCGCAGGGTCAGGCCCGCGTCGATGCGCGCGAGGTCCAGGAGGTCGTCGACGAGGTGGCTCGCCCGCTCGGACTCGCGCACCAGCAACACCGCGAGGCGCTCGCGCCGTGCCGGGTCCGTCTCCGCCACCACCGCCTCCGCCGCGGCCCGCACGCCCGCGATCGGCGTGCGCAGCTCGTGTGCGGCGTCGGCCACGAACCGCCGCGTGCGCTCCTCCGACGTCCGCGCCGCGTGCTCGGCACCCTCGAGCGCGTCCAGCATCTCGTCGAACGCCGTCGCCGCGCGGCCCAGCTCGGTGTCCGCCTTGGACGGTCGCAGCCGGCCACCCCGCCGACCGCCGGCGATCGCGCGCGCCAGGCCGGTCATGGCGTCCAGAGGGGACAGCGCGACCCGCATGCCGAACAGGAGCCCCAGCGCGGTGAGCACGAGCGCGGCCACGCCCGCGAGGACGAGCACGCGCTGCAACGTCCGCTGGGCTCCGGCCAGCAGCTGCGTGTCCGCGCTGACCACGAGCCGCGCGCCGTCGATCCGCTCCGGCCCGGAAAGCCGGGCCCGCGCCTGGCGCAGCGACCCGCCGGGCCGCACCGGCTGCGCGCCGATCAGCTCGCCCGACGGCAGCCGCAGCGACACCCGCAGCCCGGGCGCGTCGACCCGCCGCACGAGCGCCTCGGGTGCCACGTTCTGCCTGGCGAGCTGCTTGGCGAGCTGCACCCGGCCGGCCAGCAGCGCGTTGAGGTTCTTCTCCGCCTGCGCGTCGAACACCGCGGTCACGGTCAGCCCGGCGGCCAGCAGGACCACGCCGAGCACGCCGAGCGCGGTGAGCGTGACCCGGCGGCGCAGCGACGTGGTGCGGGTGCTCATCCGGGCGAGTCCCGCAGCACGTACCCGCGGCCGCGCACGGTGTGCAGCTGGCGCGGCCCGTGCTCCTCGAGCTTGCGGCGCAGCGCGCTGATGTGCACCTCGACGAGGTTGGCCGCGTAGTCGTCGTAGCCCCACACCGCGGTGAGCAGCTGCGCCTTGCCGACCACGCGGTCGCGCCTGCGGGCGAGGTGGACCAGCAGCTTCAGCTCCGTGGTGGTCAGGTCGATCGGCACGCCGCCGCGGTGCACCAGGCCGGCGTCGCCGTCGATCACCAGGTCGCCGATCTCGATCACTGGCTGCGCGCGGCCCATCCGGCGCAGCACCGCCTCGACGCGCGCGACCAGCTCGGCCAGCACGAACGGCTTGACCACATAGTCGTCCGCACCGGCGCCGAGCCCGCGCAGCCGGTCGTCGACGGCATCCCGCGCGGTCAGCAGCACGACGCCGACGGCCGAGTACCGGCGGATGATCTCCAGCAGGGCGAACCCGTCGCGGCCGGGCAGCATCACGTCCAGCACGACGAGGTCCGGCCGGAACGTGGCGAGCTGTGGCTCGAGGTCGGACCCGTCGGGCCGGGCGAGCACTGCGTAGCCCGCCTCGGCGAGGGCCGACTCCACCGAGAGCCGGATGGCCTCGGAGTCCTCGACGATCATCACGCGCGCCGCGTTCACCCGGTCATTCTCCCTGCTGTGCCCGGAGCGTGTTTCACTCGGGTGGAGCAGCCCGGGCCGCCGGCAAGTTCTCTGTGTATTTGTCCGCGTGACCGAATTGCAACTGCGGGGTTAACCGCGCGGCATTCACAATTAATTCGTAGCAGCCGATCCGACCTGCGAGTTCGGCATCGAAGGCGGATCGGCCGCGATCAGGTTCGCGGCATGGTCAGGGAAGTGATGTCGAAATGCGCACGCTGTCTCGAATGCTTGTCGCACACCCGGTCTACCGGGTACCGAATTCCGTCGTCGTCCTGGGAATTCCGATCCTCGCGGGCGCGCTCGCGACGTGGGGCGGCGTGCGCTTGCCGGTCGTGCTGCCAGTCGCGGTGGCCGGCCTCGTCGTGGTGTCGTTCCTGGCGGCGCGGCCGGCGTTGCGGCAGGCGTCCGCGCGGATCGACGCGATCCTCCGCGAGGAGCTCGGCTCACCGCTCGAGCAGAGCGTCCAAACCGAACGGCGAGAGCGCGTGGTCGATGACCATCGTCGCCGCCCCGATTACTCCAGCCTGGTTGCCCGCGCGGGACTGGACGATGCGGAGCTCCGTCGTCGCCAGCGGCAGTGAGCGGCGGTAGACGACCTCGCGCACGCCCGCGATGAGGTGCTCGCCCGCCTGGGACAGCGAGCCGCCGATCACGATCACGGACGGGTTGAACAGGCTGACCGCGGTGGCGAGCACCTCACCGATGTCCCGGCCCGCCTGGCGGATCTGCTGCACCGCGTCGACCGAGCCGGCGCGCGCCAGGGCTACCACGTCCGAGCTCGTCTCCGCTGTGATGCCGGCCGCGGACAGCCGTGCGGCGATCGCCGACCCGCTCGCTACCGCCTCCAGGCAGCCGAGGTTGCCACAGCTGCACGGCACGTCCGCGCCGTGCGGCAGCTGCACGTGGCCCATGTCGCCCGCGGAGCCGGCCGAGCCGCGGTGCAGGCGCCCGTCGCTGATCAGCCCGCTGCCGATGCCCGTGGCGACTTTCACGAACATCATGTTCGGCTCGTCCGGCCAGTACGCCTTGTGCTCGCCGAGCGCCATGAGGTTCACGTCGTTGTCCACAAGGGTCAGCACACCGAGCCGCTCGCCCAGGTGGTTCTTGACGTCGAAGCCGTCCCAGCCCGGCATGATCGGCGGGATCACCGGCTTGCCGGTGGAGTGCTCGACCGGCCCCGGCAGGCCGACGCCGATCCCCAGCAGGTCGGCCGCGGCGCGGCCGGTCCGCTCGACGAGCGCCGTGCCTGTCTCGACGACGTAGCCGAGCACGGCCCGCGGGCCGACCGCGAGGTCGACCTTCTTCTCCTCCGCGGCGAGCACGTCGCCGGTCAGGTCGGTGAGCGCCACCGTGGCGTGCGTGGCGCCGATGTCGGCGGCGAGGACAACGCGCGCCTGCGGGTTGAACGTGAACGTCGCCGGTGGCCGGCCACCGGTCGAGCCGGCCTTGTCCGCGGAGCGGAGTAGCCCCTTGGCGAGCAGCGTGTCGATGCGCTCGGCGATCGTCGAGCGGGCGAGCCCCGTCTCGGCCGACAGCTCCGCGCGCGTGCGCGGGCGGCCGTCGCGCAGCAGCTGGAAGACCTCGCCGCGACCGGCGGCGAGGCCGTCTGGATGCGGCCGCTCACCGGGCATGCTCCGTAACCTCCGCGGTCACTCTCGGCCATGTTCGCACTTCAGTCTAGAAGATCCCCATCTTTGTCCGACTGTCTACAAGCTTTTGCTTGACCACCACGCAAAAGTCGGCTTAGTGTCGGTCGTTGTAGCGAGGGTTCGGGGGCACTCCATCGAAAGGTAGGAGTTTGATGTACGAGCAGGACAGAGAAGCCACTCCCGCGGAAACCCTGCAACGCAGACTCGGCCTGAGCCGGCGTCGATTCCTCGGCGCTGCGGCGAGCACCGGTGTCGCCGCCGCGGCGGCACTCGCGGGGGCCGCCACCGCATCGGCGGCGCCGGCCGCGTCCGCCGCGGCCAACGGCGTGCTGGTGCCGCCGGCCAAGCGCGGCATCATCATCTACACCGTCCGGGACGCGATCGGGCGCGACCCCAACTCGACCGACCTCCCGTCGGGCTTCCGGGACGTGTTCCTTGCGCTGGGGGAGATGGGCTACCGGCAGGTCGAGTTCGCCGGCTACACCCAGCACGCCAACTCGCCCGGCGGCGCGAACCTCGGCACGATCGAGGGCGCGCACCTGCTGCGCAGCTGGCTCGACGACGCAGGCCTTGTGGCACAAGGCAACCACGGCTTCATCCCGTCCTCCTGGCCACTGTCCCGGCCGGACCGGGACGAGTTCAAACGGCAGCTGGAGATCGCGAACATCATCGGCATGAGCCACATGGGCACCGGCGGCGACCCGACGGGCAGCCCCTATAAGGCCGACTGGGACGTCGCCGCCGACAAGTGGAACGCGATGGGCACGATCGCCCAGGCCGCGGGCATCAAGCTCTACACCCACAACCACCACGAGGCCTACAGCTTCCTGCTCGACTCGGGCCCGCTGGACGCCCAGGGCCGGCCGACCAGGTCGTCGGGCATCCGCCGCCTCGAGTACTTCCTGCGCATCAGCGACCCGAAATCCGTCTGGCTCGAGATGGACATCTTCTGGGCACACGTGGCGCAGTTCCGGTACAAGACCTACACCGCGCCGGACGGCTCCCAGCAGGAGGACGTCTTCAACCCGCTGCGCGTGGTCCAGAACCAGACCAAGCGCTTCCCGCTCTTCCACGCGAAGGACGGCGACTCGAACCCGGCCAGCGCCGACGGGTACGACATGGTTCCCTTCGGGGAGGGCGACATCGACTACCAGAACTTCTTCGCGAACATGGGGGCGAAGGGCTACCACAACCCCATGTACGAACAGGACAACGCACCCGGCGGCGCCGCCCACCCGGGGCAGTCGCTGGAGTTCGCCGCGGAGAGCTACGCGGCGATGGCCCGCCTGCGCGGCTGACCGCATCGACGGCGCTGACCGCGCCGACCGCACTGGACGCGCGTTCGCCCGCGCGCGGCTGACCGGGGCGACGAGACCGGCCGGCACCTCGACCGAGGTCCTGCCGGTCTCCGCATTCCGGTAACCAGGCAAAACGAGACCGGCATCCTGGTCGTCGCGCCGACGCGTGCGCGTGGCGCTACCGTTGACTGCGCCATGCGGAGGCGCTCGGGCGAGGAGTGACCATGGACCTCAAGCACCGTTCACGGTCTCTTGTGGAGGGTCCGGCGCGGGCCGGCGCGCGGGCTCAGCTCAAGGGCATGGGCTACGACGCGGAGGCGCTCGCCAAACCGTTCGTCGGCGTCGCGCACTGCTGGACCGAGACGATGCCGTGCAACTTCGCCCACCGCACGCTCGCGGCGTCCATCAAGGACGGTGTGCGGGCCGCGGGCGGCACGCCGATGGAGATCAACACGATCGCGATCTCGGACGGCATCACCATGGGCACCCCGGGGATGCGGACGTCGCTCGTGTCGCGCGAGGTCATCGCGGACTCCATCGAGCTCGTCGCGCGCGGGCACTGCTTCGACGCGCTCGTGGGGATCGCCGGCTGTGACAAGACGATCCCCGCCGCCGTGATGGCGATGGCCCGGCTCGACGTGCCCAGCGTGCTGCTCTACAGCGGCTCGATCCGGCCCGGGTGCTGGCACGACCGGGACGTCACCGTGCAGGAGGTCTTCGAGGGCATCGGCGCGCACGCGGCGGGCCGGCTCACCGACGCCGAGCTGACCGAGCTCGAGGAGGCCGCCTCGCCGGGCTTCGGCGCGTGCGGCGGGCAGTTCACGGCGAACACGATGGCGATGGTGTTCGAGGTGATGGGCATCAGCCCGCTCGGCTCCGCCATGGTGCCGGCCCAGGACGAGCGCAAGGGCGGCGTGGCCGAGAAGACGGGCCGGCTCGCGATGGACGTGCTGGCGAACGACATCCGCCCGCACGACGTGATCACCCGGACGTCCATCCGCAACGCGATGGTCGCGGTGGCCGCGTCCGGCGGCTCCACGAACGCGGTGCTACACCTGCTCGCCATCGCCGCGGAGATGGGTGTCGACGTCACGATCGACGACATGGACGAGATCAGCGCGAAGACGCCGCTGATCTGCGATCTCAAGCCAGGCGGCCGGTTCGTGGCGACCGACCTGCACGCGGCGGGCGGCGTGCCGCTGCTCGTGCGCCGCCTCGTCGAGGGCGGCCTCGTCGACCCGGACGCGCCGACCGTCACCGGCGCCACGCTCGGGCAGGCGGCGCGGGACGCGCCGGAGGCTCCCGGACAGGAGGTCGTCCGGCCACTGGACCGCCCGCTGAAGCCGACCGGCGGGCTCGCGATCCTGCGCGGGAACCTCGCGCCGGACGGATCGGTCGTCAAGCTGTCCGGCCACGAGCGGCTCTGGCACCGCGGGCCGGCGCGCGTATTCGAGGGCGAGGAGGCGGCGATGGCCGCCGTGCTCGCGGGCGACATCCAGGCGGGCGACGTGGTGGTGATCCGCAACGAGGGACCGGCGGGCGGGCCGGGCATGCGTGAGATGCTCGCCGTCACCGGCGCGCTGCAGGGCGCGGGCCTGGGCCCGGAGGTCGCGCTGATCACCGACGGCCGGTTCAGCGGCGCCACGCGGGGGTTCATGGCAGGCCACGTCGCGCCGGAGGCGGCCCGCGGCGGGCCGATCGCGGCGGTCCGCGACGGGGACACGGTCACGATCGACGTGGCCGCCCGGCGCATCGACGTCGACCTGCCCGGCGAGGAGATCGCGGCCCGCGCCGCGGCGTGGCGGGCGCCCGCGAACCCGTACCGCACCGGCGTGCTCGCGAAGTACGAGGCGCAGGTCGGCAGCGCCAGCACGGGCGCGACGACGAACCCCGACCTACCAGGCGGCCGCCGGCCGTCATGACAACAGAACAAGGAGGCAGCCCGTGTTCGCCATCATCGCCGCCGTCATCTTCGGTCTGGCCCTGATCCTCGACCTCGCCAAGGCAGACCTCGGCGGAACGATCACGACAATGACGCTGATCATCGCCGGGCTGCTGTGCGTCTCCCTGCACATGGCGGGCATCGGTACGGCCGTACGCGGCCGCAGCGTCGCCTGGCGCCGCCGGCGCTGAGAGCCGCTGACAACCGGAGGGACACACGCGTGCGGTTCAACGAGGACGCCGAGCTCGACACCTCACAGGTCAGCGACCAGCGCGGGATGGGCGGTCGCATCGCCGCCGGCGGTGGCGGGCTCGGCATCGTCGGTCTCATCATCTACTTCGTCATCAGCCAGCTCGGCGGTGGCGGCGACGCGCTGCCGTCGGGCTTCGGCGACGTGGACGACGGCCAGCAGGTCGGCTCGGAGGCCATCGCCGACCGGTGCCGCACCGGCGCCGACGCCAACCGCGAGGCCGACTGCCGTGCGGTGGCGCTCATCAACTCGATCCAGTCCTACTGGGCCGGCCAGTTCGGGACGGGCGACTACCAGGAGGTACAGACCAACTTCTTCTCCGGCGGCGTGCAGACCGGCTGCGGCAACGCCTCCTCGGCCGCGGGGCCCTTCTACTGTCCCGCGGACGCGGAGGTCTACATCGACCTCGACTTCTTCACCGAGCTCCGGCAGCGGTTCGGCGCCACCGGCGGGCCGTTCGTCGAGGGCTACGTGCTCGCGCACGAGTACGGCCACCACGTGCAGCACCTGCTCGGCACGTCGGACAAGGTCAGCGGGGCCACCGGGCCGAAGTCGGACTCGGTGCGCCTGGAGCTGCAGGCGGACTGCTATGCCGGCACGTGGGCCAACCACGCTGCCACGACGCCGACCGCGTCCGGAGAACCCCTGATCACGGGCGTCACGCAAGCCGACGTGACCGCCGCGCTCGACGCCGCGTCCCGCATCGGCGACGACTTCATCCAGCGCGAGCTGGGCGGCGGCCGGGTCGACACGACGCAGTTCACCCACGGTTCGTCGGCGCAGCGGCAGAAGTGGTACACGATGGGTTACCGAACCGGGGACCCCACGCGCTGTAACACCTTCGACACGGACAACCTCGGCTAGGTTTGGGACCCGGCAGAGGGGGAATTCGTGTGGCGGAGACGCCGTGAGCCCCACGGTTGAATGTCGACTCTCCCCAAAAAGGAGTCCCCGTTGATCATTCTTGGCGCGATCTTACTCATCATCGGATTCATCGCGAACATTTCGATCCTGTGGACGATCGGCCTGGTGCTGATCGTGGTGGGCGCGATCCTCGCCATCCTGGGCGGCACGGGCCGCCGGGTCGGTGGCCGGGCCCACTGGTACTGATCCGAAGTTTCCTGATTCGTTCAACTGAATAACAGCCGGCGCGCGGCACATCGGGTCCACTGGGGATCGATGGGCCGCGCGCCGGCTTGTGCGCCGCCGGTTGCGCTGGCAGGTCCCATTTGTCCTATCTTCCGGGGCCTGCCCCGCATGCCCCGCACAATCCCCGCCCAATGGGCGGTTCGGGCTATATCCCGATCGGGCCGAGTTGTCTAACGTTGCTGCTCGCACCGCCCGGCAGTCACGCCGGGCCCGAGTTCAGGAGACCGGCCCATGCGTCTGCGTCGTCTCACCGTGGCAGCGTTGTCCGTTGCCGCGCTCGTGCTCCCGCTGTCCGGTGCGTCCGCCACGGCGGCGCCCGGGACGAGCGGGCTGAAGCTCGTCGCCACGCGCGACTCCCTGCTCGCCACCCACTACTGGTACGCCCAGACCTACGCGGGGCACCCCGTGCTCGGCGGCTACTACGCCAAGCATGTCGACAAGACGAGCGGCCGCGTCACCATCGACGACGGGCGCATGGCGGTGAGCGGCCTGGCCGGCACGGCCGCGCCGCGGGTGGCGACCGCGTCGGCCAAGGCATCCGCCAGCAACCGCGCCAAGGGCGCGGCCGTGGCGAGCGAGGTCGCGGTGCTGCCCGGCAGCCAGGCCAAGCTGGTCTACTCCGTGCTCACCCGCTCCACCGCCGGCACCAGCCGCACGCTCGTGGACGCCACCTCCGGTGCGGTGCTGAAGACCGAGAGCCTGATCAAGCGCGACACCGGCACCGGCACGGTGTTCTCGCCGAACCCGGTGACCACGCTGCAGGACGAGTCGCTGACCGACCAGGACGACGCCAACGCCGCGGTGCCGAAGCGGGCCTACAAGCACGTCCGGCTTACCAACCTCGACGGATCCGGTTTCCTCTCCGGTGCCTACGCCACGATCATCGACCCGGTGGCGACCCAGCCGCGGTCGAGCGAGCTGGAGTTCAACTACCTGCGGGCGAACGACCACTTCGAGCAGGTGATGGCGTACTACAGCGTCACCGAGGCGCAGCGGTACATCCACCGGCTCGGCTTCAGTGACGTCAACAGCGAGCCGCAGGACCTCACCACGACCGGGTTCACCGACGACAACTCCTTCTACGATCCGTCGACGGACGGGATCACGTTCGGCACCGGCGGGGTCGACGACGCCGAGGACGCCGAGGTGATCTGGCACGAGTACGGTCACGCGATCCAGGACGCGCAGGTGCCCAACTTCGGCTCCACGCCGGACGCCGGCGCCATCGGCGAGGGCTTCGGCGACTGGTGGGCGCTCGTCATGTCCGCCGCCGTCCAGCCGGACACCGACGTCACGCCGCTCGCCTGCATCATGGACTGGGACTCGACCTCCTACACCGACGAGGAGCCGCACTGCCTGCGGCGCACCGACACCGACCTGACGTACGCGGACCGGATCGGTGAGGTGCACTTCGACGGCCAGATCTGGTCGCGGGCGCTGTTCGACGTGTACAACGCGCTCGGCCGCACCAAGGCGGCGACGCTGGTGCTCGAGGCGCAGTTCTCGTACCGGCCGAACACCAAGATGCCGGCGGCCGCGCGGGTCACGGTCGACACAGCGAAGGCGCTCTACGGCGCCGGCGCGGCCGCGAAGGTGCGGGCCGCGTTCGAGGCCCGCGGCATCCTGTAGAACCGCCGCCCGGGCGGCCCGGCCGGACAGGCCGGGCCGTTCGGTGGGGTGAACCGACGCCCCGTCCGCACCGTGTGGTCCCATGTCGGGGCGCGACCGGACGAGGAGGGGCATTTGCACGTCGACGAGATCCTCAATGCCATCCCGCCGCTGGCGGTCTACCTGATCGTCGGTCTGGTGATCGGGACGGAGAGTCTCGGCATCCCGCTGCCGGGCGAGATCGTGCTGGTCAGCGCCTCCCTGCTGGCCTCGCAGCACGACGCGCTCAACCCGCTGTGGATCGGCGTGTTCGCGAGCGTGGGCGCCATCGTCGGCGACAGCATCGGCTACGTCATCGGCCGCAAGGGTGGCCCGCGGCTGTTCGCGTGGGCCGGCCGCAGGTTCCCCAAGCACTTCGGACCGGCGCACATCGCGAAGGCCCGCGGCGTGTTCCAGCGGCGCGGCGTGTGGGCGGTGTTCTTCGGCCGCTTCATCGCGCTGCTCCGGATCCTCGCCGGCCCGCTCGCCGGCTCGCTGCACATGCACTACGGCAAGTTCCTCGCCGCGAACGCGGCGGGCGGCATCGTCTGGGCCGGCGGCACGACGGCCGCCGTCTACTACCTGGGCACGGTCGCCGAGGAGTGGCTGTCGCGCTTCTCGTGGATCGGCCTCGCCGTCGCCGTGGTCGCGGGAGTCGTCGGCACCATGATCGTCCGCAAGCGCATGGCCGCACATCACCCGCACGAGGACGAGACGCCGTTACCGGCGGAGGCGGCGGCCGCGCCGGGTGCCGAGCCGGCGGGCAGCTGAACCGCGTTCCCGCCACGCTCCCGCCGCGCTCACGAGCTCTCGATCATCGTGGTGGTACCGATGGTCCGCCCGCCCTCCTGCCGCGTGAAGCGCACCGGCATGCCGGGGTAGGCCTGCGCGAACCAGAAGACGGTCACGCCGTCGTCGTCGCGGACGGTGTAGCGGTCGCACTCGAGCACGCCGAGCGGGATGGCGATGGTCTCCGGCTCGATCGTGGTGGCCGTGATCGGGAACGCCGCGTGTGCCTGCAGCCCGGCCCACGTCGAGCGGGTGGCCTCCCCGGGCGCACCCTCCCGGCCCCGCTCGATCAGCGCGCCGGTCTCGTCGCACTCGACGAACCTGTTGAAACGTACGTACGGCTCCTCGCCGTCGTCCGCGACGAGCAGCCGGATGCTGCGCCCCGCGGGGCAGCCGGCGCGGATCTGGTCCGCGGTGAACGGGGTGGGCGCGAGGCCCGGGCCGAGGACGTGCGGGTCGTGTGGCACGCCTGCAGCTAACCGGACGCGACGAGGACATGCCAGCGTGCCTGCCGCGGTCCGCGGCGTCGGCCGCGGCCATCTACAGAGGACGGCTCGGGTCGCGCTCCGGGGGTTGCCATCGGTCGTGCCGTGGACGATGCTCCGTGGCGGTCGGGGGCTACCTGGAGGTGCGTGTGATGTCCCGGACGCTGTTACGTGGCACCGTTGTCGGTTTTGCGCTTCCCGTCCTGATTGCGAGCTCCGCGTCGGCGGCGGCACATTCGAACGGTCATGGCCATGACGGCCACAAGATCGACCACATCGTGGTGATCTACGAGGAGAACCACAGCTTCGACAACCTCTTCGGCGGCTGGGAGCACGTCGACGGGCTTGCCGGTGCGCATTCGCAGCGGCAGGTCGCGCCCGACGGCACGACCCTGGACTGCCTGCCGCAGAACGATGTCAACCTCACCTCGCCGCCGCTGCCCGTCCGCTGCACGGGCACCGCCGCGGGCCAGCCGGTCGCCTCGGCCTTCCGCAACCGGCCGTTCTCGATCGACGACTACATCGCGCCGGAAGACACCACCTGCCCGGCGCCGGGACAGTTCGCGGCGAACGGCATCCCCAAGGGGCAGGGACTTCCGGGTGGCTGCACGCGTGACCTCGTCCACCGCTTCTACAACGAGCAGTACCAGATCAACGGCGGCCGGATGAACCGCTACGTCGCGGGCAGCGACGCGGTCGGGCTCGTCATGGGTCACTACGACACCCGCGGCCTGCCGATCTACGAGTACCTGCACGGACGGCACGCGCCGCGCTACGCCGTCGCCGACCACCTGTTCCAGGCGGCGTTCGGCGGCTCGTTCCTCAACCACCAGTGGCTCATCACCCCGTACACGCCGACCTGGCCGGGCGCGGTGCGCGACGGCGGGCCGGACGACCTGCACTCGGTCGTCGGCCCGGACGGCTTCCCCGCGGCGACGCCGCTGCACCCGGCCACTCCCGGCACGAAGGACCAGGCGCTGACCCAGGCGGCGAACCCCGACGGCTCCTGCGCGGTGCCGGCCGGTGCGGCCCCGCCACCGCCGGGCACGGCGTGCGGCGACTATGCGATCAACACGATGCAGCCGCCCTACCAGCCCTACGCGCCGGGCACGCCGGCCTCGCGCCGGCTGCCCCCGCAGACCACGCCGACCATCGGCGACCGCCTGTCGCACGCGGGCATCGACTGGGCCTGGTACTCGGGCGGCTGGGACAACGCGGCGGGCAACGTCGGCGGTCCCGGATGGACCAACGGCACGACGCCGGGTACGTGCACCAACCCGCGCACGGCCGCCGGTGCGGTGTACCCGAACTGCCCGGACGCCACGTTCCAGTACCACCACCAGCCGTTCAACTACTACGCGAGCCTCGCGCCGGGCACGCCCGCCCGCGCCGCGCACCTGCGTGACGAGGTCGAGTTCGTGGCGGCGGCCAAGGCCGGCCGGCTCAAGCCGGTCAGCTTCATCAAGCCCGTGGGCGAAGAGAACGAGCACCCCGGCTACGCGAGCGAGGACACCGGCAGCCGGCACCTCGTCGACCTGATCAAGGCGGTCGAGGCGGGGCCGGACGCGAAGAACACGCTGATCGTGGTCACCTACGACGAGTTCGGCGGCCAGTGGGACCACGTAGCGCCGCCGGCGGGCCGCCGCGGCGTCAGCGACATCTGGGGACCGGGCACCCGGATCCCGGCGCTGCTGATCACCCCGCAGCTGCGCCACAAGTCCGCCGTCGACCACACCGCCTACGACACGACGTCGGTCATGGCGACCATCGAGGCTCGCTTCCACCTGCGCCCGCTGGGCACCCGGGACGCGGCCGTGCACGACCTTTTCACGCTGCTGCACTGAGGACGCTGCGGCACCAAACCCGGGGACAGCCGCGCCGGCCCGGACTCCGCCACCACGAGGTATGGCGTCCGGGCCGGTCGCACGGTAGAACATGAGAGCGCTCTCACGAGCTCGCCAAGAACTTCCGGGGTGGAGAGGAAGAACAGGCATGACGAACCAACCCCCGCACAGACGAACAGGCCGGCTGCTCGCGCTCGGCGCGGTACTCGCGCTGACCGCCGCGATGACCGTCAGCGTGATCGCCGGTACCGCCGCCGCCGCACCCGCCCGGCCCGGTGGCGGCCCGGGCGACCTGGGGCCGAACGTCACCGTCTTCGACCCGGGCATGCCGGTCGCGGACATCCAGGCGGCGCTCGACGCGGCGCACGCCACGCAGGTCGACAACGAGATGGGCACCCAGCGCTTCGCGTTCCTCTTCAAGCCGGGCACGTACGGCTCGGCGCAGCACCCGCTGCAGGTCAAGGTCGGTTACTACACCGAGATCGCCGGCCTGGGCGCGTCCCCCACCGATGTCGTGATCCACGGCAAGGTCGAGGTCTACAACCGTTGCCTCGACGACGGCGGCACGAGCAACTGCCTCGCCCTGGTCAACTTCTGGCGCACGCTGTCGAACCTGTCGATCGACATCGACGCCGCCGGCCAGGACGGCTGCCGGTCGACGGCAAACTTCTGGGCGGTCTCGCAGGCCGTCTCGATGCGCCGGCTGAACATCACCGGCGGCACCCTCTCGCTGATGGACTACTGCACCGCCGGCCCGCAGTTCGCGAGCGGCGGCTTCATCGCCGACTCCCGGCTGCCGGCCGTCATCAACGGTTCGCAGCAGCAGTGGCTGACCCGCAACAGCGAGATCGGCAGCTGGTCCAACGGCGTGTGGAACCAGGTCTTCGCCGGCGTCGCCGGCGCCCCGGACGACGCCGCGTTCCCGAACCCGCCGTACACGACGCTTGCCACCACGCCCGTGAGCCGCGAGAAGCCGTACCTGTTCCTCGACTCGCGCGGCGGCTACAACGTGCGCGTGCCGGCCGCCCGGACGAACACCAGCGGAGTCTCGTGGGGCGCCGGCATGACCGCGGGCCGCACGGTGCCGCTCGCCGACTTCTTCGTCGCCACACCGCGCGACGACGCCAAGGAGATCAACAAGCAGCTCGCGCGCGGCCGGAACCTGCTGCTGACCCCGGGCGTGTACGACATCGACCGCAGCATCGAGGTCAAGCGGCCCGACACGGTCGTGCTCGGACTCGGGCACCCCACGCTGACCGCGGTGCGCGGCGCGACCCCGATCGACATCGCCGACGTGCCGGGCGTGATCGTCGCCGGTGTCACCGTCGACGCGGGCCTGCAGGAGTCGCCGGTACTGCTGCGGGTCGGCAAGCGGGGTGGCCACGGCCACGGCTCGCCACGCAACCCGACGACCCTGTCCGACGTGTACTTCCGGGTCGGCGGGCCGCACATCGGCAAGACGGACACCGCGCTGGAGGTCGACAGCGACGACGTGCTCATCGACCACACCTGGGTGTGGCGCGCGGACCACGGCGTCGAGAACCTCACCGACACGCAGCGGTGGAACACCAACACCGGTCGCTACGGCGCGGTGATCAACGGCGACCACGTGACCGCGACCGGCCTGTTCGTCGAGCACTTCCAGCGATACAACACCGTCTGGAACGGCGAGGGCGGCACGACGATCCTGTACCAGAACGAGCTGCCCTACGACCCGCCGACGCAGGCGGACTGGATGAACGGCGACGTCGAGGGCTTCGCCGGCTACAAGGTCGGCGACCGGGTGCGGACGCACGCGCTGTACGGCGCCGGGGTCTACGTGTTCAACCGGAACAACCCGGACATCCACACGGAGAACGGTTTCGAGGTGCCCGAACGGCCGGGCGTGCGGCTGCACCACATCATGACCGTCAACCTGAACGCCGGCACGATCGACCACGTCGTGAACGGGCTCGGCGACCCGGCCGACACCACTCGGGTCGGGGTGCCCGTCTACGTCGCCGACTACCCGGTGCCGTGAACAACGCCGCCCACCCCGCGGTTCGTACCCGCGGGGTGGGCGGCGATCACATGGAAAGGCCCGCCGACCGCGAGGGCAGCGTCGACGGGCCGAGCCTGCCGGCCCGGCCCTGCATCCGGGCCGGCTGACTTCTGTGTTCGGGTAGCCCGCGTCGGCGGGCCGCAAACATGAGGCCGCTCAGGCGGCCTCGCTGATCTCCACCTTGTTCGGGTAGAACGCGACGTGACCGGCGATCTCCGCCACCGCCGGGTGGGGCTCGCGGTAGGTCCACACCACGTCGGTCAGCTCGCTGTCGGGGAGGACGACCGTGTAGTACGACGCGTCACCCTTGTACGGGCAGTACGTGCTGGTGTCGGTGGGCTTGAGCAATGCCGGGTCGACGTCGGCGAGCGGGATGTAGGGCACCGCGGGGTAGTCCGCCTCGCGCAGGTTCAGCGCGGCGGTCGTGTCGGCCACGATCTTGTCGCCGACGCGCACGGTCACCCGTGCCGGGTTCGGCTCGATCGTGATCGGGTGGTCGGGGCCGGGTGTCTTCATCGGTCGGGCCATCGCGTCGGGTTCTCCGTCCTCGTGTGTCGATCGTCCTCCTGCTCCGTGCAAGTCGGAGCGAGCCGGGATTGTTCCCGGCGCCGTGAGACGATCTGCGTCCGTGCCGCCTGATCTTTCCGCCGGCCTCTGCGCGCGGCTGCGCGAGGCCTTCCTGTCCGCCGGGTACACCGCCGACGGGGTGCTCGCCGCGCTCGGCCCGCACGCCCACGCGGCACTCGGCCGCGGTGAGCCGGAGCCGGCCCGGCGCGCGAGCCGGGACGCGGGAGCGCTCGGCACGCTGATCCGCCTCTTCCTGCTGGGCGATGCCGAGCCGGTGACCGGGGTGCGCGCCGCGCTGGGCTCGGTGAACCTCGACGACGCGGTGGCGAACGAGGTCGTCACGCCTGCCGGGCGGGCGGGCCTGGACATCCGGCCGTACGAGGACGAGTGGTGGGTGATCGCCGACCTCGACGCCGACCACCGGGGTGGCGCGGTGCCCGAGGACCACGTGCTCGGCGTCGGCCACGCGTCGGTCAACCTGGCCCGCGCGACGGCGCGCCGCCCGGTCGGCACGCTGCTCGACCTCGGCACCGGGTGCGGCGTGCAGGCGCTGCACGCGACCAGGCACGCGGACCGGGTCACCGCGACCGACGTGTCCCCGCGGGCACTGGCGCTCGCGCGGGGGACCTTCCGGCTGAACGAGGTCGACGTCGAGCTGGCCGAGGGGTCGTGGTTCGAGCCGGTGCGGGGCCGGCGGTTCGACCAGATCGTGTGCAACCCGCCGTTCGTGGTCGGCCCGCCGCGGGTGGACTACGTCTACCGCGACTCCGGGCTGGGCGGGGACGACGCCAGCGCGCTCGTCGTCCGCCGCATGCCGCGGTTCCTGACCGAGGGCGGCGTCGGCCAGCTGCTCGCCTCGTGGCTGCACCGCCGCGGTGAGGACTGGGCGGAGCGGGTCACGTCGTGGCTGCCGTCGGGCGTGGACGCGTGGGTGGTGCAGCGCGACGTCGCCGACCCCGCGCTGTACGTCGGCACCTGGCTGCGGGACGCGGGCGTGGACCCGCGCTCGCCGGCGGGCGCCGCGCGGGCGGGCGCGTGGCTGGACTGGTTCGCGGCCAACGACGTCGAGGCCGTCGGGTTCGGCTACGTGACGCTGCGGCGCACGGACGCGGCGGAGGAGGTCGTGGTGTGCGAGGACCTGCGGCACGCGTTCGACGACCCGCTCGGCCCGGAGACGTCGCGGTGGCTGTCCGCGGCGGCCTGGCTGCGCGCCCACGGCGACGGCCTTGCGAGCATTCGGTTCACGGTGCCGGCGTCGGTCGTGCTGGAGGAGGTCGCCGCCCCGGCCGACGACGGGTGGGCGCCGCTCGTGCGGCGGCTGCACCGCACCGACGGGCCGGGCTGGCAGCACGAGGTGGACGAGCCGACGGCGAGGCTGCTGGCCGGCTGCCGCGGCGCGCTGCCCCTCGAGGACCTGCTGGCGCTGCTGGAGCTCGCGTACGGCGAGCTCGACACCGCGGCCGCGCTGCCGATCGTGCGGGACCTCGTGCTGCACGGGATGCTCGTGCCGGCCGAGGGCCGCTAAGGCGTCACGACCCGGCGCAGCAGCGTACGGACGGCCTGCTTGTCTATAGTGGACGGATCGGCGGCGAGCCAGGTGCCGATCTCGCGGACGAACTGCTCGGGGACCATCGGCGGGACGTCGGCGGGTGCGTCGCCCACCGTGATCTTGCCGGTGCGGCTGGGGTAGAGCAGCAGGACGCCGCGCAGCTCGAGGCCGGGCAGCAGCGCGCGGTAGGCGTCGAGCCAGCCGGGCAGCCGCGCGGTGCCGCCGCGGAACCGGTGGCCGTTGCGGCGCAGGCGGCCCGCGGTGTCGAGGTCGTAGTGGCCGGGCAGCCAGACCTTCGACTCGATCAGCACGAGCCGGCGGCCGCACAGCACGGCGTGGTCGAGGTCGGCGAAGACCGAGCCGTCCTCGGTGGCGAGCCCGTGGAAGACCCGCACGCCGGGGATCTTCGTCAGGTACGTCCGCAGCAGGTCCGCCGTGAGCCGCTGGCCGACCTCGTCCGGCTCGTCGCCGGGCCGCCCGAACACCGTGCGGCCCCCGAGTTCCGCGACGAACGCCTGGTCGGCCCGCCGCGCGACGAGGTGCCGTTTCGTGAGCCCGCCCAGCACGACCCCCGCGCCGGCGAGCAGGACCAGCCACACTCCGAGCACCGCCGCGGGCGGCCCGACGGCGAACGCCAGCACCGCCAGCAGGACCCATGCGCCGGCCGCGCCCAGCACCACGGCCCGCTCGGGCCGTACCGCGGGGACGAGGATCGTCCGCCCGTCCCGCGGCAGCGTGGTCGACCACGGGTAGGCGGTCGGCGGGATCTCGGGCAGGTGCGGCACGAAGTCGGGGTCGTCCCGGGTCCTGGGCCGCGGCCTGTCCGGCCGCGGCTCGGGTGCTGGCTCCGGTTCGCCGCCCCCGTCGTAGTCGTCGCGCAGCTCGGGGTCGGTCAGCGTCTCGTAGGCCTCGCGCAGCAGGCGGAACGTGCCGGCCGTGCCCCCGGCGTCGGGGTGCATGACCTTGGCGAGCGAGCGGTAGGCGGACCTGATCTCGGCCGCGGAGGCGTGCCGCGACACGCCGAGCAGCTCGTAGTAGTCCACTCCGCGCACCGCACCGCCCGTCGTCGTGCCCGTCCGATTTTCCGCGCGGCACAGACTATGGCCTCCCGCCCGCCCCCACGTTCGGGGCTCAACCACCCGCCCGCTGCGAACGGCGGTCGGCGGCGCCGTTGCCGTTCCCCGACCCGGCCCGCTTGGCGGCCCCACCCGGCCGCGACAGGTCACGACCGTTGCGGACGGCCGCCAGATGGGAGAACCAGCACAGCGCGGCGGCGGTCCGGATCGTCAGGTTGGTGGACGCCTGCTCGCGGGCGCTGTGAATGACCTGGTACTGCGCGTAGGCGAGCAGAGCGATGAGCGAGCCGCCCACGACGAACTGGACGAGATGCCCGACGTGCACGGGCGGCCCGAACAGGATGTGGAAGGTCAGCCGGTATCCGATCGAGCCGATGGCGGCGGTCGCGATAGCCGTCCGAGCGGCGCCGAGCGCGTGGTAGATGTCGGAGCCGGCTGCGTATTCGAGCTTGATGGCCGCGCCATCCGGGCGGTTCCCCGCGTAGTCGAGCAACGCCATGATGACCGCCCAGTTCCATCGGAAGCGCTTGGCGTACTCGTAGCGGCACTTCTGGCAGACGGCCGGCTCTTCGGCGCTGCATCCGGCGTGCAAGGGCTCGTCAAGCGTCAGCACCTTGAACGACGACGGTCGGGTGTTGGGAAACAGGGTGCGGGCCGCGGTGACGTCACGTATTCGCGCGGCGTCCTCGCGGTCCGGGACGGGATCCTCGTGCCATGCGCGCCGGACAAGGTTGGGATGCCCGCCCAGCTGGTAGTACCGGCGGAGAATGTCCGCGCCGCGGTCTCTGCGCACGAACGACCAGTACGGACGCGCCTGGCGAAGGCCGTGCCGGATCTCCAGCGGATAGCGCAGGAACAGCAGCACGCTGCGGCCGTACGGCCGGTAGTTGCGGTAATAGAGCTGGTAAAGCAGGAACCCGAGCGGAATTCCGGCGAGGATCGTCGCGAGCGCGGTCGTCGGCCCGATGCCGTCGATGATGTCGGTGGGGTCATCGCCACTGGTCAGCCGCCAGACCGCGGCGAACGCGACCAGCTCCAGGACGAAAATCAACCCCGGAATGCTCCACCGCAATGCTTGCCGCGCGCTGTCCATGGCAACTCGATTCCCAGACCGGAAGGTAAAAAGTCATCCCGGGCGTCGCCGGTCTTCGAGGAGGCATTACGGCCCGTCATTCAACTGTCAACAAAATTCACCGGTGCGGGTGCCTGGTGTCGGGCCGAGGCCGGAGGCATTTACAGCGGGCAGGCACGGCCGTAGGCTGCAAGATGTTTCAGAAACTTTCGCAAGCACACTCTCGACGAGGAGAGACCAGCATGCGAGCCCCATCCCTGCATCGACCCCTGCACAAGACGCTCGCCGCGGCGCTGGCCGTCGCCACCGGCATCGCCGTCGCCACGGTTGCCGCGTCGGCCGAAACGCAAGCGGCACAACCCGTTCAGGTCGCCGACACCGGTACTCCCAACGGCGACGTGATCGCCAACCTCTGGTCCTGGAACTGGCGCTCGGTCGCCGCCGAGTGCCGGGACCACCTCGACCCGGCCGGCTTCGGCGCGGTCTGGGTCGCCCCGCCCGGCGAGTCGCTCCACCATCCCAGCGGCGTGTGGTGGGACGTCTACCAGCCCTACAGCTACCGCCTCAACGGCCGCTTCGGCACGCAGGCCGAGTTCGCGACGATGATCTCCACCTGCCACGCCGCCGGCGTCAAGGTCTACACCGACGCCGTCGTCAACCACACCGCCGCGCAGACCGGCACCGGCTACGACGGCACCGTGCTCGCCGACAAGTACGACCCGCCGATGTACGACCGCGGTCAGTACAACGTCGACGTCTGCAACCACGCGATCAACAACTGGGGCGATCTCTGGGAGGTCCAGCACTGCGAGCTGCTCGACCTGCCCGACCTCGACACCAGCGACGCGAGCGTGCGCAACACGATCGCCGGCTTCCTCAACGCGCAGATCGGCCTCGGCGTCGACGGGTTCCGGGTCGACGCGGCCAAGCACATCCCGGCCGGCGAGCTGGCGGCGATCGTCGGGCAGCTGCACAACACGGGCTCCGGCGCGCGGCCGTTCGTGTTCCAGGAGGTCTTCCCCGGCGAGCCGCCCGCGCCGAGTGACTACTACGGCGCCGGCGACGTCCTCGACTTCACCTACGCGGACAAGATGAAGGGTGCGTTCCAGGGCGACATAGCGAGCCTGTCCTCCTTCGGGCCGAGCTGGGGGATCCTGCCCGCCGACAACTCGGTCTCCTTCGTAACCAACCACGACACCGAGCGCAGTGGCCGCCATCTGTCCTACAAGGACGGTGCGACCGCCACGCTGGCGAACGTGTTCCAGCTCGCCTGGAAGCACGCCACACCAACGGTGTACGCGGGGTTCGACTTCGCCGGCGCCGACGCGGCACCGCCGAACTCGAACGGGTTCGTCACCGACACGGCCTGCGGCAACGGCTGGCACTGCCTCGACCGTGACCCGCTGATCACCGGCATGGTCGGCTGGCACAACGCCGTCGGCACCGCGAACGTGGCCAACTGGCAGTCGCCGGCCGCGAACGTCGTCGGCTTCGGCCGCGGCAGCACGGGTTTCGTCGCCATCAACAACACCGGCGCCGCGCACACCGCCACCTACACGACCGGCCTGCCCGACGGCTCGTACTGCGACGTGCTCGACGGCTGCGCCACGAGCGTGACCGTCTCAGGTGGACGTACCACGCTCACCGTGCCCGCCAAGGGTGCCGTCGCGTTCCACACCGGCAGCCCCGGCGAGCCCCAGCCCGACCGCGTCGCCGTCGGCTACACCGTGCAGGCGCAGACCGTCTGGGGCCAGAACGTCTATGTCGTCGGCGACATCCCGGAGCTCGGCTCCTGGAACCCGGCGGCCGCGGTGCCGCTGACCACCGGCCCGGGCACGTACCCGCACTGGAACGGGACGGCCTCGCTGCCCGCGCACACCGACATCGAGTACAAGTTCGTCATCCGGCAGGACGGGCAGCCGGTGATCTGGGAGACCGGCGCGAACCGGACCATGCGCACGCAGGCGGGTGGCTCGCAGCCGGTCGACGGCGGCACGTTCCGCCGGTGATGGCGTCCCGGCGGCAGGGCTGACCGGGGTCGTCCTGCCGCCGGGCTTTCACGACCGGGGCCGTCGTGGCCCGGCTCCGGTCGAGCCTCTCACCACCAGTTCCGGCATGAACACGAACTCGGCGTGCGGTGCGGGCGTGCCGCCGATCTCCTCGAGCAACGCGTTGACCGCCGCCTGCCCCATCGCCTCGACCGGCTGGCGCAACGTGGTCAGCGGCGGGTCGGCGAACACGATCAGCGGCGAGTCGTCGAAGCCCACGACCGACACGTCGCCCGGCACGGACAGCCCGCCCTGCCGCGCCGCGCGGATCGCGCCGAACGCCATGAGGTCGCTGCCGCACACGATCGCGGTGCAGCCCTTGCCGAGCAGCGTGGTGGCCGCGGCCTGCCCGCCCTCGACGGTGAACAGCGAGTGCTGCACCAGCTCCTCGGCCTCTTCGGCGGTGTAGGGGAGGAGCGTGCGCAGCTGCTGGACGAAGCTCTCGATCTTGCGGACCACCGGTACGAACCGGCGCGGCCCGATCGCGAGCCCGATGCGCTCGTGCCCCAGCTCGACGAGATGCGAGACGGCCAGGCGGACGGCGGCCCGGTCGTCGGTGGATACGAACGGCGCGGACACCTTCTCGGTGTAGCCGTTGATCATCACGAACGGCACGCCCCGGCCGGCGAGCTTGACGTAGCGGTCCATGTCGGCCGTCGAGTCGGCGTGCAACCCGGACACGAAGACGATGCCGGTGACGCCGCGCTCGACGAGCAGGTCGGTCAGCTGGTCCTCTGTGGACCCACCGGGCGTCTGCGTGCAGAGGACGGGCGTGTAGCCGCGGCTGGTCAGCACCTGCTCGATGACCTGGGCGAGCGCGGGGAAGATCGGGTTGGAGAGCTCCGGCGTGATGAGCCCGATGAGCCCCGCGCTGCGCGCGCGGAGCCTGGGCGGCCGCTCGTAGCCGAGCACGTCCATGGCGGTGACGACGGCCTGCCGGGTGGTCGCGGAGACACCCGCCCGCCCGTTGATCACGCGGCTGACCGTGGCCTCACTGACCCCGGCCTGCGCGGCGATGTCGCTGAGCCGGGCGGGCACCCCTGCCGGCTCCTGAGCCATGCTCCGCCTCCGTCCGTCTGCAATACCTTACAGCCGATTTCCGCAAGACGCGCACAACTTCCCGGCGTGTTTGACGCAACCGGCCACGGGCACCCGCGTCACATGCTCGATCCGATCCTTCGCGGCATGGCGGCCGGTGCGGCGGGCACCACCGCGCTGAACGCGGTGACCTACCTCGACATGCTCGTGCGCGGCCGGCCGGCCAGCAGCACTCCGGAGCAGAGCGTGGCGCGCCTTGCCGACCGGGCGCATGTGGAGATTCCCGAGCAGGGCCGCGACAACCGCGTCTCGGCGGCCGGGGCCCTGCTCGGCCTTGCGACGGGCGTGCTGACCGGCGCCGCGTACGGCGCCGCCCGCGCGGCCGGCTGGCGTCCCTCCCTGCCCGTGGCCGGCGCGGCGGCGACGCTCGGCGCGATGGTGGGAGCCAGCGCGCCGATGGCGGTCATGGGCGTGTCGGACCCGCGCGAGTGGAGCGCCACGGACTGGGTGGCGGACGCCGTCCCGCACGCGGCGTACGGCTTGGTCACGGCGGCCACGTACGCGGCAATGGCCCAGCGCAGGCGAACCTGGCGCAGCCGCCACCTCTCGATCAAGGCTTGGTGACCACCGGCGCCAATGGTCAGAGGCGGCCACCGCTCGCGGTGTCGCCGGAGAGTCGTTGTGCCAGGTAGACCGGGATCGTCGAGACGAGAATGAGGATCGCCGCCACCACGTTGACCACCGGGGTCTGGTTGGGGCGGAAGAGGTTGTTCAGGATCCAGATGGGCAGGGTCTCGAGGCCCGTGCCCAGGGTGAACGTCGTCACGATGATCTCGTCGAACGACAGGGCGAAGGCCAGCAGCCCGCCCGCCAGCAGGGCCGACCGCAGCATCGGGAACGTGACCAGGCGGAAGGTCGTGAAACCGGACGCGCCCAGATCCATCGACGCCTCCTGCATGTGCTCGCTCAACCGGCGCAGCCGCGCGATCACGTTGTTGAACACCACCACCACGCAGAACGTCGCATGCGCCACGATCGCCGTGAACAGGCCGAGGTCGATGCCCAGGATGGTCCGGAAGGCGTTGTTCAGCGCGATGCCCGTGACGATGCCGGGCAGCGCGATCGGCAGGATGATCAGCAACGAGATCGTGTCGCGGCCGAAGAACCTGTAGCGCTGCAACGCGAAGGCCGCCATCGTGCCCAGGACCAGTGCGATGGCCGTCGCCGCGAGTCCGGCTTGGACGCTCGTCCACAGGGCGTCCCGCGCGCCCTCGTTCGTCGCGATGCGGGACCACCACTCCAGCGTCAGCGCGGACGGCGGCCAGCCGAACGTGGTGTCGGCGTTGAACGAGTTCAGCAGCACCAGCAGCAGCGGGAACCAGATCACCACCATGCCGAGCACGAGCGCGGCGAGGAGCAGGTAGCGGGTGGCCCGTGAAAATCGCATCAGAGGTTCTCCAACGCGCCTGTCCGGCGCACGGCGGCCAGGTACAGGAGCATGATCACCACCGGCACGGTGGCGACCGTAGCCGCGAAGGGCAGGTTGTTCGCCGCGCCGATGTTGTCGAACACGACGTTGCCGAGCATCTGGCTCGTGCCGCCGACGATCTTCACCGTGATGTAGTCGCCCAGCGATAGCGAGAACGTGAAGATCGATCCCGCCACGATCGCCGGGAACGTCAGCGGGAGGATCACCGACCGGAACGTCCGGGACGGCCGCGCGCCGAGGTCACCGGAAGCGTCCACAAGGGAGTCCGGCAGCCGCTCCAGGCCGGCGTAGATCGGCAGGATCATGTACGGCAGCCACAGGTACGACAGCGTGATCACGGTCGCGGTCAGCCCGTAGCCGGGCGTGTGGAGCCCGACCGGGTCGAGCAACCAGTTCAGCACCCCGTTGCCGGACAGCATGGTGCGCCACGAGTACGCCTTCACCAGGTAGCTCGCCCACAGCGGCGTCAGCACCGCGATCACGAGGATGCGGCGCGCCCGCGGCGAGGCGATCTTGGCCATGTAGAACGCCATCGGGAACGCGATCAGGACGTCGATCACCGTCACTCCGGCCGCGATGCCGACCGTCCGGAACGTGATCGTCCGGTACACCGAGTCGGTCACCAGCGTGCGGAAGTTGTCCAGCGACCAGTCCGTGATCACCTTGCCGGTGAACGGGTCCGTGTGCCAGAACGCGGTGAGGAACA
>NZ_DATBKY010000127.1:0-14926 GCF_036555685.1 Actinophytocola sp. | reverse complement strand
GATCACCGAGTTGCTGACGAGCGAGCTGGGCAAGCTCGGCCGTGCCGCGGAGCGGTTCGCCGAGCGGGTGTTCGCGTTGCGCCGCGCGCTGGACGTGCCGCCGATGGTGCCGCTGACCGCACGGGAGCAGGCGGTGCTGCGGCTGCTGCCGACGCTGCGCTCGTTCGACGAGATCGCCGAGGACCTCACGGTGTCCGCGAACACCGTGAAGACACACGTGCGGGCCATCTACACCAAGCTCGGGGTCACGAAGCGCCGGGACGCCGTCGCGGTCGCGATCGAGCGCGGACTGCTGGACGTCGAGCACGCCGACCACCACTGAGCGGGCGCCGAGCAGATTCAGCGCAGACTGAGAGCAGAACGGGGATTCCGGACGGCTCGACGCGAAGCGCGATGGCGTGGACGGGTGGTTTTCGGCGATTCGACCCGGTGGCCGGTGCGGAGAAAACGGTTACCCGGCTCGAGAAGGCAAGAACCCGTCGGCGGGCCCGACCGGCGACGGACTTCAGCAGGTGGACGCGAAGAAATCGAACGTACGCCGGGTGCGCGATCTTGCCGGCCGGGCCCGCTCGGCGGCGCGTTCCGACCGCCCCGCACCCGGCATCGGCGCAGCTAGCCGTGCTAGCGCCCACGCGAGCGGGTAGCGTCGGCATCGACGACGACTGCACCGGAAGATCCGCACCGAAATGACGTCGGGCCGCTCGACTTTGTTCGCGATCAGGTCCGGCACTGTTGTAGACAAAATACAAGATGCGTCTGGGGAATCACGTGCCGAACAGTTCTTCGTCGAATGATCGCTGTTTTCGGAAAGGGACCTTGTGCTCTAGAGGGGCCCGGTCACCACGCATAGCGTGAATCACATGCGACAGACCCGGGAACGTCGCACTGGACGCCGGTGGCCAATACCACGGGCCAAGACCGCCGTACCCCGGGTGCCCGCCAACTTCGTGTCCCGTGACGGGTTGCGTGAACGGCTGGACACCCGCAGTGCCAGATATCCGTTGACCCTCGTGTGCGCACCGGCGGGTTACGGGAAGACCCTGCTGCTCGCCGACTGGGTCGAGAAGACGGGCGCCGCGGACAAGGCGTGGGTGTCGCTGGACGGGGGCGACAACGACGCCGGCCGCTTCTGGACCGCGGTCCTCAGCGCGGTGTGCGGGTGTGCTCCGGTTCCTTCCTCCAGCCGGCTGCACACCTTGCACCCGCCGGGGGTGCCGGACGCCGCGGGCTTCTTCGCCGACCTGATCGACGGGCTCGCGGCGCTCCCGGCGCCGCTCTATCTCGTGCTGGACGACCTGCAGGAGATCGAAGACGAGCACACCTGGCACGGCATCGCCATGCTCGTCCGCCACCAGCCCCGCAACGTGCGGCTGGTCCTGTCCACCCGCGCCGACCCGCAGCTGCCGCTCGCGCGGCTGCGGCTGCAGGGCGAGCTCGCCCAGCTGCGCGCCGGTGACCTGCGCTTCTCCACCGAGCACGCCGCCGAACTGCTGCGCCGCGCGGACGCCGGCCTCGACGACGACCAGGTCCGCCGGCTCGTCGAGCAGACCGCGGGCTGGCCGGCGGGGCTGCGGCTGGCCGCCCGGTCGCTGCGGGACGTGTCCGACCGCGAGGCGTTCCTCGTCGAGTTCGCCGGCAACGACCGCGCGGTCGCCGACTTCCTCGTCAGCGAGGTGCTCGCCCGCCTGCCCGCCGCGACGGCCGACGTACTCGCGCTGGTCAGCGTGTGCGACGAGGTGACCCCGGCGCTCGCCGCGGCCCTGTCCGGGCGGCCGGACGCCGGCGCGATCCTCGCCGGCCTGGAGCGGGACAACTCGCTGGTGCTCGGTGTCGGCTCGGACCGGCAGTGGTTCCGCACGCACCCGCTGCTGCGCTCGTACCTGCTCGCCGACCTCTCGCGGCAGCGGCCGGGCGTCCTCGCGGAGCTGCACGAGACGGCCGCCGAGTGGTTCGCGGAGCGGGAGCGGCCGGACAAGGCGCTCGAGCACGTCACGCTGACCGGCGAGAACCGCACGATGGTCGACCTGCTGGGCCGCCACGGGGCGACCGTGCTGCTGGCAGGTGACGACCACGGGTCGGTGCGCCGCGCGCTGGCGTCGGTCGGGGACCACACCGTCCGGCAGCTCCCCACGCTCGCGCTGATCTCCGCGCTCGAGCACACGCAGGTGGGCGAGCACGCGCAGGCCGAGGCGGACCTGGCGTCCTGCTGGACCGCATGGCCGGACCGGCCCGCTGCGGAACTCGTGCGGCTGCGCCAGCTGGTGCTGGCCACGCAGGCGCTCGCGCGCGGGCAGGCACTGCCGGTGGAACCGCTGGACTGGCCGGCGGTCATCGGCGCGCTCGACGGCGGCGACCTGGAGGCGTGGGCGCGCCTGGCGCACGGCTGGAAGCTGCTGCGGGCCGGTGCCGTGGCGAAGGCGCGCAGCGAGCTCGCGACCGCGGCCCGCCTGGCCCGCCAGCAGGGATTCGACTACGTGGCGATGCACAGCCTGTCGGCGCTGGCCGTGCTGTCCTGCCGGGACGGGGCGTTCCCGGCGGCGGAGTCGACGTGCGCGGCGGCGGTCGAGCTCGCGTACGCGCACGGGTGGACGGTGTCGCCGTGGCTGACGGCCGACCACGTGATGGTGGGCTTCGCCCGGCTGCTGTCGCTCGATCCGGACGCGGCGCTCGACGAGGCCCGGCACGCGGCGGCCACGCTGCCCGCGGATGCCGACGCGCACCTGCTGCGGTACCTGATCGATCTGCTCACCGGCGCGGCGCTGATCGACGCCGGCCGCCGGCAGGACGGGCTGGCGATGCTCGCCCGGGCCCGCCACGACCACGGCGACGCGGGCATCCCGACCCCGCTGCTCGCCGCGGGCATGGTGTTCGAGCACCGCGCGACGCTGGACCTCGGCCACGAGGCGCTCGCGCAGCAGCTGGTGGCGTGGACGCGGGACCGGATCGGCACGGTCGCGGAGCTCGCGTTGATGCAGGCGCGGACGTCGTTCGCGCACGGCGCCCTGGCCGCGACGGAGTCCGCGATCCGCGAGGTGCTCGACGACCCGCGCCCGCCGCTGTGCCCGACGACCCGGCTGGAGGCGCGCCTGCTGGAGACCGCGCTGGAGATCCGGCTGGGCCGCCGCACCCGGGCGCGCGGCGCGCTGGACGCGGCGCTGGAGCTGGCCGAGCCGTCGTCGCTGATCCGCCCGTTCCACCACGCGGACGCGTCGGTGCGCCGGCTGCTCCTGGAGCAGGTGGGTGGTTTCGGGCGCACGAACGCCTTCGCCGCGCGCGTGTCCCAACTGGTGTCCACAATAGACGCCGAAACGGCGGACGTCCTGACGAGCCGCGAACACGCCGTCCTCATGCGACTGTCGTCGCCCCAGTCCTTGGACGAGCTGGCGTCGGACATGTCGGTGTCGGTGAACACGGTGAAGACCCACGTACGCGCGATCTACGCGAAGCTGGGCGTGAACAACCGCCGCGCCGCGGTGGTGGCCGGCCGGCAGCTCGGCCTCAGCTGAGCCACGCCTTCCGGGCCTCCGCCGACAGCCGGCCGCGGCATCGCTCGAACAGCCGTGTCAACTGGTCGCCGTAGCGGCGCGCGAGGTCGGCGTTGTGTCCCACCACGTCGAGCTCGTTCGCGGCGGTGATCTCCACGACGGCCCGGATGTCCTCTTCGGACGGCTCGTGTTCCGTGCCGGTGAACCGGTCGCGCACCACGACCACCGGGTCGCGCAGGCGCGGGTAGACGAAGCCGCGGTCCAGGCTGCCGTACAGGTATACGAGTCGCTCCGCCCGCTCGCCGGCGACCGCGCGCAGCTCGGCCCGCCGGCTCACGTCGAGCAGCGCCCGGTCGAACCCGTCGGTCCCGTAGGTGGCGTGGCACAGCCCGGCGAGCCGCACGTCCTCGTCCGCGCCCCACGAGGCGAGCAGGCCGGCGACCCGCCGCAGGTGCTCGAGCAGCGTCCCGCCGGGATGCGCGATTTCCCCGGCGCCGTGGTCACGGAGGAACCGCAGCACCTCGTCCCGATCCGCCATGACCCGAGTGAAGCACAACCGCCACGCACGCCGGCCGCCCCGGCGATCTCCTACCCGGTCGCGGCGAACTGGGCTGAGTACAGGCGGTGGTACGCCCCCTGCGCGGCCAGCAGCTCGTCGTGCGTGCCCTGCTCCACGATGCGGCCCTGCTCCATCACGAGGATGAGGTCGGCGTCGCGGATCGTGGAGAGGCGGTGGGCGATCACGAAGCTCGTTCGGGACGAGCGCAGCGCCGCCATCGCGTGCTGCACCAGCGACTCCGTGCGCGTGTCCACCGAGCTCGTCGCCTCGTCGAGGATCAGCAGTGACGGGCGCGCGAGGAACGCCCGCGCGATCGTCAGCAGCTGCTTCTCACCGGCCGAGACGTTCGTGCCCTCCTCGTCGATCACCGTGTCGTAGCCGTCCGGCAGCGTGCGCACGAAGTGGTCCACGTGCGTCGCCTTCGCGGCCTCGATGATCTCCTCGTCGGTGGCGTCCGGGCGCCCGTAGGCGATGTTGTCCCGGATCGTGCCGCCGAACAGCCACGTGTCCTGCAGCACCATGCCCGTCTGCGAGCGCAGGTCCTCCCGCTTCAGCGCGGTGATGTCCACGCCGTCGAGGGTGATGCGACCCGAGTCCAGCTCGTAGAACCGCATGATCAGGTTCACCAGCGTCGTCTTGCCGGCGCCGGTCGGGCCCACGATCGCGACGGTCTGGCCCGGCTCCGCCACGAGCGACAGGTCCTCGATCAGCGGCTGCTCCGGCCGGTAGGAGAACGACACGTTCTCGAACTCGACCCGGCCCCGCCGGTCGGCCGGCAGGGTCGCGTCCGCCGGATCCGCCGACTCCTCCTCGGCGTCCAGCAGCTCGAAAACCCGCTCCGCCGACGCGACCCCGGACTGCATGAGGTTCGCCATCGACGCCACCTGGGTCAGCGGCTGGGTGAACTGGCGCGAGTACTGGATGAACGCCTGCACCTCGCCCAGCGACATCGTGCCGGAGGTGATCCGCAGGCCGCCGACCACCGCCACCACGACGTAGCTCAGGTTCGACAGGAACATCATCGACGGCATGATCAGGCTGGAGATGAACTGCGCGCCGCGGGCCGCCTCGTACAGCTCCTCGTTGCGCTTGGTGAACTCCGCCTCCGACTCCTTCTGCCGGCCGAACACGCGGACCAGCTGGTGGCCGGTGAACGCCTCCTCGATGTGCGCGTTCAGCAGGCCGGTGTTCTTCCACTGCGCGATGAACTTCTTCTGCGCCCGCTTGCCGATCTGCGCGGTGACGAACACCGACAGCGGGATCACGGCGAACGCGATCAGCGACAGCAGCGGCGAGATCGTCAGCATCATCACGAGCACGCCGACGACGGTCAGCAGCGAGGTGAGCAGCTGGCTCAGCGTCTGCTGCAACGTCGTGGAGATGTTGTCGATGTCGTTGGTGACGCGGGAGAGCAGCTCGCCGCGCGGCTGGCCGTCGAAGTAGCGCAGCGGCAGCCGGTGCAGCTTGTGCTCGACGTCCTCGCGCAGCCGGAAGACCACCCGCTGGACCACGCCGTTCAGCAGGATGCCCTGCACCCAGCCGAAGAGCGACGAGGCCAGGTAGAGCCCGAGCACCCAGCCGAGCACGCCGGCGAGCGCACCGAAGTCGATGCCCGCGTCCGGCACGCCGCGGAACCGCGCGAGCACGCCGTCGAAGATGATGTCCGTCGCGTGCCCGAGGATCTTGGGCCCCGCCACGGCGAACGACACGCTGATGACCGCGAGCACGACGACCGCGCCGAACGCGAACCGCTCGGGCTGCAGCCGCCGCGCCAGCCGCTTGGCGGAGGGGCGGAAGTCCTTCGCCTTCTCCACGGGCATGTTCATGCCGAAGCGCGGCCCCCCGCCGCCCATGGGACGCGGCCGTGCCTGTGTCTGTGTGCTCATCCTGTTTCCCCCACTCGCTCCGCTCCGCCGCTGATACGCCGTCTCATGCGACCTGCTCCGGGGTCAGCTGGGACTCGACGATCTCGACGTACGTGGGACAGGTCTGCATCAGCTCACGGTGGTTGCCGATGCCGACCACGGAACCCTTGTCCAGCACCACGATCTGGTCCGCGTCGAGGATCGTGGACACGCGCTGGGCGACCACGATCACCGCCGCGTCGCGAACGTGCGGGCGAAGCGCCACGCGCAGCGCCGCGTCGGTCGCGAGGTCGAGCGCGGAGAACGAGTCGTCGAACAGGTAGATCTCCGGCTTGCGCACGAGCGCCCGGGCGATCGACAGCCGCTGCCGCTGGCCGCCGGACACGTTCGTGCCGCCCTGCGCGATCGGCGCCGCCAGCCCGCCCGGCATCTCCTCGACGAAGTCGCGGGCCTGCGCGATCTCCAGCGCCTCCCACAGCTCCTCGTCGGTGGCGTCCGGGTTGCCGTAGCGCAGGTTGCTCCCGACCGTGCCGGTGAACAGGTACGCGCGCTGCGGCACCAGGCCGATGCGCTCGCACAGCAGGTCCGGGTCGGCCTCGCGGACGTCGACGCCGTCGACCAGCAGCTCGCCGCCGGTGACGTCGATCAGCCGCGGGATCAGCGACAGCAGCGTCGACTTGCCCGACCCGGTACTGCCGACGATCGCGGTCGTCCGGCCGGCCTCGGCGCGGAAGGAGATGTCCCGCAGCACCGGGTCGATCGCGCCCGGGTACCGGAACTCGACGCCCCGCAGCTCGACGTCCGCGCGCCGGGGCAGCTCGCGCACCGGCTCGAGTGGCGGCACCACCGACGGGTCGGTGTCGAGCACCTCGTTGATCCGCTCGGCGCACACCGCGGCGCGCGGGATCATCATCGAGATGAACGTCGCCATCATGACCGACATCAGGATCTGCAGCAGGTAGTTCAGGAACGCGGTCAGCGCGCCGATCTGCATCTGCCCCGCGTCGACCCGGTGCGCGCCGAACCACAGCACCGCGACGCTCGACGCGTTCAGGATCAGCATGACCGTCGGGAAGATCATCGCCTGCAGCCGGCCGACTCGCAGCGCGGTGTCGGTCAGCTTGGTGTTGGCGTCGGCGAAGCGGCGGGCCTCGGCGGGCTCGCGGACGAAGGCACGCACCACCCGGATGCCGGACAGCTGCTCGCGCAGGACCCGGTTCACCTGGTCGATGCGCTCCTGCATCAGGCGGAACTGCGGAACCATCCGGGACACGATCAGCCCGATGCAGATGACCAGCACGGGCACGCAGACGAGCAGCAGCCAGGACAGCCCGACGTCCTCGTGCAGGGCCATGATCACGCCGGCCACGCACATGATCGGCGCGGTGACGAACATCGTGCACATCATGGCCACCAGCAGCTGCACCTGCTGGACGTCGTTGGTGGTGCGGGTGATCAGCGAGGGCGGGCCGAACCCGGAGACCTCGCGGGCGGAGAACGTGCCGACCCGGTGGAAGATCGCGCCGCGCACGTCGCGACCGAACGCCATCGCGGTGCGCGCGCCGAAGTAGACCGCGCCGACCGAGCAGATGATCTGCAGGACCGTGACCGTCAGCATCCACCCCCCGGTCGACACGATGTAGCCCGTGTCGCCCCGCGCGATGCCGAAGTCGATGATGTCCGCGTTGAGACTGGGTAGGTACAGGGACGCGATCGTGCCGATGAGCTGCAGCACGAGCACTGCCGTCAGCTCACTGCGGTACGGCCGCAGGTAGGTACGTAGTAGGCGCGTCAGCACCGGTCCCCCTACTAGAAGAAACGGTTCGTATCTAACATGTACTAATCTAGACCACGCCCCTTAAGAAACGCAACGTATCTTAAAGGTAAGGGAACGCGTGACCGAGACAAAGTCCCGCCGCCGCGGCGCCGAGCTGGAACAGGCCATCCTGGATGCTGCCTGGGCCGAGCTGAACGACGTCGGATACGCCGCCCTCACGATAGAAGCTGTAGCCGCCCGAGCCGGGACAAGCAAACCAGTTATCTACCGTCGCTGGCCCGGCCGCGCGGAGCTGGTGCTGGCCGCGTGGGCCCGGCAGCGGCCGAAACCCGTGCCGGCCACCGACATGGGCTCGCTGCGCGCGGACCTGATCGCCCTGTTCAACCGCATCGCGCGGCGGGCGGAGGGGATGATGAGCGAGGTCGTCGCCGGCGTGATGGGCGAGGCCTTCCGGCACCCGGAGGTCGCCGAGATCCTGCGCGAGCGGCTCCGGACCGCGCCACTAGGCGACTGGGTCAACGGGATCGTCGAGCGGGCGGTCGAGCGCGGCGAGCTGCCGCCGGTCACCGTGCCGCCCCGGGCCGCGCGCATGCCGATCGACCTGATCCGCAACGAGACGATGATGTCCGGCGGACCGATCACCGAAACCGACATCGCGGAGTTCGTCGACGACGTCTACCTGCCCCTCTTGCGCGGTTTGGCCGCTTCGCCCGGCTGACCCGCCCTGACTACGGCGCCCGGCTCCTCGCCGACCCGCCGGTCACCAGGCGCGCTGCGGCTTGAACTGGGTGACCGTGCGGGACAACGCATCGCGGGCCGCGGCCGTCCACTGTGGAATCTCCGCGCGCTCGCCGATCTCGCGGGCCTTGCGGTAGTGGCCGTTCGCCGTCTGCAGCTGGCCCAGGCGCACGGCGAGGTCCCCGAGTAGCTGGGCGACCGGGAGCAGGACCGCGTAGCCACCGGTGTCGCCGCCGGCCACCTCGTTGTCGAGCGGCCCCAGGGCGTTGTACGCCTCGACGACCCGCTCGTAGTCGCCCAGCGCCAGGCCGACCATGCCGCGCACCGTCATGAGGATCTTGAACCGCACGTCCCGCTGGATCGGATCGCGCACGGCCGCGATCTCGACCGCCTCTTCGGGCTGCCCGGCAGCGGCCAGCGTCAGCGCGTAGACCTCCCGGCCCTGCTTCGGCCACCGTTCGAAGGCCAGCCGGGCGTCGGACACGTGGTCGGCCAGCTTGCCCGTCCACAGTGCCAGCGCGAACGCCCAGACCGGGTAGTAGCCGTCCTCGGTGTCGGCGAACCCGTTGTGGCTGGTCAGCTCGGTCGCGTGCTGGAACGCGCGCCCGGCCTCGGCGAACCGGCCGTTGACGGTGTGGTCCACACCGCGGAACCAGGCCGCGGTCGTCGCGGCGGCCGGCAGGTCGTAGGTCGTGGCCAGGCGCTCCAGCTCGGCGGCGTGCTGGCCGGCCTGCGCGAAGTAGCCGCGGGCACTGGCGCACCGGAGCAGCGCCTGCCGGCCGGCCGCCTCCACGCCGATGAGCCCGTGGCCCTGGCCGAGGGCGAGCAGCTCGGTGCCGATCCGCTCCCGCTCGGCGAGCGTGGAGCTCCAGTAGCTGCGCCGGAAGCGGGCGTTGAGCGCGCTCGCGAGCAGCGCCGGGTCGCCGAGCTGCCGGGCGAGCGCGACGGCCTCGATCGACGCGGGATCGCCACGCGGGTCGTCGGACTGCTCCAGCTCGACCGCGAGGCTCGCGAGCATCTGGCACCGCAGCTCCGTGGCCGCGGCCGGCAGCGTGTAGAGCGTCTTCTCGATGAGGTCGACGAGCGCATCCGGCGTCGCGCCGGGCCGGTGGTGCGGGGACAGGTCGTGCACGTCGTAGGCCACGATCACCCGGGCGGTCAGCTCGGCGTCCCCGAGCCCGATCACCTCGGCGAGCGTGTCGTCGCGCAGCGCGCGGGCCGCGACCCGCTCCCCCGCGATGGACAGCGTCCGGATCGTGCCGATCACGAGCTCGAGCCGGTCGCGCACGGTTCCTCCGGGTGCGTGGGCGTAGGACAGCACGGCCTGCTGCCACAGTCCGGCCGCCTCGCGGTGGGCGTAGCGCCGCTCGGCCTGCTCGGCCGCGAGCCGCAGGTACCACGCGGCACGGGCCGCCGCGTCCGGCGCCTGCGCGGCGTCGAAGTGGTGCGCGAGGGCGACCGTGTCGCCCGGGCGCAGCTGCTCCAGCGCGGCGCCGACCCGGGCGTGCAGGCCGGTGCGGCGCAGCCGGGAGATGTCGTGGTAGAGCGTGTCCCGCACGAGCGCGTGCGCGAACCGCAGCGATCGGACGGCCGTGTGCGGCTCGTCGAGGATCCCGGCGCGCAGCGCGGCGTCCAGGCACTCGATCAGCGCCTCGGAGTCCATGCCGGTCACCGCCGCCAGCACGTCCAGGGTGAACTCCCGGCCGATCACCGCCGCGTCGCGGAGAACCTGCTGCGCCGACGCGGGCAGCCGCGCGACGCGGCGGCGGACGATGTGCCGCACGCTCGCGGGCACCTCGCCGATCGCCGCGTGCTCGCCGTCGGTCTCCAACAGGCGCGCGATCTCCCGGACGAAGAACGGGTTGCCCTCGGTCCGCTGCGCGATCGTGGCGACGGTCTGGTCGGCCAGCTGCCGGGTGCACAGCTCGTCGATCAGCTCGGCCACCGCGCCGGTGTCCAGGCCGGACAGCGTCAGGTGTTCGGGCCCGTGGCGGGCGAGCGTGGCCAGCGTGTCGGCGAGCTGCTCGTCCACCTCGGTCGGCCGGTAGGTGACGACCAGCAGCACCGGCTCGGCGACCAGGTCGGCGGCCAGGTGTGCGAGCAGGGCGAGGACTTCGCCGTCGGCGTGGTGCAGGTCGTCGAGCACGACCAGCAGCGGACCGCCCCGGGCCACCGCGGCGAGGTAGCGGCCGACGGCCGTACGCAGCCGGTACCGCGCGGCCGGCACGTCGCCCGAGGCACGCAGCGTGGCGTGGTCGTCGAGCAGCGGCGCCAGCTCCGCCGCGTGCTCGTGCGGCGGGAAGCGGTCGACGAGCCCCTGCAGGACCTCCGTCCACGGCTGGCCCGCCGGGCTGCCCTCGCGTTCGGGGCAGTTGCCCCACGCCACGGTCCACCCGTCGGCGGCGAGCAACCCCGCGACCGCGCCCGCGAGCGCGGACTTGCCGATTCCCGGCTCACCCGATAACAGCGCGGTCGTGCAGCTACCGGATTTCGCCGTCGCGGCGGCCCGGCACAGCCGGTCCATTTCCTGGTCGCGGCCCAGCAGCCGCGGCTCCGGGTTTTCTTCGCCGGCCGGGATTTCCGCGTCTTGCGGGTGGTCGGGCACGTGCAGCCACGCGGCCGCCGTGGTTTCCTTCACCACCACGGATACCGACCGGTAGGCCTTTGGGTCGCAGGCCCTGCTGTGCCGCACGACCTCGTCGAAGAACCACGACGAGACGATCATCGCGAGCACCGCCGGGGATTCCGCAAGTGCTGCCTTGAGCGGCGCGGAGTCCAGTAATCGGAACGACAGATTAATCGCGGCGGACGTCACGCCGTGGTCGTCGTAGTGAATCTCCCCGGCGTGCAGGGCCATACGCAGCCGGACCTGCTCAGCCGGCCGGTGGCTGCGGTTGTGCCGATCCAGCGCGGCCACCAGCGCACCGGGCAGGACCTCGGCGAACGGCCCTTTCGGCATCTCCGCCGGGGCGAGAATGAGCGCACCGTCCCCTCTGTCCTCGTGCTCGCAGTCGGCCCAGCAAATACCGGCCGCCGAGAATGCTTCGGCCAGCGCCCGATACAGCCCTTTGCGCACCGCGATCTGATCCACGTTGTTTCGCCGTCGGTCACCGAAGCCCACCACGTCCACCACCAGGATGGTTCGGTGCACGGCCATGCCAGGACGTGTCATAAAACCTCGCGAACTTGCCAAATGGACATCCCGATATGTCACGGCAATCAGCAAGGAAACCGCGTCGCTACCCCCCAGTTGGGACACGCGCCCAATTCTTGCTAACCCCACGTGTTGTAACTGGCTGAGTACCATACGGTCACGCTGCGACGGGCGCCAGTGTTGACATGTTGAGGAAACGAAAGACAATTACCACTTGTCGACCGCGACACGCGGCGGGCGTGTGGCAGATGGCCGCCGGAAACACCGGCTGTCCTGCCACGACGTCACTTCGCCGGGCACGTCCCGAGCATCTGGGCGAGAGCCGCGCGCTCCGCCTTGTCGGCGGTCAGGTGGTACTTGAGCTTGGTCTGGATGTAGCGGGTCGCGTAGGCGCACCACGCCTCGCGGTTGGCCGGCCGCCACCGCGCGGGGTCGTCGTCGCTCTTGGCCGAGTTGACCTCCGCCGTGACCGCGACGAGGTTGGCCGGGTCCGCGTAGTACGCGTGCTTCTGCGCGGCGGACCAGACGCGGGTGGCGCCGAGGCCGGGCTTGCCGCCGGCGACCACCCGGGACCGCGCCGCCTCGTTGAGCGGCACGCGATGGTCGATCTCCAGCTCGCCCGGGTCCGCGGTCGCGCGGCCGTCGTACGGGGACACCCAGCACGGCTTCGCGGCCGGGCAGTGCAGCGCGCAGCCCGCGCCGCGCTGCGCGCCCTTCGCCTGCCGGAGCAGTACGAGGTCGCGCGTGGTGCAGCCGTCGGTGCGGGCGGGCCAGTCCTCGCCCCACTCCGCGCGCTCGTAGTGGGCACCGGTGTCCTCCTCCGCGACGGGCAGCTTGCGCAGCAGGGCGGCGGCGTTCGCCGGTGGTGGGGTGGCCGGTGTGGCCGGCCCGGCCGGTCCGGTGGTCGCCGGAGTGGTGAGGTCGACCGGCTTGCACGCGGTCGGGGCCAGCACGGCGGCGGCCAGAACGGCGGCCAGAACGGGGAGAGTGGCGATGCGCGTCACAGCGGTGGGTTACCCGGATCCGTGCCGTGCCAAGCATTCTTCGGCACAATCGAGTTCGGGAGGGAACCAGGAGGGGCGATGCGACACGAGACGACAACCATGATCGACGCGCCGGCGGACCTCGTCTGGCGGACGGTGCGCGACGTCGAGAAGTGGCCGGAGTGGACACCCACGACGACCTCGATCCGCCGGCTGGACGAGGGCGAGTTCACGGTGGGCAGCACCGCGGACGTCCGGCAGCCGAAGCAGCCGCCGCGCACGTGGACCGTCACCGAGCTCACCCCGGGCCGGTCGTTCACCTGGGCCACGAGCAGCGCGGGCATCCGGCTGTCCGCCGACCACATCCTGACCGAACGGGACGGCAAGGTCGAGGCCCTGCTGACGTTCACGCTGTCCGGCGCGCTGGCGCCGATCGCGAGCCTCGTCGCCGGCCGCACGATCCGCCGCCTGGTCGACACCGAGGCGGCGTCGCTCAAGAAGTGGTGCGAGGAGCACCGCTGAGGGAGCTGATGATCGGGTTGAGTACCGGCCCCGGGTGGAGCGGGGTGACGATCCGCCACGCGAAGGCGGTCTCGCTCCCCCCGCGGCGTCACCGCGCCGCGGCGGCGAGCACGGTGGCCGGGTTCACGATCACGACGTCACAGTGGACGGTCCGCCAGATCTCCCGGCTCGCGCTCGCGTCCATCAGCGCGGGCAGCCCACCGTGCGTCGGCGCGCCGATGACCACCGCCCGCGCGCCGATGTCGTTGGCGTAGCGGCTGATCAGCCGGCCGGCCGCGCCGTGGTCGCCGGCGTCGCGCAGGACCTGGCCGACCGCGGGGACGCCGTCGGCGGACAGCCGCTTCAGGTGCGCGCGGACGAGCTCGCGGGCGGCCGCGAGCTCCTCGCCGTCGACGGCGCCCTCGGTCGCGCGCGCGTGTTCCTGGGCGTGCAGCACGTGCACCGCGCGGCCGTTGACCGCGGCGAGCCGGCCCGCGGTCTCGGTGACCCGGTCGGCCATCGCCGAGTCGTCGATCGCCGCGACGATGGCGCCGTCGGTCGCCGCCACCGCGGCGGAGTCGAGCTCCACAGTGGACAGCGCCGGTGGTTCGGCGGGCGCGCGGACGCTCTCGGCCTGGACGCGCTCGGCGTGGGCCAGCTCCGCGTGCGCGGTGCGCAGGATCAGGATGCCGGCCAGCAGCGCGCCGACGGCGATGAAGAACGGCACGTGGATGTTGGTCGCCTCGACCAGCTTGCCGGCCGCGAACGGCGCGAGCCCGCCGCCGATGAAGCGGACGAACCCGTAAGCGGCGGAGGCGACCGGGCGCTCGACCGGCGAGATCGTCATCACCGCCTGGGTGGTGACGGTGTTGTTGATGCCGATGAACACGCCGGCCACGATCACGCAGACGACGAGCACCGTGGGCGTGGTCGTCCAGATCGCGATGACGAGCACGGTGAGCGCGAAGAGGAAGAGGTTCAGGTAGAGCGTCCGCGCGATGCCGAAGCGGGCCTGCAGCCGCGGCGCGCCGAACACGGAGAAGACCGCGACGAGGATGCCCCAGCCGGTGAACACGAGGCCGAGCTGGATCGCGCCGAGCTCCATCGGGAAGGGCGCGTAGCCGAGCACCGTGAAGAACGCCCAGTTGTAGCAGAGCGCGGTGAGCGACATCGTGGCCAGACCGCGGTGCCGCAAGGCCCGCAGCGGCTCGGCGATCGACGTCTTGTGGTCCGGTTTGGGCAGCGGCTCGACGAGCACGACGGTCGCGAGCAGCGCGATGGCCATCAGCACCGCGACGCCGTAGAACGGGCCACGCCAGCTGATGTCGCCGAGCAGCCCGCCGAGCAGCGGGCCGACCGCGATGCCGAGGCCGAGCGCGGTCTCGTACAGGATGATCGCGCCGACGAACCCGCCGGTCGCCGAAGCCACGATGACCGCGAGCGACGTCGCGATGAACAGGGCGTTGCCCACTCCCCAGCCGGCCCGGAAGCCGACGATGCCGGCGATCGAGTCCGAGGTGCCGGCCAGCGCGCTGAACACGACGATCAGCGCCAGCCCCGCGATCAGCGTCTTCTTCGCACCGATGCGGCTGGACACCCAGCCCGTGATCAGCATGGCCACCGCGGTGATCACCAGGTAGCTGGTGAACAGCAGCGTCACCTGGCTCGGCGTCGCGTTCAGGTCGTGCGAGATCGCCGGCAGGATCGGGTCGACGAGGCCGATGCCCATGAACGAGATGACGCAGGCGAAGGCGACTGCCCACACTGCCTTCGGCTGGCGAAACGGGCTGGCCGGCCGGCGTTCGAGGCGCTCGGTATGAGATGTCATTCGCTATGTCCTGTCGAGATCGATCAGCCGCTCGAT
>NZ_DATBKY010000126.1:0-11208 GCF_036555685.1 Actinophytocola sp. | reverse complement strand
GGCCCGCGTTCTTCAACACGGTCACGTGCTGGCTGATCGCGGTCCGGCTGACGTCGAACGCCGCCGCGATCTCCCCGGCCGCGAGCTCGTCACGGGCGACCAGGCGCAGGATGTCCCGCCGCCGAGGCTCGGCCAGAGCCCGCAGCGCCTCGTCGGTCGGGTCGGGGTTCATGCCCAGAGCCCCACCTGGTTGCCGTCCGGGTCGGTGAAGATCGCGAACTTCCCGAAGTCGCCCGGCAGGTCCGTCGGCGGCACCAACTTCCTGCCACCGAGCTGCTCGGCCCGCGCGAGGTAGGCGTCCAGGTCGTCGACCCTGATGTAGATCTTCACCCCCGCCTCGCCCGGCTCGGACGACGGCCCGATGCCGCCACCGATCGCGTCCTCGCCGGCGCCGGTGTCGACCAGCGCGTAGCCGCCCATCTCCGGATCGGCCGAGACCTGCCAGTCGAACAGCTCGCCGTAGAACTTCTGCGCGCGCTCCGCGTTCGGGCTGACGACCTCGAAGAACGCCACTGGCTGTGCCATGTCCATACCTCCTTCTGTCAGTGAGGGCTAACGTTAGCTCTCGCTGACAGAAGGGTCAAGCTCCCCGCGTGCGCTGCCGGACGCGACCAGCCGGGCCGCGCCGGCCGCTCACGCCTTCGGGATCCGGATCGGAGTCTCGATCAGCTCGGGCTCGAGCGGCTGCTCGGGCACGAGCCATGGGTCGGTCGGCGCGCCGCCCGGATCGGGCCGCCACTCGCGGCAGACCCGCGGCAGCTTGATCGGGTAGACGGTCAGCACGCCGTCGGTACCGATGTGCAGGCGCAGGAACCCCTTGTGGTCCTCCAGGCTCTGCCCGGCGAACACCTCGTTGGAGTTGATCCCGAAGCGGCTCGCGATCAGCAGGTACAGCGCGACGAGCTCGGCATCGAGGAAGCCGATCAGCAACGGCGTGGCCAGCGCGACGATGACGAAGATCAGCCAGTCCGCGGTGAGACCGTCGGGCAGCACGTCGTGGTAGAGCCAGCGCACGACCACCGCCCAGCCGACGCTGAGTGCCAAGTGGACGATCGCGTGCGCGACGCCGGCGAGGGCGTTGGTCGTGCTCGCCTTCGGCTGGTCGAGGCGGGCGAACGCGATGCCGCCGAAGATCGGTATCGCGGCCACGATCGCCGACGGCGCCCACGCGGCCAGCAACCCGAACACCCCGCGCCGGGTGGGGTCGGCGGTCTCGGCGAGTCCGAACAGGACGGCCAGCGACATCGCCGTCTGCGCGGCTCCGGTGAGCGCCCAGAAGCCGGGGTTGCGCCACGGCAGGCGGAACACGCCGGCTGCCAGCCACTCCGACTGCGTCTTGCCCGGGTAGCGCGCGGCCAGGTCGTACCGGCGGACCGTGGCCGGTGCCCGAACCCGTGACTTGGCCGGCGGCAGCTGCAGCTCGCGCGGCAACGTGTTCGTGCCGACAAGGTACGCGCCACCGAGCCCGCAGGTGATCCGCTGCGTGGTGCCGTCGCGCTCGGCGTAGCGGGAGTAGTGGTGCTTGTCGCCGGTCAGCATCACCGGCACGGTCGCGCCGCGCGGGCGGATCACCTCGCGCAGGAAGAACTCGACCGTGTCGTAGCCCTTGGTCCGCCCGCCCGAGCCGGCCGGCACCCACGCGGGTGTCGAGGTGCACAGGATGACCGCGTCGCCTGCCATGAGGTCGTCGGCCGCGGTGCGGAAGTACTCGAGCTGCGGGGCGTCGATGTAGTCGTCGAACTGCGTGTCGATCGCGTACAGCCACCAGCGCTGCGGCAGCGACAACGCGAAGTAGCTGCGGGTCTGCTCGGTGAGCCAGCCGCCGAAGGGCCGCCGCTGGGCGAACACACGCAGGAACGAGGTGAGCCCGTCGTACCAGTCGTGGTTGCCGGGCAGCGCGAACAGGCGCGGCTCCTCGGGCGGCGTGACCGGCAGGGCCGCGCGGTAGACGCCCTTGCTGCGGTCCTCGTAGGCCTCGGTGGACCCGACCGGGTAGACCTCGTCGCCCCCCATGACGAGAATCCGACCGCGTGGCAGGGGTTCCGTGGCGCCCTTCGGCTGCAGCTGCGCGGAGGCGAGCAGCGAGGCGACCGAGTACGTGGCGTCGAACCCGTCCCCGAGGTCGGCGACGAAGTCGAGCCACAGCTCCCCGCCCTCGTCGTGGCGGTACACCTTGGACGACAGCGTGCCCTGCAGCTCTCGCTTGTCCGCGAAGGATCCGAAGATCTCCGCCGTCACCGACTGGGCGCCGGTGCTGACCAGGACGCTCGGCTGCAGCCACCGCACCGCCGACTGCGTCCGGAAGCCCAGCTGCTCCTCGGACATGTCGGTCGGCCGGGACCGCTCCACCCTGGGCGCCGGTAGGGACTCCATGGGCATCTCCTCGTCGTGGGCTCCCACGAGATCAAGTCGGTCCGGGGCCGTGCTGCGCTACGGGGACGCGCGCCGTTCTCACCGCTGCGGGTGGCTGGGCTCGAATCCCTGCAGCGGGAACGCCTGTTGCGGGTACGGCTGGGGCGGGTAGCCGGGCGGTCCCTGCGAATGGGACTGTGGGAAGGACTGTGGCTGCGGGCCCGACGGCAGGCCGTATCCCGCTCCGGGCGGCGGGAAAGTCTGCCGCGAACGGGACTGCGGTGCGAACGCCGGCTGCGGACCGGGGTGCGGGGCGAACGCGGGTTGCGGGACGGACTGCGGGACGGACTGCGGGAACGGCGGCTGCGCGCCGGGCGCCGGGCCGAACGCGGGTTGCTGCACAGCGGCCGCCGCGACCCCGGGCTCCTGCTGCACCACGGCCCGGGGGTCGGCGGCCATGGCGAGCGCCTGTTCCTTCGGCAGCTTCTGCTCGGACGCGCACGCCGTGCAGAACAGCGTGTGCTTCTTGTTGATCGGGAACAGCGGGATCCAGAACAGCGTGAACTTCGTGGTCAGCTTGCGCAGCACGTGGTCGCCGGTGTTGCCGCAACGGCTGCACAGCAGTTGCAGGACCGCGAGCACCCGGGCGTACTGCTGCCACCCGTAAATGATCAACCGGCTCTCCCCCCAGTGATCGGAAATCGGCGACGCGCAGAGGGTACGCCCCGGTGGATCAACCCGGACGCGGCACCACGCGATGGCCTTCCACCGGCTTCTCGAGGACCGCGAGCGTGACGCCGGCGGCGTCGGTGTCCTGCCCGACGACCGTGTATCCGGCCCGCCGGTACAGCGCCAGGCTCCCGTCGCTCTCCGCACCGGTGATCAGCCACATCGTGCGGACCCGCGGTGGTGCGGCGGCCTCGACCGCGGCGAGCAGCCGGCCGCCGATGCCCATGCGCTGCAGGTCGGGCGCGACCGCGAGCCGGCTGATCTCCATCCGGTCGCCGTCCGGGCGGCCGCGCACGCTGCCGACGAGCCGGGGGCCAAGCCAGGCGCCGAACGCGGGCCGGCCCGAGGCCAGGTCGGCGCGCAGGTCGTCGAGGGACTCGAGGAGCGGCGGCAGGTCCGGCGCGGCGTAGCGCTGGGCCTCGGTGACGTACGCGGCGCGCTGCACGGTCAGGGCCTCACCCGCGTACTCCGCCGCCAGTGGTCCGATGTGGACGATCACGGGCCGTTGACGCCCGGCGTCCAGCTCTCCGGCTTGAGGCTGTCGGTGAGGATCGGCTGCCAGCGGGCGAACCCCTCCGGCGCGTGCGGGTGCCACGGCCAGATCACGTCCTCGGTGGGCACGATGATCTGCACGGCCGGGAAGTCGCCCTTCGGGTACACGAGGAACGCGCTGCCGAAGAACTCCGGGTACCGGCCCTTGAACACGCGCTCGAACACCACCGGCCGGCCTGCGAAGAAGTCCTTGTACCGGATGCCGGTGACGAACCGCTCCCCCGCGGCCGCGCGCTTGACGTAGAGGTTGACGAGGTCGGCGCCCAGGCCCGGCGGCAGCCCGACGACGATGGCCTCCGGCACGCCGAACCGCCGCCACGCGCCGACCGTGAACGCGTACGGCCCGCTGCGCTCGTCGGCGGCCGGCACCTCGACGACGGCGGTGCCGTACTCGTCCGCGTCGGCGATCAGCTTGTCGCGCAACGCGCGTTCGTCGTCGGTCAGCTCGGCCAGTTCCTCGGGGGTCACCGGGCCTCCTCCGGTGCGAGGGCCGGCCGGGGAGCCGGGCCGCGCACCTTGGCGATGCCGTACAGCACGTAGCCCGCCGCGACCAGCGCCGCGAGGAACTCGGCCACGGTCACACCGAAGTCGGCGGCGCCGGGGTCGAGGAAGCTGCGGTACAGCCGGACGTCGGCGAGCACGAAGTAGGTCAGGTACGCGGCCGGGAAGATCACCCAGCTCAGCGGGTACCACCAGCGGACCGCGCGAGTCCGGCCGCCGAGCACCCAGTCCGCGAGCACCAGCACGGGCGTGACCAGGTGCTCGAACAGGGACGCCGTGGTGTCGAGGTCGCCGTCGATGACGGTCAGGTAGGTGACGCAGACGAGCGCCAGCAGCACGGCCATCCCGCCGCGCAGCCAGGTGGCGAGCACCTCCGCGCGGGGGCCGAGCACCGCGAGCCCCACGTACACCACACCGGCGACCAGCGACGCCTGCTGGCTCAGCGCGTGCCACGGCTCGTGGAAGGTGGCCACGGCGTAACCGAAGCCGACGAACGCGCTGGTGGCGACCAGCAGCCGCCAGACCCTAAGCATTCACCCGCGCATTCACCTAGGCGTTGACTTCGGCCATGATGTCGTCGGAGACGTCGAAGTTGGCGTACACGTTCTGCACGTCGTCGCTGTCCTCGAGCGCGTCGATCAGGCGGAACACCTTGCGCGCGCCGTCGGCGTCGAGCGGGACGCTGACCGACGGGAGGAAGCTCGCCTCCGCGGACTCGTAGTCGTAGCCCGCCTCCTGCAGCGCCTTGCGGACCTCGACCAGGTCGGTCGCCTCGGAGACGACCTCGAAGCTGTCGCCGAGGTCGTTGACCTCCTCGGCGCCGGCCTCGAGCACGGCCATCAGCACGTCGTCGTCGGACAGGTCGTTCTTGGGCAGGATGACCACGCCCTTGCGGTTGAACAGGTACGCCACCGAGCCCGGGTCGGCCATGTTGCCGCCGTTGCGGGTCATGGCGGTGCGCACCTCGCTGGCCGCGCGGTTGCGGTTGTCGGTCAGGCACTCGATCAGCACGGCGACGCCGTTCGGGCCGTAGCCCTCGTACATGATCGTCTGCCAGTCCGCGCCGCCGGCCTCCTCGCCGCCGCCGCGCTTGCGGGCGCGCTCGATGTTGTCCTGCGGGACCGAGTTCTTCTTGGCCTTCTGGATCGCATCGAACAGCGTCGGGTTGCCTTCGGGGTCACCACCACCGGTGCGCGCGGCGACCTCGATGTTCTTGATCAGCTTGGCGAACAGCTTGCCGCGCTTGGCATCAAGGGCGGCCTTCTTGTGTTTGGTAGTCGCCCATTTTGAGTGGCCGCTCACAGCTCCCCCTCACAGGCTCGGTCGAGCCGCTCGCGGTCGCACTGTGTTATCCGGTTCGCTCCGCAAGCTCCGCTCACGACACTTCCTCCACCATCTGCACGAACAGTCTGTGTACGCGGGTGTCCCCGGTCAGCTCCGGATGGAACGCGGTAGCGAGCACGGGACCCTGCCGGACGGCGACGATCCTACCGGCGGCCACCTCGCCACCAGGCACGTCCGGGTCATCGCTCACCCGCGCGAGCACCTCGACCTCGGGCGATGCCGACTCGACCCACGGCGCGCGGATGAACACGGCGTGCACCGGCGTGCCGCCGACCCCGGTGAACTCAAGGTCCTCCTCGAACGAGTCGACCTGCCGGCCGAAGGCGTTGCGCCGCACGATCACGTCCAGCCCGCCGAGCTGGTGCTGGTCCTCCCGGCCGTCGAGCACCTTGCTCGCGAGCAGGATCATCCCGGCGCACGAGCCGTAGGCCGGCAGGCCGTCCGCGATCCGCGAACGCAACGGCTCGAGCAACTCGAAGGTCTCCAGCAGCCGGGAGATCGTGGTGGACTCACCACCCGGGATCACCAAGCCGTCCACTTCGGACAGCTCGGCGGGCCGCCGGACCATCGTGGCCCGCGCGCCGGACGCCTGCAGCGCCGCGAGGTGCTCGCGGACGTCGCCCTGCAACGCGAGCACCCCGATGAGCGGTGACACCGTGTTTGACCTCCCGATTTCGCCAGTCTACTTAGGGGACGCCGAGCGCCCGCAGCCCGGCCGCCACGACCGCGGCCGCGATCACGACGACCACGAACGGTGCCCGGCGCCACGCCAGCACTCCCCCGGTCAGCACGCCGGCCGGCAGCGCCACGCCGGCGAACGAGCCGGCATCGGTCAGCGTCGCGGTGGCGATCAGCGCGACCAGCAGCGTGGTCGCGGCGACCGACATCAGCTCGGTGAGCCGCGGCGGCAGCGCGGCCTCGCCACCGCGGGTCCGCGCCATCCGATTCCGCAGCAGGGGCCCGGCCACCCGGAACGCGTAGGTCCCGGCCGCCAGCACGAGGATCGCTGTCACGGTCACGCGGGGACCTCCGCCCGCTTCGGTGCCGGGATCAGCACGACCAGCCCGGCCAAGGCCAGCAGCACCGGAACTCCGGCGGGCAGCAACGGCGTGGTCGCGAGCGCGACGGCGGCGCCGAGCAGTGCGGCGTTGCGGGTACGCGGGTTCCCGCGCAGCGCCGGCAGCACGAGCGCCAGCAGGGCCGCGGGGAACGCGGCGTCCAGGCCGAACGCGTCGGTGTCGCCGATGCCCTGGCCCGCGAGGGCCCCGGCCAGGGTGCCCAGGTTCCAGACGACGAACGCGGCCGAGCCGAGCGCCCAGAAGACCGCCCGCGAGCGAGCGGGATCCTTCTGCGCCATGGCGAAGGCGACCGACTCGTCGATCAGCAGGTGGCTGCCGAAGAGGCGTGCCGCGAGACCCCGCCGTGCGTCCCGGCCCATGACGTCGCCGATCGCGAGGCCGAACGGCAGGTGCCGGGCGTTGAGCAGCAACGCGCCGAGCACGGCGGCCACGAGCCCGCCGCCCGCGGCCACCACGCCGACCACCATGAACTGCGAGCCGCCCGCGAACACGAGCACCGAGAGCAGGGAAGGCATCCACCACGGCAGCCCGGTCGACACCGCGATCGCGCCGAAGGACACGCCGACGACCCCGATCGCGAGGACGACCGCGAGCAGGTCGCGGCGCAACGCCGCATCCAGGGTTCGCCAAATCGAACGCATAGTCTCCTATGATGAACACACACACGTCGTTCGTCAAGGCGAACGACGTGACCGATACATCGAACACATGGAGTACCGATGACGCAACAGCGCGGAGCCCCGCTCGAGGTCATCGCGCAGTCCCTGCGGCGCGAGCGCACCCGCGCCGGCCTGTCGCTTTCCGAGGTGGCGAAGCGTGCCGGCATCGCGAAGTCGACGCTCTCCCAGCTCGAGGCCGGGAGCGGCAACCCGAGCGTGGAGACGCTGTGGGCGCTCGGCGTCGCCCTCGACGTGCCGTTCAGCAGGCTGGTCGAGCCCGTACGTCCCGCCGTGCAGATCATCCGCGCCGGCGAGGGTCCGGCCGTGTTCTCCGAGCGGGCCGACTACGTCGCCACGCTGCTCGCGTCCTGCCCGCCGAACGCACGCCGCGACATCTACCTGATCACGGCCGAACCCGGTTCGGTCCGCGAGTCGGACCCGCACATGCCCGGCGTCGTCGAGCACGTCGTGCTCTGCTCGGGCCGGGCCCGCATCGGCATCGCGGACGACCCGGTGGAGATCGGCCCGGGCGACTACGTGGCCTACCCGGGCGACCTCCCGCACGTCTTCGAGGCACTCGAGCCCGGCACCACCTCGGTCATGGTGTCCGAGCATTGATCCGCCTCCCCGGAACTCAGACTCTCGGTCGCGTTGGCATGGCACCGTTCGGTTCGGGACGTACCGGTGGCCGGGTTGCGTCCCGCGCGACCCGACTACCAGCCGCGTTCGGCCAGCCGGTGCGGCTCGGGGATGTCGTCGACGTTGATGCCGACCATCGCCTCGCCGAGTCCCCGGGAGACCTTGGCGATCATGTCCGGGTCGTCGTAGAAGGTGGTGGCCTTGACGATCGCGTCGGCGCGCTTGGCCGGGTCGCCCGACTTGAAGATGCCCGAGCCGACGAACACGCCCTCGGCGCCGAGCTGCATCATCATCGCCGCGTCCGCCGGGGTGGCGATGCCGCCCGCGGTGAACAGCACGACCGGCAGCTTGCCCGCGCTCGCGACTTCCCTGACGAGCTCGTAGGGCGCCTGCAACTCCTTGGCGGCGACGTAGAGCTCGTCGGTGGGCAGCGAGGTGAGCTTCTTGATCTCCGCGCGGATCTTGCGCATGTGCGTGGTCGCGTTCGACACGTCGCCGGTGCCGGCCTCACCCTTCGAGCGGATCATGGCCGCGCCCTCGGTGATCCGGCGCAGCGCCTCGCCGAGGTTCGTCGCGCCGCACACGAACGGCACGGTGAACTGCCACTTGTCGATGTGGTTCGCGTAGTCGGCCGGGGTGAGCACCTCGGACTCGTCGACGTAGTCGACGCCGAGCGCCTGGAGCAGCTGCGCCTCGACGAAGTGACCGATCCGCGCCTTGGCCATCACGGGGATGGACACGGCGTTGATGATCCCGTCGATCAGGTCCGGGTCGCTCATGCGCGCGACGCCGCCCTGCGCGCGGATGTCGGCGGGTACGCGTTCGAGCGCCATCACCGCGACCGCGCCCGCGTCCTCGGCGATCTTGGCCTGGTCGGCGGTGACCACATCCATGATCACGCCGCCCTTGAGCATCTCCGCCATGCCGCGCTTGACCCGCGCGGTGCCGGTTTCCGGCGTGGTGGAAGTGGTTGCGTCAGACACCCGTAGTTCCTTTCTCCTCGATTCCCTTCCGAGTCTAGGAGCGACGTGGCCTTCTCCTCCGTGCCAATTCCGAGGTATCTCGCCAGGCCACTTCGAGATCCGTGAACTCTTGGTGTCTCGCCGACGACAGTGGGGTTGTCGCGGCTGGTAAACAGGTGTGAGATCGAGCACAGACGTTCCGGCTGACAGTGCGGTCCGACGGAGAGGTGAGTCTCATGGCCAGCAAGCACACGGACAACGGTGACGGCGGAGCCGCGGTCGCTGTAGACGATCCCGCCAAAGTACGGAACATCGTTCTCGTGGGGCCCTCGGGCTCCGGGAAGACCACCCTCACCGAGGCGTTGCTCGCGGCGGCGGGCGTGATCCCCCGGGCGGGGTCGGTCACCGACGGCACCACCGTCTGCGACCACGACTCGGCCGCACAGCGCCAGCAGCGTTCGGTCGGGCTCGCCGTCGCCCCCCTGGTGCACAACGACATCAAGATCAACCTCATCGACACACCCGGCTACGCCGACTTCGTCGGCGAGGTCCGGGCCGGCCTGCGCGCCGCCGACGCGGCGCTGTTCGTCGTGTCCGCGGCGGAAGGCGTCGACCCGGCGACCGTCGCGCTCTGGGAGGAGTGCGCCGCGGTCAAGATGCCGCGGGCCGTGGTGATCGCGCGGCTGGACCACCAGCGCGCGGACGCGGCGGCCGAGATCGCCGCGTGCCAGGAGGCGTTCGGTGCCGGCGTCCTGCCGCTGTACCTGCCCGCCACCGGTGGCAAGGACGGCCTGCTCGGCCTGATCACGCGCCGCTTCTTCGACTACTCCGGCGGCTACCCGCCGAAGGTGAGCGAGCCGGACGAGGGCGACCTCGCGGTCATCGACGAGGCCCGCAACGAGCTGATCGAGGGAATCATCGCCGAGAGCGAGGACGAGTCCCTCATGGACCGCTACCTCGAGGGCGAGGAGATCGAGACCGAGACGTTGATCTCCGACCTCGAGACCGCCGTGGCGCGCGGGTCCTTCCATCCCGTGATCCCGGTCTGCGCGACCAGCGGCATCGGCCTCGCGGAACTGCTCGAGGCGTTCACCGGCGCGTTCCCGTCCCCGCTCGAGCACGAGGTACCCGACGTCGCCGACGTACACGGCTCGGGCACGACCTCGCTCGCCGCCGACCCCGACGGGCCGCTCGTGGCCGAGGTGGTGCACACCGCGATCGACTCCTACGTCGGGCGCGTCTCGCTGGTCCGGGTGTTCTCCGGAACGCTGCGCCCGGAGCGGCCGGTGCACATCTCCGGGCACGGCATGGCCGACCGCGGGCACGAGGACCACGACGTCGACGAGCGGGTGGCACACATCTACTCGCCGCTGGGCTCGAGCCTGCGCGAGGTCGCGCACTGCGTCGCCGGTGACATCTGCGCGCTGACCAAGCTCAACTCGCCGGAGACCGGCGACACCGTGTCCAGCCCGGACAAGCCGCTGCTGATGCGGCCGTGGAAGATGCCCGAGCCACTGCTACCGGTGGCGATCGTCGCGAAGACTCGCAGCGACGAGGACGCGCTGTCGCGCAACCTCACCCGGCTCGTGGCGGGCGATCCGACGCTGCGGCTGGAGCGCAACGCGGAGACCCACCAGCTCGTGCTGTGGTGCATGGGCGAGGCCCACGCGGACGTTGTGCTCGCGCGGCTCAAGGCCGGCGGCGCGGACGTCGACACCGAGCCGGTGAAGATCGCGCTGCGCGAGACGTTCGCGGGGAAGGCGCGCGGCAAGGGCCGGCACGTCAAGCAGTCCGGCGGGCACGGCCAGTACGCCGTGTGCGACATCGACGTCGAGCCGTTGCCGGTCGGGTCCGGCTTCGAGTTCGTCGACAAGGTCGTCGGCGGCGCGGTGCCCTCGCAGTTCATCGGCTCGGTGGAGAAGGGCGTGCGGGCGCAGCTGGAGAAGGGCCTGCAGGCCGGCTATCCGGTGGTCGACATCCGGGTGACGCTGTTCGACGGCAAGGCGCACAGCGTCGACTCGTCGGACGCGGCGTTCCAGATGGCCGGCTCGCTCGGCCTGAAGGACGCGGCGGCGAACGGCCGGATCTCCCTGCTGGAGCCGGTCGACGAGGTGGCGGTCCGGCTGCCGGACGACCACCTGGGCGCGGTGCTGGGTGACCTGTCCAGCCGCCGCGGCCGGGTGCTCGGCACGGAGGCGGACGAGACCCCGGGCTACAGCATCGTGCGTGCCGAGGTCCCGGCCACGTCACTGCTCCGGTACGCCATCGACCTGCGCTCGATGACCTCCGGCTCGGCGACGTTCACCCGCAGGTTCGTGCGCTTCGACGCGCTGCCGGAGTCGCTGGCCGCCCAGGTCACCTGATAGTTCCGCCCCCTGCTCGGGTGCGGTC
>NZ_DATBKY010000125.1:0-3010 GCF_036555685.1 Actinophytocola sp. | reverse complement strand
CCCTACTGGGGGAGGAGACCGAGCTGGCCGAGGAAGTCCATCTGGTCGAAGAACAGGTGCTCGGACTTCAGCGTGTCGTCCTCGGTGACGTAGACCGCCGCCCACCGGAACTCGACGGCTCGTCCTGTCGGCGAGACATCGCCGTTGGGGGTATGGAGCACGCCATCATGGGTGCCCGTGATGGTCCCTTCGGCCGCGGCGGCTGATCCGTCAGTGAGGAGCTGCTTGATCTCGAGGTGAAGGTCCGGGAACGCCTCGTGGAACACGCCCAAGAAGGCGAGCACGGCCTCGCGGCCGTTGGCCTGGCCGCCTGGCGCCACGAGCTCGGCATCAGCGGCCCACGGCTCGGCGTCGCTCTCGCGGTCGTTGACGGCGGCGATGTGCTTCAGGATCACGTCCTTGGCGTCGGGCATCAGCGCTCCGGTTTTCGTTGGCGGCGCGAGTCTGTCAGATGCCGGACCCGCGTCCGGCGAAATGCAGACCCGTGGCTTCTGAGTACATTCTGAACGCTCGCCCAAGGCTGATTCCTCTGCCCCGGGTGACATCGTGGAACGGTGAGTGTGCGGCGAGTACCCGTCTGTCCTGCGGCGGTCGTCCTGCTCAGGACGCTGGTCTGCTCCTGGTGCAAATCGCGGAGTCCGGTTCAGACTCGGCTGCTCTTGGCAATCTTGCGGTGCGTCGACCTCGGAGGCTACACCGGACGTCACGACCCCGGGGTAGCTCAACTGGTAGAGCGCGCGCCTGTCCCGCGTGGAGGTGCCGGTTCGAGTCCGGCCCCCGGGGTCCAGGACGCCGAAGGCCCGCCGAGAGCGGGCCTTCGTGCGGAGCAGCTCAATTCGCGCACCTGTCCGCTCCGAGCTTAGCGACTGGTTCGAAAGACCGTGAGTCAGCATACGCGGGCCTGGCCGACAGCTTGAGTCGTGTCCCGCGCGTCAAGCGGCGGCGATATCGATCGGCACCTGCTCCGTGTGTCCGCCGCCGAGCGGCGGCTCCCGACTCTCGTCGCGGTACGGCGACGCTGCGCACCCGCGGCGGGTAGGTATCCGCCCGTCGCGGGTTAGCGGTGGATCAGAACTCCGACCGTGGCGCTTCGACCGCCGTTGCGCATGACGGCCGACGCCAGCGCGACGTCGGCGGGCTGGCCCCTCCAGGCGAGCCACGGGATTTGCGTCGAACCGCTGAGTCGACCGTGCGTCTCGACGAAGACCGTCCTCGGCAGCCATTCATCGCCGGAGCGCCGCGGGTAGTGGCCGATCGAGAGGGGTCAAGCCGGCGGCCCGTCAGGTGCTCGGCGCAGGCTTGAGTGACCAGTCGAGCCGAAGCATCTTCTTCGAGAGCGCCTCGGCCCTGAGCCCCGGAAGGGCGGGAACCGGAATGCGCTTCCGCGCCGGGCCGGTCTTTCCGGGCGGATAGTGGACGTACGCGAGGACGCTCCGGCAGCCCACTTGCGGTGTCACGCTGTACACGCTCGGCTTCGGGAAGCCGGCGCGGGCGACGGCCGCCGTTGCCAGGGACGCGGCGAGCAGGGCCCCGATGACCAACGGTGTCACGCGACGCATCGCACCGAGCCGGTAGTCGGCGAAGGTCAGGTCTTCGGAGTCAAGACCGCTAGAGCAACGATGAAGAGCGCTGCGAAGGCGCTTGTTAGGACAAGGGACGCGACTGTCCACAGGCCTCCCTCCAGCCGCCAACGCGCGCGCTCACCATTGCGTTCAGCGACAAACAGACCGCAACAGCCCCACCGACCACCAGGCGCCCCAGCCCAACGCCATGGCCGGACGGATTCGGAGTCACCAAACCAGCCGAGACCGCGACAAGCGGCGCCAGGATGAGGCACACGAACGCGAGCAAGAATCGCTTCGCGATTCGGGTCATGTCACGACACCCATCCTCTCCGAACCATCGGCAAGCGCGTCCACCGCCTCAAGCTCCGTCAGCGCAACGGACGACTCTTGCTGGCCGCGGCCGCGCGCAGCTCATGTGACATTCCTGCACTCGCGCAGCAGGCCGTCTTGTGGCCTGCGCTTCATGAGCTCCGCGAAGATGTGGCCGTGGGATGGGAGGCGCTGGATCAGTGGGGTGACGACGCCGCTCGCATCCGGCGGTGCCAGACCGGTGTGGCGAACGAGGTGTGGAGTGTGCGTGTCTACGGGCGCCTTGCGGTCGGTCGGCTGGGTAGGCGTAGCGACGCCGACCTCTCGTGGGAGACCGAGCTGTTGCGATACCTGGACCGTGAAGGGATGACGGTGCCGGTGCCGATTCCGACCACGGACGGCCGGCAGTTCGTCGCCGGTCTGGTTGTGATGACCAGCGTGGCGGGCGGACCGGCCGAAACGGAGGGCGACTGGCGTCGCGTCGCAGACGCACTGCGGCAGTTGCACCGACTGACGCAGGGCTGGCCCCAACGTCCGGGCTGGCGATCGTCGACCGACCTCCTGCAGGCGGAGACCGGGACGAGGGTCGACCTCGGCGCGATGCCGGCTGAGGCTGTGGTTCGATGTCGAGCAGCGTGGGCGCGGCTCAGCGGACGAGAGCGGTGCGTCGTCCACGGCGACCCCAACCCGGCCAATATCCGCGTGACCGCGGATCGGGTCGCGCTGATCGACTGGGACGAGTCGCACGTCGACGTCCCCGACCTCGACCTGGTGTTGCCAGACAACGCCGCCGGTCTCGACGACGACACGCACGACGTTGCCGCGCAAGCATCGGCTGCATGGGAAGCCGCCGTCTGCTGGGACCCCAGCGGGACCGACGAGTTCGCAGCCGAGCGGCTCGCCGAAGTCCGAGCGGTCTGAGCAGCAGCAGCAAAATCGGCTACCACCTCGGGTGACACCGGAGTCGCGGCTGACACACGTCAGCCCGACGGGGCGTGAGCTGCAGCGGAAGTGCCCGACCGTGAGTGTGTGGCCGTCGCAGGAGTTCGCAGAGGGAACTCAGTCAGCGGGCTACACGCCCGCCTGGAGGCGCTCACCCGCATGTCGCACGAGAAGCGTCCCTGACACCGCCTCAG
>NZ_DATBKY010000124.1:0-6477 GCF_036555685.1 Actinophytocola sp. | reverse complement strand
TCGAACCCGTGTCCGACGCCTTCGGGAGGAGATCACCCGGGAGGCCCGCGCGCGCCGTGCGCTGGGCCAGCTTCGCCGCCAGGGCCAGGGCCGGCTGGCCCATCGCCACGCCGTCCACACTGGACTCCCGGCGCTTCTCCTCCTGCTTGAGCTGCTCCCATCGGATGTTCTGCGTGTGAGCGTCGTGCACCGCATGAGCGCCCTCGGAGAACACGTGTGGGTGCCGACCGACCAGCTTTGCTACCAGCCCCGCTGCCACGTCGTCGATCGAGAACGGATCGCTCTCATCGTCTTCCGCGATCCGAGAATGGATCAGCACCTGCAGCAGCACGTCGCCGAGCTCTTCGCGCAGCGCGGGCCGGTCGCCCTCCTCGATGGCCTCTAGCAGCTCGAAGCACTCCTCCACCAGGTACTGGCGCAGCGAGTCGTGCGTCTGCTCCGCGTCCCAGGGGCAGCCGCCCGGGGAGCGCAGGCGATCCATCACCGCGACCGCGTCCAGCAGCGCCGCGCCGGGGAGCCGAGGCACGGCGAGCACGGTCGCGCCGGCCGCCACCAGTGACGCGGCTGGCGGCTCGGCGAGGTCGTCCGTCACGAGCACGGCGGACTCCGGCAACGACGCGGGCGCGTCCGGCAGGCCCAGGCCGACGCCCGGTGCCGCGTACGCCGGCACATCCGAGCGCAGCAGCGGAACCGCTTCGGCCGGCAGGCGGCCCCGGTCGATCAGGACAACCGTCGTCACTGCTGCGCGTCGCCGGACGACGGCGTCAGCACCAGGCCGGTGGTCTCGGCCTCGCTCGGTGCCACGCCCATCGCGACCATGTCCCACACGCCGTAGCGCGGGCTGACCGAGATCTGGCTCTCCTCCGCGAAGGGTTGCAGCATCCGCTTGCCGACCGCGACCATCTCGGCCGGCTGGACCTGCGGTGCCTGCGACGTGTCGACGGTGGCGTCGGTGTCGCGCTTGCGGATCAGGCCGACCACCCACAGGGCCTGCTGCGGCGACGGCTCGAACGCGACGACCGAACCCTCGCCGGCGCCGAACATCACGGTGGCCGCCAGCGCGGCGCTCTGCGCGGCCGGGAATTCCGCGCCCTCCTGCGCGTCCCCGCCGGCCTGCTTGTCCTTCGCGATCAGGTTCGCGACGTCGTCCGGGTCGGCGGCCCACTCCCGCGCCTTCGCGAACGCCTCGTCGCGCATGGACTCCGGTTTCGCGCTCTGGTCCTGGGAGACGATCGCCGTGTAGTCCATCGTGATCTGCAGCTTGTCGAAGTGCTTGCTCGCCAGCTGCACCATCAGGATCTGGTCGGTGATCGTGTCGCGCAGGTCCCGCGCGCGGTAGACCAGCTGCTGGGCGAGCGCGTCCGGCGGCACGCTGCCGTCTGCCGGGAGCTCGTCGGAGAACGGGTCCTGCTTGACCGCCTGGTCGACGTCCGCGGGCTTGACGGTGATGTTCTCCTCGCGGGCGGCCTTGCGCAGCAGCTGGTGCAGCACCAGCTGGCTGACCGCCTCGCGCGCGACCAGGTCCAGCTTGCGCTGCTGGGCCAGCGGCTTCGCCGCCTTCTGCTCCCGCACGACCTTGTCGACCAGGGCCTGCACCTCGTCGACCGAGATCGACTTGCCGTCAACGATCACCGCGGAGTTGAGCTGGCTCGGACCCGATCCGCACGCCGTGAGGCCGGCGACCAGCGCGGTCAGCACGGCGATCAGCACGAGAGGACGCAGCTTGGCAGTCATCACGGCTGCCAAGCCTCTCATAGCGGTTCACCCGACCGGTGCTGGGGCGATCTCCAGGGAGTCGAGGAAGTTCGCGCACCAGTCCAGCAGCTCCGTGTCGCGCAGCGGCGGTGCGCCCATCCGGCCGCCGGCCGCGCCCTCGGTCGGCCGCGGCACGGAGACCAGGTTGGTCACCGCCTTGTAGTGGGCCTTGGGGTACAGGCGCTTGAGCCGGACCTGCTGCGAGTCGCGCAGGTGCAGCGGCGCGAAGCGGATGTTGCTGGCCTGGGTGGCCACCTCGGTGACGCCGTGGCGGCGGCACGTCTGCCGGAACGCCGCGACCGCGAAGAGCCGCCGGACCGGCAGCGGCGGCGTGCCGTAGCGGTCCTGGAGCTCCTCCTCGACCGCGGCCAGGCCCTCGGGGTCGGCCGCCGCGGCGATCTTGCGGTACGCCTCGAGCCGCAGCCGCTCCCCCGGCACGTAGTCGTGCGGGATGTGCGCGTCGACCGGCAGGTCCACCCGCACCTCGGCGAGCTCTTCCTCCTCCCCCGGCGCAGCGGCGTCACTGCCCGCGTGCTTGCGGAAGGCCTCGACGGCCTCGCCGACCAGCCGCACGTACAGGTCGAACCCCACGCCGGCGATGTGCCCGGACTGCTCGGCGCCGAGGATGTTGCCCGCGCCGCGGATCTCCAGGTCCTTCATGGCGACGGCCATGCCCGCGCCGAGCTCGGTGTTCTGCGCGATCGTGGCGAGGCGGTCGTGCGCGGTCTCGGTGAGCGGCGCCTCCGGCGGGTAGAGGAAGTAGGCGTAGCCGCGCTCGCGACCGCGGCCGACCCGGCCGCGCAGCTGGTGGAGCTGGGCGAGGCCGAGCAGGTCGCCCCGCTCGACGATCAGCGTGTTGGCGTTTGCGATGTCCAGGCCGGTCTCGACGATCGTGGTGCACACGAGCACGTCGAACTCGCGCGCCCAGAAGCCCTCGATGATCTTCTCGAGGCGGTCCTCGTTCATCTGGCCGTGCGCGGTCACGACGCGTGCCTCGGGCACGAGCTCGCGCAGCCGCCGGGCGGCCTTCTCGATCGAGGAGACCCGGTTGTGCACGTAGAAGACCTGGCCGTCGCGCAGCAGTTCGCGCCGGATCGCGGCGCCGACCTGCTTGTCGTCGTAGCCGCCGACGTAGGTGAGGATCGGGTGCCGGTCCTCGGGCGGGGTGAGGATCGTGGACATCTCGCGGATGCCGGCGAGCGACATCTCCAGCGTGCGCGGGATGGGCGTCGCGGACATCGTGAGCACGTCGACGTGCGTGCGCAGCGCCTTGATGTGCTCCTTGTGCTCGACGCCGAACCGCTGCTCCTCGTCGACGACCACGAGGCCGAGATCCTTGTAGCGGACGCCGGTCTGCAGCAGCCGGTGCGTGCCGATGACGACGTCCACCTCGCCGCTCGCGAGCCCCTCGATGACCGTCTCGGCGTCCGGGCCGTGGGTGAAGCGGGACAGGCCCTTCACGGTGACCGGGAATGACTGCATGCGCTCGGTGAAGGTGTTGAGGTGCTGCTGGGCGAGCAGCGTCGTCGGCACGAGGACCGCGACCTGCTTGCCGTCCTGGACGGCCTTGAACGCGGCGCGCACGGCGATCTCGGTCTTGCCGTAGCCGACGTCGCCGCAGATCACGCGGTCCATGGGGACGCCGCGCATCATGTCGGCCTTGACCTCGTCGATGGCCGCCATCTGGTCGGGGGTCTCGGTGAACGGGAAGGCGTCCTCGAGCTCGCGCTGCCAGGGGGTGTCGGCGCCGAACGGGTGGCCGGGCGCGGCCTGGCGGGCGGCGTAGAGCTGCACGAGCTCGGCGGCGATCTGCTTGACCGCCTTCTTCGCACGGGCCTTGGTGTTCTTCCAGTCAGAGCCGCCGAGCTTGTTCAGGCTGGGCAGCTCGCCGCCGACGTAGCGGGAGACCTGGTCGAGCTGGTCGGTGGGCACGAACAGGCGGTCACCGGGCTGGCCGCGTTTGGAGCTCGCGTACTCGAGGACGAGGTACTCGCGGGTGGCGCCGGCGACCGTGCGCTGGACCATCTCGATGTAGCGGCCGATGCCGTGCTGCTCGTGCACGACGTAGTCGCCGGTCCGCAGCGCGAGCGGGTCGACCGCGTTGCGCCGCCGCGAGGGCATCTTCGCGGACAGGTCGCGGGTGGAGGTGCCGTGCCGGCCGCCGGTCAGGTCGGTCTCGGTGAGCACGACGAGCGCCTGGCCGGGGACGCCGAAGCCCTCCTCGATGGCGCCGCGGACGACCGTGACCAGGCCCTTGGCCGGCGGCTGCGGCAGGCCCGCCTCGGCGAAGGTCGCGGCGACCTCGGCGTCGGCGAGCTGCTCGACCGCGCGGCGGGCGGTGCCGGCCCCGGGGACGACGAGCACGGCCGCGCCGCCGGTGGCGACGTGTGCGCGCAGGTCGGCGAAGGCGCGGGTGACGTCGCCGCGGTAGCCCTCGATCGGTCGGATGCCGAGCTGGACGACGTTCTCGTCGGGGGTGGTGAGCTGGGACAGCGTCCACCAGGGGTGGCCGGTGTCGCGGGCGTGGGTGGCGACCTCGGCGAGGTCGCGGTAGGCGGAGCGGCCCAGGTCGAGCGGGCTGTTGCCGCCGCCGGCCGCGGCCATCCAGGCGGCCTCGAGGAACTCCTGGCCGGTGCGGACCAGGTCGTGGGCGCGGGTGCGGACCTTCTCCGGGTCGATCACGAGGACGTGCGCGCCGGCCGGCAGCACGTCGGTGAGCAGGTCGAGCTCGCCCTCGCAGAGGACCGGGATGAGGGCCTCCATGCCCTCGGTGGGGATGCCGTCGGCGAGCTTGGTGAGCATCTCGGCGAGGTGGGCGTCGGCGGCGTGCTCGCCGGCGAGCTCGCGGGCGCGGTCCTTGATCTCGTCGGTGAGCAGCAGCTCCCGGCAGGGCGGCGCGGTGATCTGGCGGACCTCGGTCGGCAGCGACCGCTGGTCGGCGACGGCGAACTGCCGGATCTCGGTGACTTCGTCGCCCCAGAACTCCATGCGGACGGGGTGCTCGGCGGTCGGCACGAACAGGTCGAGGATGCCGCCGCGGACGGCGAACTCGCCGCGCTTCTCGACCATGTCGACGCGGGTGTAGGCGAGGCCGACGAGGCGGTCGATGAGCTCGTCGAAGTCGTGCTCGGCGCCGACGGTGAGGTGGATCGGCTCGAGGTCGCCCAGGTTCGGCGCCATCGGCTGGATGAGGCTGCGCACGGTGGCGACGACGACCTGGGGCGCGTCGCCGCTCGCCAGCCGGTGCAGGATCTCCAGCCGCGTCGCGACGGTGTCCGCCCGGGGCGAGAGGCGCTCGTGGGGCAGCGTCTCCCACGAGGGGAAGTTCGTGACGTTGCCGGCCCCGAGCAGGTCACCGAGCGCGGCGGTCAGGTCGTCGGCCTCGTGCCCGGTGGCGGTCACCGCGAGGACCGGTGCGCGGCCGGCCAACGCCGCGGCGACGAGCGGGCGGGCGGCGGTAGGCCCTTCGAGCTCGAGGTCGGCCGCCCCGACGGCCTCGCGGACGGTCGTGAGGGCGGGGTCGGGCAGGACGGCCTGGAGGAGGCCTTCGAGCGGGCTGGTCATGGACACGGCGAATGCACCCCTGGCTTGCAAGCACGCGCGGACACACCCCTGCCCGGGACGAGCCCGTGGGAGGGGTTCTCGACACCAGCCTACGTGTGCCCACCGACAGGTTTTTCGCGCCCGCGTTCGCGCAGCTCAGCGACCTGCTCGCCGGTGCCACCCACATCCGGCCACCCGCACCCGGCGACCCGCGCCCGCCACAGCCGGCGTCGCGCGGCAGGCAATGAAGGAGGGATGAATCGATGCACCGGGGAATTGCCCGCCCGAAAACAAGTCCGGTACGAATACCGGCACGGTCCATCCGCAAAGCACATGGCATCACCACGCCGGGCCGCGATGCTGAGCGGCACGACGAGGGCGCGGAGCCACGAGCTGTGCGGCCACGTCGAAAAGTGGTCACACGCAGGCCAACTTCACCGCATCTCAGTGAACTTCGCGATCTTCGGCGTCGCCGCGGGACTTCAGCTGAAGCCAGGGTTCTCCGCAGAAGTCGCGGATTTGCCCGAGAAACTTCACGCGTTATCGTCCGGCAATCTTTCCGCATCCCAACCGCATCTTTTTAATGTCGCTCGGCGCGTACTTGAATGACACTTTTCCTGCAGCGCACAGCGCGCGCCGCGCGCGCACCACTTCAGTGTCGGTTGACTGGATGAGGAACGCTCACGTCGACAGGCCCATCAGGTCAGCCTCTCGCGCGGCCGGGTGAGCAGATCGCAAGTGGTCACCGCGCAGTCGATTCTGCCTCTTCTCCGTCCCACCACACGTGTTCTAACCTGTTCGAAGTCACACCTCTGTGATCGACGTGGCGGCTGACCTCTCCCCGGTTGGCAGCAACGCCTGATCGACGTGGCAAAGAACCACTCGATGGAGCGTACGCTGGTGCCGCCGCACTCCACCTCCCGAGAAGATGCCGCAGTGAGCATCCTTCGGTTTCACTACGTGAGCGGCAGAGTCGTACAACGAGAGCTTTTTCTGGCTGGTCAAGCCGTACGAGGAGAAGTTCCGCGAGATCGGCGAGCGGATTCGCGGCGTCCGGCTCACGACCGCGCGCGATCCGCGCTACGCCGTCGTGCTGAACGTGCAGTTTCCCGGGGAGCGGTACGAGTGCCACGTGGACACGAACCCGGTCGAGGCTCTGCTCTACGTCACCGATCTGCC
>NZ_DATBKY010000123.1:0-3457 GCF_036555685.1 Actinophytocola sp. | reverse complement strand
CGGGCGTCGATCTCGTGCTCCTCGATGTGGATCGAGGTGAGCACGTCGTCCTGGATGAGCCGCTGCGAGATGACGATGGCGTCCTCGTAGTTGTGGCCCTCCCACGGCATGATCGCCACGAGCAGGTTCTTGCCGAGCGCCATCTCACCGTTCTCGGTGCACGGCCCGTCGGCGATGACCTGGCCGGAGAGCACGCGGTCGCCCTCGGACACGATCGGCCGCTGGTTGACGCAGGTGCCCTGGTTGGACCGGCGGAACTTGTGCAGCCCGTAGGTCCGCCGGGAACCGTCGTCGGCCATGACCGTGATGAAGTCGGCGGACAGCTCCTCGACCACGCCGTCCTTCTCCGCGACCACGACGTCACCGGCGTCGACCGCGGCACGCAGCTCGGTGCCGGTGCCCACCAGCGGCGACTCGCTGCGCAGCAGCGGCACCGCCTGGCGCTGCATGTTGGCGCCCATCAGCGCGCGGTTGGCGTCGTCGTGCTCGAGGAACGGGATCATCGCGGTCGCGACGGAGACCATCTGCCGCGGCGAGACGTCCATGTAGTCGACGTCGAACGGCTCGATGAACTCGACCTCGCCGCCCTTCTTGCGGACCAGGACGCGGTCCTCGGCGAAGTGCCCCTGGTCGTCCAGCGGCGCGTTCGCCTGCGCGATGACGTGCCGGTCCTCCTCGTCCGCGGTCAGGTAGTCGATCTGGTCGGTGACCTGGCCCTCGATGACCTTCCGGTACGGGGTCTCGATGAAGCCGAACGGGTTGACCCGGCCGTAGCTCGACAGCGAGCCGATCAGGCCGATGTTCGGGCCTTCCGGCGTCTCGATCGGGCACATGCGGCCGTAGTGGCTGTGGTGGACGTCGCGGACCTCCATGCCGGCGCGCTCACGGGACAGACCACCGGGACCGAGCGCGGAAAGCCGGCGCTTGTGCGTCAGGCCCGCGATCGGGTTGGTCTGGTCCATGAACTGCGACAGCTGCGAGGTGCCGAAGAACTCCTTGATCGCCGCCACGACCGGGCGGATGTTGATCAGCGTCTGCGGCGTGATCGCCTCGACGTCCTGGGTCGTCATCCGCTCGCGGACGACCCGCTCCATGCGGGAGAGGCCGACCCGGATCTGGTTCTGGATCAGCTCGCCCACGGTGCGCAGGCGGCGGTTGCCGAAGTGGTCGATGTCGTCGACCTCGACCGGCACCTCGTTGCCCTCGATCGTCATCGAGGTCTCGCCGGCGTGCAGCCGGACCAGGTACTCGATCGTGGTGACGATGTCGTCCTCGGTGAGCACGCCCACCTCGCTGGGCAGCGTGAGGCCCAGCTTCTTGTTGACCTTGTAGCGGCCGACCTTCGCCAGGTCGTAGCGCTTGTCCTTGAAGAAGAGGTTCTCCAGGAGGGTCTGCGCGGACTCCTTCGTCGGCGGCTCGCCCGGCCGGAGCTTGCGGTAGATGTCGAGCAGCGCCTCGTCGGTGCCGGCCGTGTGGTCCTTCTCCAGGGTCGCGAGCAGCGTCTCGGAGAAGCTGAACCGCTCACGGATCTGCTCGGCGGTCCAGCCGAGGGCCTTGAGCAGGACGGTGACCGGCTGACGGCGCTTGCGGTCGATGCGGACACCCACGGTGTCGCGCTTGTCGACGTCGAACTCCAGCCACGCTCCGCGGCTGGGAATGACCTTGACGCTGAAGACGTCCTTGTCCGTGGTCTTGTCGACGGACTGGTCGAAGTACACACCGGGCGAGCGCACGAGCTGGGACACCACGACGCGCTCGGTGCCGTTGATGATGAAGGTGCCCTTGTCCGTCATGACCGGGAAGTCACCCATGAACACCGTCTGGCTCTTGATCTCGCCAGTCGAGTGGTTGGTGAACTCCGCCGTGACGAACAGCGGAGCCGCGTAGGTCATGTCCTTGTCCTTGCACTCCTCGACGGAGGCCTTGACCTCGTCGAAGCGCGGGTCGGAGAAGGAGAGGGACATCGAGCCGGAGAAATCCTCGATGGGAGAGATCTCGTTCAGGACCTCTTCGAGGCCACCGACCGGGTTCTCGTCACCGGCATCGACACGGCGCTGGAACCACGCCTCGTCGCCGGTGAACCACTGAAACGATTGGATCTGCAGGTCGAGCAGGTTGGGCGTGCCAAGCGGCTCGCGGATCTTCGCGAAGGAGACCCGCAACGGAGCGCCTGGGATTCCCGAGTTCGACACGGTGGAGTTGGTCGCAGCAGTGGCCTTGGTCGCGCGGGAGACTGCCAAGATGCGTCCTTCCAGGACTAATGTGCGGTCGAGCAGCCTCGTTAGCAACTGTAACGAAGCTGGTCAGGGGTGCGGTCGTGCCCAACAGTCTAGGGCATGCGAAAGTGGGCAGCGCAAAGGGGCAGTCTAGCCGTAAAGTCGGCGACTGTCTAGGCCCGCACTCAACCGTCCTCCCGCCGAAGGCGTGCTTGGTGAATAGCGTGACCCCGAGGCGTCATTCCGTCAAGATGCCGCGCCCGGATCTCGTCCGCTTTCAGCCCGGACGTCAGCGATCGTCCAGCCGTTCTGTAGCAAGGATTTCCGTGCCCGCGGGCCGCTGACCTGCGGCTCCGCCCGCACCCCCAGGGGCGCTGCCGATCATGCCCGGCCGAACACTCACCGTGACGATCCACACCGTCTCACCCGCCCGGCCTACCGCACGGAGGCCGGGCCGGCGGCGCTCAGCACTTCGGGGCCGGCTGGCCGTTCACCAGGGGCTGGTCGAACATGTTGAACTCGGTGATCTTCCAGTGGTCGCCGTCCCGGTGGGCGAGCACCGAGAACTGCGCCTCGCCGGACACCGAGTTGTTCACGTCCACGCGGGTGCTGCTCTGGTCGATGAACACGAGCGCCTCGGCCCGGTCGCCGTCCAGCCGGACCAGCGCGATCTCGCGCACGGCCGTGACCATGACGATCTTCTGCTTCGGGGCGAGCTTGCGGACCTGGCCGAACAGCTGGTCGTACTCGCAGCGGGCCTTGCCGGTGAGCGTCTCGTCGACGGCCTTCTGGGTGGAGTCGAGGTCGGTGTAGTTGTAGCTGAACGTCTGCTCGATGGCCGACTTCAGCTGGCCGACGACCTCGCTCGTGGTGCCCGAGTCGGTCAGCGCCGTGTTCTTGTCGCCGCTCTCCAGGCTCGACGCCTCGCCGCGGAACCACACCGCGAGACCGGCCAGCACGACCGCCACCACGGCCAGCACGACCGCGACCGACAGCTGGGTGGCGGCACGCTTGCGCGGGTCGGCCTCCCGCACCCGCCGGACGCGCGCGACCCTGGTCCGGTCCTCGGCCGCCCGCAGGTCCTCGGGCCGGGTGGTGCCGGTGGTGCGGCGCTTGCCAGCCGGCCGGCGGCGCGCCGGCTCGGGCGCGGCCTCGGGCGCCGCGTCGTCCTCGTCGACCTGGTCCTCGTCGTACTCGTCGTAGGCCTCGTACTCGGCCGCGGCGTAGTCGTCGAGGTCGTC
>NZ_DATBKY010000122.1:0-3740 GCF_036555685.1 Actinophytocola sp. | reverse complement strand
GGACGCTTGACCGGGAATCGCCGGACGGGCTGATCAACGAGCTGGATGAGTACGCGATCGAGGAAGGCCTGCGGATCGCCGAGGCCCAGGGCGGCGAGGTGACGATCCTGTCGATGGGGCCGGAGAAGGCCGCCGAGTCGGTGCGCAAGGCTTTGTCGATGGGCGCGGACAAGGCGGTGCACGTGCTGGACGCGGCGCTGGCCGGGTCCGATGCGCTGGCGACATCGCTGGTGCTGGCGGAGGCGCTGAAGCGGACCGGGTTCGACCTGGTGATCTTGGGCTCGGAGTCGACCGACGCGCGGACCGGGGTGCTGCCGGCGATGCTGGCCGAGCGGCTGGGGGTGCCGCAGCTGACGCTGGCGTCGAAGGTCGACATCTCCGGGACGGAGGTGACGATCCGGCGGATGACCGACGACGGGTATGCGGTGGTGACCGGGGCGCTGCCGGCGGTGGTGTCGGTGGTGGAGAAGATCAACGAGCCCAGGTACCCCTCGTTCAAGGGGATCATGGCCGCGAAGAAGAAGCCGGTCGAGACGCTCGGCGTCGCGGACCTCGGTATCGACGCGGGCGAGGTCGGCCTCGCCAGCGCGTGGTCGACGGTCGTCGAGGCCGCGCCGAAGCCGCCGCGCGAGGCGGGCCAGCGCGTCGAGGACGACGGCGACGGCGGCGTGAAGATCGCCGAGTACCTGGTCGCCCAGAAGCTGATCTGAGGAGGATTACCAATGACTGAGGTTCTGGTCCTCGTCGATCACCTGGACGGCGAGATCAAGAAGGTCACCTACGAGCTGCTGACCGCGGCCCGCGCGCTCGGCGAGCCGAGCGCCGTCGTGGTCGGCGCGCCCGGCACCGCCGCGAAGCTGAAGGAGTCGCTCGCGGCCTACGGCGCGGAGAAGGTCTACGTCGCCGAGTCCGACGACGCCGCGGGCTACCTCGTGACCCCCAAGGTCGACGTGCTCGCCGCGCTCGTGGAGCGGACGTCCCCGGCCGCCGTGCTCGTCGCGGCCGGCTCGGAGGGCAAGGAGGTCGCGGGCCGCCTCGCGATCCGCATCGACGGCGGCCTGCTGGTCGACGTCATCGGCCTGGAGGGCGCGGGCGGCGACGTGACCGCGACGCAGTCCGTCTTCGGTGGCGCGTTCGTGGTGAAGTCCAAGGTCACCAAGGGCACCCCGGTGATCTCCGTGCGGCCGGGCGGGCTCGAGGCCGAGCAGGCCCAGGGCGCGGCGGCCGAGGAGGCCGTCGAGGTGCCGGCGGTCGACCCGGCGAAGTCCGCGAGGATCACCGGCCGCGAGCCGGTCGTCGGCGGCGACCGTCCGGAGCTCACCGAGGCGTCCGTCGTCGTGTCCGGCGGCCGCGGCGTGGGCAGCGCGGAGAGCTTCGAGGTGGTGGAGAAGCTGGCCGACGCCCTCGGCGCGGCCGTGGGCGCCTCGCGCGCGGCGGTCGACTCGGGTTACTACCCGGCGCAGTTCCAGGTGGGCCAGACGGGCAAGACCGTGTCGCCGCAGCTGTACATCGCACTGGGCATCTCCGGCGCGATCCAGCACCGCGCCGGCATGCAGACGTCGAAGACCATCGTCGCGGTCAACAAGGACCCGGAGGCACCGATCTTCGAGATCGCCGACTTCGGCGTCGTGGGCGACCTGTTCAAGGTCGCGCCGCAGCTCACGGAGGAAGCCGAGAAGCGGAAGGGCTGAGTTCACCTTTCCGCCATCGAGGTGTCACGCCAAGTGACACGTGAGGTTTGCCGGGGGCCGCGTGCAACCTGAGGCATGACGCAGGCAGAGCTACTCGTCAGCACCACAGGTGATGGAACGGCGCGGCCCCGGTACTCGCTGCTGGTGGCCCGCGATGGCGAGGAAGTCCTTGCCGCGCAACGACTCCGGTATCGCGTCTTCGCCGAGGAGATGGGCGCGACCCTGCACACGCTCGTGCCCGGGGTGGACGTCGACGCGTTCGACGAGCACTGCGACCACCTGCTCGTAAAAGATGACCGCACCGGCGAGATCGTCGGCTGCTACCGGATGCTGCCGCCCGAGCGGGTGGCCGACGCCGGGATGCTCTACTCCGAGACCGAGTTCGACCTCAGGGCCATCGACGGGCTGCGCGGCGCGCTCGTCGAGACCGGCCGCTCGTGCGTCCACCCCGGCCACCGGACCGGCGCCGTGGTCAGCCTCGTCTGGGCCGGCATCGCGCGGTACCTGCTGCTGTCCGGCCACCGCTGGCTCGCCGGCTGCGCGTCGGTCCCGCTCGCCGACGGCGGCAGGCTCGCCGCGGGCGTCTGGCAGACCGTGCGGGACAAGCACTACGCGCCGCCGCGGTACCGGGTCCGCCCGCTGCGGCCGTGGGAGCCGTCCGATGTGGAGGTTCCGAGCCGGGTCGTGCTGCCGCCGCTGCTGAAGGGCTACCTGCGGCTCGGGGCCTGTGTGTGCGGACCCCCGGCGCACGACGCGGACTTCGGCGTGGCCGACCTGTTCGTCCTGCTCGGACTCGAGCACGTCGACCGGCGTGACGCCCGAGGGCACGACGTGGTGTGGGCTGACCCATGGCCGGTTCCGCCCCGCGATGTGCCAGGCGGCGATCGACGGCGGCGTGCCGGTGCTGCCGGTCGCGCTGCGGTTCCGGCTGGCGGACGGCACTAAAATGGCTTGGTGCAACGGAATATTCGTTCGGTCGACGACGTGTTGGCGATGCTGGACCGCCTCTTCGCGCCCGGCGCGGACCGCTGGAGCGACGGGGGCAGCGACTGGTGGGACGGCTTCTACGCCGACCGCGACCGGGACGTTCCCTTCTTCGTGGCCAAGCCGGACGAGAACCTCGCCGGCTACCTCGCTCGAGGGCTGCTGACTCCCGGCCGCGCGCTGGATCTCGGCTGCGGGCCCGGCCGCAACGCGGTGTACCTGGCCGCCGCGGGCTTCGACGTGGACGCCGTCGACCTGTCCCCGACGGCCATCGCGTGGGGACGCGAGCGCGCCCGCGAGGCCGGCGTGGAGGTCGCCTTCCGGCGCGCGGACGCGTTCGCGACGGAGCTCGACGGGCCGTACGACCTCGTCTACGACTCCGGCTGCCTGCACCACCTGCCGCCACACCGCCGGATCGGCTACCTCGCCCTGCTCGACCGGCACCTGGCCCCGGGCGGCCACTTCGCGCTGACGTGTTTCGCCGCCGGCGCGATGGGCTCGCAGATCCCCGACGCCGACCTGTACCGCGTCGGCCGGCTGGAGGGCGGCCTGGCGTTCACGCCGGAGTCCCTGCGCTGGATCTTCGCCGACCTGACCGAGGTGGAGCTACGCCGCATGCGGGACGAACCGCCCGAGTCGGACTGCTTCGGCGAGCCCTTCCTCTGGACGGCCCTCCTCCGTCGCGATCGGTGACCTGGACTGGACCTCCAGCGCGATGGAGGTTGCACCATGAATCCTGTGAGCGTGCAGATCGAGCAGACCAGGGCCGAGGCGGCCGGATCGTTGTGGCGCGGGAGCTACCGGGCCACGACGATCGGCATGACGATGCTCGTCACGATCGCGGCCTTCGAGCACCTCGGGGTCAGCACCGCGATGCCGACGATGGTCGCCGACCTGCACGGGGAGGCGCTCTACTCCTGGCCCTTCACCGCGTTCCTCGCCGCCAGCGTGATGGCGACCGTCCTCTCCGGACGGGTCAGCGACCGGCTCGGGCCGGTACCCGCGCTGCTCGCCGGGCCGGGCCTGTTCCTCGCCGGCCTGGTCACCGCCGGGTTCGCGACCGGC
>NZ_DATBKY010000121.1:0-3499 GCF_036555685.1 Actinophytocola sp. | reverse complement strand
CGTGGTGCGCGACGGCACCACGAGGACGGCCACCCGGGATCGTTCCGGGAGACTACTGCTGCTCGGCGAAGTCGCGGGCGACCCGGACCAGCTCGGTCAGGCCGTCGGCGTACTCCTGGGACTCCGCGTGGGCCTCGGCGTACGGCGGGATGAAGCCGGCGCCTTCCCACTCGCCCGTCGCCGGGTTCCAGCGGTCGTTGCCGATCTCGAAGTCCCACGCGAAGATGCCCTGCTCGTAGTAGAGCTCGTCGGCGGAGTTGCCGGCTGCGGAGTAGAGCACGTCGGCCACCGGGCCGGTCCGCGACGGCCACGTGACCGTGCTGCGCCCGCTCGCGATGGCGCCGACGATCCGCTTGGCGCTCGCCTGGAACATCGTCGACTCCTCGATCGAGGGCCGCGGCAGCGTGATCCGGCCCGGCACCGCGTACGCGCCGGGCGGCCACATGAAGTATCCGCCGTAGCTGTGCACGTTCATCGCGAACCTGATGTTCGGGTGCGCGGCCGCGAGGGCGATGACGTTGCCCGACTCCGCCTCGGACAGCTCACCCGTGCCGGCGTACGTGCCGGACAGGCAGTTCGTCGACCCGCCGACGTAGCCGTCGAACACCGAGCCCACCGTGTAGTTGCGGTTCACGTCCACGCCCCACGAGTCGGCGAACCGCGGGTCGCGCAGCGCGCCGGTGCAGTGGTTGGACATGTTCTTCCGCTGGAACGGCGCGTCGTTGAACGAGTAGTTCGCCCCGTCCGGGTTCACGGTCGGGATCACGAAGATCTCGACGTTCTCCAGCAGCGAGCGGGTCTCGCTGTCGGTGGCGTAGTTGGCCAGCATCCGCTCGGCGAACTCCAGCGTGACGAGCGGGGTCGCCCACTCGCGCGCGTGCTCCTGGGAGTAGGTCAGCATGCCGATCCGGGAGCCGTCCCGGTGCACGCCGATCCGCAGCGCCTGCACGGTCCACGGCTTGTGCGGCACGCCGGCCGGCGCGTCGAGCCCGTCGGTCATCCGCGTCGGGCCGGCCACCGGCATCACCTTGCCGGCCGAGCCGTCCTCGACGAACGCGGTGAACCGCTGCGGGAAGCGGGCACCGACGAGCGCGGCGACCTGGTCGGTCGTGCTGACGATCGCGCCCGAGGCGTCGGTCGCGAGCGACACGGTCAGGACGCGGTCGCGGAAGGTCGCCTGCGCGGGCCGGTTCGGCTTGCCCGGGTCGATCGCGCGGACCTGCCAGCCGTTCGGGCCCTGGTCGCCGAACTTCACCGACTCGACGACGACCGCGGCGGTCGCCGGGTCGCCCAGGTACGCGGTCGCCGTGCGGCGGTAGCCCTGGGTCTTGTGCGGCAGGTCGATGACGTCGACGAGGTCCGGGTACTGGCGGGCCAGCCGGGCGACGCGCGCCTTGATGTCGACCGGCGACATGTACGCGTCGATGAAGTCCTCCTGGTAGCCGGCGGGCGGCTGCGGCGGGGTCGCGCCGGGCCACGCGGCCGGGGTGACCGGGCGGGCGGTGCCGCCGAGGCTGGAGGTGGCGGTCACCCGGACGGGCTTCGCGGGCACCGGCTGCGGCAGGGCGATGTGGTACTGGTACTCGCCCGCGTCCTCGAACCGCTGCAGCGGGAAGGATCCGGTGGTGCCGTCCGCGGCCTGCCAGCCGACCGTGATCTCGACGTTCGGGTCGGTCACCGCGGTCGTCGCGACGCGGGTCTCGAGGAACGTCTGGCCGTCGGTGACCCACCAGTACGCGGACAGGAACTGCAGGGTGTCCGCGGCGGCCACGGTCGCGGACTTCGCCGCGGCCTGCCTGCTCTGCGCGTAGCGCGCGGCGGCGTCGCCCTCGCGCTGGATGACCTGGATCGGCTTGGCGCCGCGGGCGACGAGCGCGTCGAGCTCGGCGCCGGTGAGCACCAGGTCGGCGACGAGCTTGCCGTCGGGCGTGCGGCCCTGTGCGGCGATGTCGGCGTCGTTCGCCGCGAGCCGGTCGAGCATGTCGGTGCCGGGCAGCTGGAGCCGGACGAGGGCCGTCTCCCCGGCCGCCACCTTCACGCCCGGCGGCGCTCCGGGGGCGGCCGACGCGTCCGGCGCGGCGCCGGCGAACAGGGCGGAGCACAGCAGGGTCACCGCGGCGGCCGCGGTGCCCCATCTGCGTGTGGACATGGCGCCTCCCATGCGGGCAGTTGGTGAGGTAATCCTTCTCGCCACCCGTTGGGAGTCAAGGACTTTCAGGCGTTCGTCCTAATGGCGCTACTGGGTGCCGGCGCGGCGCACGGCCGCGACGATCTCGATGTTGGACGCGCCCTTCAGCAGGTACTCGGCGATGCCCGCGCGCGTCATCTCCGCGACCGTGCCGGAGTCGTCGTACGCGGAGAACGCGAGGATCCGGGTGCCCGGGGCACGGCCGAGGATCTCCCGCGCGGCCCGCGGGCCGCCCCCGCCCGGCATCCGGACGTCGAGCACCACCACCGCGGGCGCGTGCCGCGCCGCGAGCGCGATCGCCTCGTCCGCGTCCGCGGCCACGCCGACCACGTCGATGTCCGGCTCCGCGTCGAGCACCTCGCGGAGCGCGTCGCGGATCATCGGGTCGTCGTCGGAGATGAGCACGCGCAGCAGCGTGGAGGTGGCGCTCATACCGGCACGTCCCCGGCTGGGCCCGTGGTGGGCAGCCAGAACTCGACGGTCGTCCCGCGGCCGGGCTCGCCGGTGACCGTCCACCAGCCGCCGGCCGTCTCGGCTCTCTCGCGCATCTCGATCAGCCCGAAGTGCTCCATGGGCTCGGGTGGTCCTACCGACAGGCCGTACCCGACGCCGTCGTCGACGACCCGCGTCATGGTGCCGCCGTCCACCGTCGCGAGGTGGATGTTCACCTTCTTCGCGCTGGCGTGCTTGCGCACGTTCGTGATCGCCTCCTGGCAGATCCGGAATATCGTGATCGCGGTCTCCGTCGGTGGCTGCTCGGTCAGCTCGTCGTGGTGCAGCTCGTAGGAGATGTGCCAGCCGGCGACGACGTCGCGCAGGAAGTCGGTGAGCGCGGAGACCAGGCCGTGCCGGTCGATCGAGGTGGGCCGCAGCTGGAACACGAGCGTGCGCAGCCGCGTGATCGTGCCCCGCACGGCGTCGTCGAGCGCCTCCAGCGTCGCCCGTTGCTCCGCGGGCAGCCGGGCCGCGAGCAGCTGCAGGCGCATGCCGACCGCCACCATCGACTGGATGGAGTCGTCGTGCACGTCCCACGCGATCCGCCTGCGCTCCAGCTCCTGGGCCTGCACGAGGTGGCCGAGCAGCCGTCGCCGCTCGTCGAGGGTCTGCTCGGTCCGGCGCCGCTCGGTGAGGTCGCGGGTGATCTTGGCGAAGCCGTGCAGGTGGCCGCCGTCGTCGTAGAGGGGGGTGATGACGACGTTGGCCCAGAAGCGGGTGCCGTCCTTGCGCAGGCGCCAGCCTTCGTCTTCGAGGCGGCCTTCGGCGATGGCGGTCTTGAGCTCGCGGGCGGGTTTGTCGGCGGCGTTGTCCTCG
>NZ_DATBKY010000120.1:0-13866 GCF_036555685.1 Actinophytocola sp. | reverse complement strand
CCGGTAGTACTCCTTCTGCTCCTCGACGATGTCCCTCATGGCTCGTCCCTCACGGCTCGTCCCTCATGGCTCCACCCTCCCTCATGGCTTCACCCTCCCTCATGGCTTCAAACTCAGCTCGCGCCAGTTCAGGCCGTCGGGCGAGTACTGGATCGGGGCGTCCGGGCTCGACAGGGCCACGTAGCCGGACCGAGCCCAGTACGCGAACCCGTGGTAGCGCGGCTGCTCCTGGGTGAACGTGCGACCGTCGTTCCAGCTCACCAGGCCGGCCCCGTCCTCGGTGTTGACCAGCAGCGAACCGTTGCTGGCGGCGACCGGCGCGCCCGCCACCGCCCACCCCAGCTCGCCGCGTGTCTTCGTCCACGACCGGCCACCGTCGTCGCTGCGGAACATCGCGAGGATGCCGTAGTCACCCACCTCGAGCTGCCCGGTGACCGTCGCGACGATCGAGTCGTGGCACGCGACGATCGTCCAGGCCTGGCCCTCGGCGTCCCCGCGCCAGGCCGGCCGCGCCACCGTCCACGTGCGACCGTCGTCGTCGCTCAGCGCGATGGTCCACCGGCGCGTGCGCGGGTCCTTGCCGGCGATCCACCACCGGCCGTCCGCCATCGGCACCATGCCCGGGTACGCGCCGAGCAGCGGGGGTGCGGTCGCCAGCCGGGCGGATCGCCCGGAGTCCGGGAGGATCACGCGGACGTCGGAGCGGGTACACGGTTCCTCGAACAGTTCGCACCCCGACTGGAGCGCCGCGCCCGCCGGGATCTCCCGCGCCGTGCCGCGCACGCCCTGGGGGACTCGCGTCCACGTCCGGCCGCTGTCCGCGCTGTACACCCGCCCCAGCACGGCCGGCTCGTCGATCGGGAACCAGTCGACGGCCACCTGGTCGGGGCCCAGCACGTACAGCCGGCCCCCGGAACCCCGCGGCTGCCCCGCGTTGGACACCGGGCGCGAGGTCCAGTGCTCCCCGTCGGAGGTCGACACCAGGTCCAGGTCGCAGTCGAACTGCCGGCAGTCGGCGCGCAGGGCGTGCGCGTGCCGCTCGTCGACGAACCCCACGTCGTAGATCACCCGCGGCTGCACCATCTCCGACTGCGGGGTGTAGGTCGGGGACGGCGGGGTGTAGGCCGGCTTCGCGGCCTCGGGCTCGGGCGAACCGACCCGCAGCAGCGGCACCGCGACACCCACCACGAGCACGGCGACCGCGGCCACGCCGAGCGTCCTCGCGCGCGCCGCCCGCAGCCGGGCGCGCTCGACCACCCGCGTCACGACCGGCTGCCGCACGCCGGCCCACGACACGGGTTCCGCGTCCACGAGGTACGACTCGACCGTCTCGACCGGAGTGTCCACAACGGACGCGATGGTCTCGGTGGGCAGGCCGGCCAGCCGGTGCAGGCGCCGGACGGTCTCGCGCGCGGAGGGCGCGGCCGGGCGGGCGCGCGGCACCTGCAGGGCCCGCCACCGCAGCCGGCGGCGGGCGAGCCGGACGACGACCGCGCGGACCCGCTCCTCCGGCCGCGCGTCCGCCGCGAGCCGGGCCCGGTCCCGGTGGACGATCGCGAACGCCTCGCGCGTGACCTGCTCCGCCGCCTCCGCGTCGTCGAGCAGCGCGTGGGCGGTGAGAAACAGCCCGCGGTAGGAGTGCGCGTAGCAGCGCGCGAACGCGTCCCCAGCGGCCACAGGGCCAGGTTGCTACGCCGGGCGGTATCGCACAAGCGCCACGCCCGAACGGAACGGCCGGGCCGATCAGCGAGCGCACCTGCCGCATGCTGCCGGTCGTGACGATGTCCTTGCCGGGCAACGACTTCAGCCGCCGGACCGCCACGCCCGCCGGGCCGCGGAGCACGGTCGTGTGCGCCCAGGCATGGCCGCGATCATGTCGGACCGGTCCGCCTCGCCGTCCCCGGCCGGACGAACGGCGTGTTGAGGTGCGCGGTGGCGAGCCATGTCGGCATCCGGTCCGCCCGCTCCAGCAGCGCCCGCCGGGTGCGGCGGGCGGTGTCCTGGTCGCCCTCGAACCGGTAGCCGACGTCCGGCGCGACCAGCTGCACCGCGTGCACCAGCACGTCGCCGGTGATCACGATCTGGCGATCGGCACCGCGCAGCAGCACCGACTGGTGGCCTGGCGTGTGCCCGGGGGTCGGCTCGGTGGTCAGGCGGGTGCCGTGCCGCTCGGCCAGGCAGTCCCGCCCGTCCACGACGGACAGCTGGCCGGTCCCGCGCAGCGGCGCCACCACGTACGCCAGCACGACCTCGTCGCCGGCCTCCTCGAGCGCGGCGATCTCGCTCCGCTGTACCACGTACCGCGCGTTCGGGAAGGTCGGCACGCCCTGCGGCGAGACGGACCAGCCGTAGTGGTCCTCGTGCAGGTGGGTGAGCACGACGAACTCCACCTCGTCGCGGCCGATGCCCGCCTCGGCGAGCCGCTCGAGCAGGTGCCCGGGCACCGGCGCCCACGCGGCAGCCGGGCTCTCGGCCGGGCCCACCCCGGTGTCCACCAGTGCGTACCGCCGGTTCGGGAGCCGGACGGCGAAGCAGCGGAAGTCGAGGTGCCAGGTCCCGTCCGGGCCGAACGCGGCCGGGTCCACCAACCTGGCCCCGGCCCAGTCCCGCTCGCTCGCACCGGCGAACGCGTCGGCGGCGGGCAGGAAGAACGGGCCGTCGGCGTCGAGCAGCGCCAGGACCTCGAACGGCCCGACCGACCTCGTCACCGCCCCTCCCCTCGACGCGCTCGCGACGCCGCCCGCGGTCCCGAGCCCGGCGACGGCGAGGCCCGCCGCGGCGGTGCCGAGGAGGAATGTGCGCCGCCCCGACGACTTCGTTACATCGTCCACAACGATCTCCGATCTCGCCCTGTGATACTTGCGACGGGAGCGAGTCGATCAGGGGGCGGGAACGCGTGCCAGGGATTCGAAGAACGTCGAAAGTCCGGCCGTGCTGACGTTGCGGGTCGAACCCGCGCGGCTGGTCCGCTCCCGGTTCGCCCTGTCGCGGCTGGCGGAGCTGTCCTGCGCGCTGGAGGTGCTGACCCACCCGGACCGGGCGCCGTACGCGGCGGCCTGGGTGGCGGCCACGCGCCCGCACGCCGACCCGGCGGCGTACCCGCTCGTGCACGCGCTCGTCGAGCACGAGTCGTGGTACGTCCCGGACTTCGTGGTGCCGCTGCCCGCCGGCTACGAGCCCACCCTCGACGAGGAGCTCGCGGCGGTCGCGGCCACACCCGACGACCTCGTGCGGGAGCAGCTGCGGATGGCGTTCCGGATCGGACCGCCGCCAGCCGCCGCGCTGGCGCGTACCCGTTCTCCGGCCGGGCAGGACCCCCGCGTGCCGCTCCCGCCGGTCGTGGCCACCGCGCTCGACCGAGGCGGGATCGCCGGCCGGGCCGCGGCGGAGCTGCGCCGGGCGTGGCACGCGGTGCTGGCCGACTCGTGGCCGGCGCTGCGCCGGATCCACGACGAGGACGTGCGGCACCGGGCCGCGCACGCGGGCCGGTCCGGGTTCGGCGAGATCCTCGACGGTCTGCACCCGGCGCTGCACTGGGACGGCAGGACCCTCACGATGGACGCCGCGTTCGAGCTGACGTCCGACGCGGCGCCCGGCGTGGTGCTGACGCCGTCGGTGTTCCTGCCCCGCCCGGCGCTGTGGGCGGGCGTGCCGGGCGAGGTGCTGCTCGGCTATCCGGCCCGCGGCCGCGGCCGGGTGTGGGCGGCCCCGTCGGTGCTGGGCACGCCGGTCCTGGGCGAGCGCCGCACCGCCCTGCTGACCGACCTTGAGGTGCCGCGCTCGACGTCGGAGCTGGCCGCCCGGCACCGCCTCAGCCCGGCGACGGTGTCCTACCACCTGAACCGGCTGCGTGCGGCCGGCCTGGTGACGAGCCGGCAGGCGGGCCACAGCGTGCTGTACGTCCCGACCGAGCGCGCGACCGCGCTGCTGGCGGCGATGGACGCGTGACTCAGCCGTCCGGGAACGGCTGGATCGGGATGCCGTGGTCGCGCTCGCGCATGCCGAGCTCGTAGGCGGCGAGGCCGGGTGCACGCAGGTTCAGCGCGGGCAGGCCCGGGCGGGCGACCCGGATCGTGAGGTCGGCGACCGAGCAGTTCGCGGTGTGGTGGTCGGATCCGTCGGGATCGGCGTAGACCCAGCCGACGACCCGCTCGCGCGGCGCCTCGGCGGTGCCGGCCACGACGATCTCCTTGCCGGGCACCGCGAACCACAGGTGCGCCGGCGACTCCTCGATCCGCGGCCGGCGGTCGCGGGTGAGCCCGCCGAGCCGGATCCGCTCGCCCCGGATGGCGATCGCGCCGTTCGCGACCCACGGCGTGACCCGCCCGCCGATGCGGATGCGGCCGAACGTCAGGTCCAGCCACGTCGTGTCGCCCGCGCCGAGGAAACCCATGCCGTGCAACCAGATCCAGCGCTCGGCGTGCTGCGCGCCCCAGTTGTGGCCGACCATGCCGGGCCAGGCGGACACCTCGATGTCCCGCCCGCCGACCGTGATCGAGCCGTCGAAGCGGGCGACCGGATGCAGGCTCACGGGTTTCGTCCGCGGCACGGGCACCCGGTAGAGCGGGCCGAACGGCAGGTGGCACAGCGGCGCCGCGCCGGAGAACCGCAGGTCCCACGCGACGTCATGTGCCGGCCCGTGCGCCGACCCGTGCGCACGGCCAGGACCGAGAGCCGCGTCCCCGATGCGGATCCAGTCCGCGACGACCGGCGGGCCGGACACCTTCGTCGCGGTCGGGCCGGACTCCTCGAACAGCGTGAACCACAGCGCGCCGGTCGGCTGCGCGCCGGGGCGGCGGTGCGCGGTGTAGCGGATCCACACGCCCAGCCCGCCGTCCGGGTGGCAGGCGCGCAGGTAGTAGCTCTCGTACCCGGCGGGCATGTCCGGGAAGCGGGCGCCGGTGAGCGAGCCGGCGCCGAGCGGTTCGCCGTTCACAGCGCCACCACGTACTGCCATGCGCCGTCCTCGCGGACGAATCGGCTGTTCTCGTGCAGCACGCCGGCCCGCCCGCCGGTCCGGTAGTGCGCGCGGAACTCGACCGTGCCCTCGGTGTCGAAGGGACCGCCGCCGGTGCGGCCGACGATCTCCAGGTGCGTCCACTCCCGCGCCGGGTCGAGCCGCACCCGCTTCGGCCGGGTCGACGGATGCCACGACGACAGCAGGTACGCCTCCTCGCCGAGTGCGAACGCGCTGAACCGCGAGCGCATCAGCTGCTCGGCCGTCGCCGCGCCGGTGTGGCCGGAGTGCAGCCGCCCGCAGCACGCGGCGACCGGCTCACCGCTGCCGCACGGGCACATCGCAGGTCGGGGCATCGGGCCATTCTGCTACGGACCGCGTGCCGCCGGCGCGCGGCGCCGTCACCGGCGAGCGCGAGCGGCGCGGGGCCACCGGCTAGGCCGGCGGCCGGATCTCGACGTTGAGCAGGCCGCGGAGGTCGAGCCAGGTCCGGTCCGGGCCGTGGACCAGCCGCAGCACCACCTCCCCGCACCGCGTGCAGCGGGCCACCTCGCCGGGTGCGTGCGTGTACACGGTCGCCTCGGCGAGCGGGCCGCGGGCGCGGCAGTGCGCGCAGGTGCCGATCGCCGCGGTCAGGTCCACGGCGAAGATCTCGCGCAGCGGGCCGGCGAGCGCGTTGCCGTCCAGGTGCCCGGTCATGTCAGCCTCCCGTGGGCCCGAAGCGTTCGGTCTTGATCCTGCCGGGGTCGTGACCGAGGTCGACCAGCAGGTCGGCGGCGGCCTCGACGAACCCCGTGGGCCCGCAGACGAAACAGTCGGCCGGCGGCACGGCCGCGAGGTCGGCGCGGGTCAGCCGGCCGGCCGCGCGGGCCGAACCCGGCGGCGTGGCCCGGGTGTACACGTACGTGACGTCCAGGCCGGGGCCGGGCCGGGCCAGTTCGTCCCGGTAGATCAGGTCGGCCGGGGTCCGCAGCGAGTACCCGAGCCGGAACGGCACCGCCGAGCCCGCCGCCCGGCGGGTGCGGATCATGGCCATGAGCGGGACGATCCCCGAGCCGCCGGCCAGCAGCAACACGGGTGACGTCGCCTCGGGTCGCCAGACGAACCAGCCGCCGACCGGCCCGCGCAGCTCCACCTCGTCGCCGGGCTCGAGGACGTCCACCAGGTACGGCGACACCTCACCGCCGTCGACCCGCTGGACCGTCAGCTCGACCAGGTCACCACCGGGTGCGGAGGCGACCGAGTAGCTGCGCTGCGCGCGGTAGCCGTCCTCGGCGGTCAGCCGGACGTCGACGTGCTGGCCGGCCAGGTGGCCGGGCCACTCCGGGACGTCGAAGGCGAGCGTGACCGCGGACGCGGTCTCGGCGCGCCGCTCGGTCAGCGTCGCCGCCCGCCAGGCCAGCCTGCGGCCTAGTCGCCCTGGTACCGCTGCTCGCGCCACGGGTCACCGTAGTCGTGGTAGCCGATGCTCTCCCAGAACCCGGGCTCGTCCTCCAGCATCAGCTCGATGCCGCGCACCCACTTCGCGGACTTCCACAGGTACAGGTGTGGCACGAGCAGCCGGACCGGCCCGCCGTGCTCGGCCGGCACGTCCTCGCCCTCATAGGCGTAGGCGAGCCAGGCCTGCCCGTCTAGCAGGTCCTCGAGTGGCAGGTTGGTGGTGTAGCCGCCGTAGGAGTGGACCATGGCGAAGTCGGCGGCGGTCGCCACGTCCTCGAGCAGCACGTCGAGGGACACCCCGCGCCAGGACGTGTCGAGCTTCGACCACTTCGTGACGCAGTGCAGGTCGACGGTCGGCTCCTCGGCGGGGAGAGCGATCAGCTGCGCCCAGGTCCACGTGTGGCGCGTGCCGGCCTCGGTGGCGATCGTGAACTCCCACCGGTCCGCCGGCACCCGCGGCGTCGGCCCGGCCGAGAGAACGGGGAAGTCCTCCGTGAGGTACTGGCCGGGCGGCAACCGCTCGTCGGACCGGCGTGGCCGGCCCTGGAAACCCCTGGACACGATGCCCACCGCGACAGCGTAATCGAGGACCTTCGCCCCTCGCCCCCGTCGCGATCGCGGGGGTACGAAGAGTGAATGTCGCATCCGGGACGTCCCTCGGCGATGCGGGCGTTCGACCCGCGGGCGGTCGCGCGGCGGGAATGCGGCGCGTGGGTGACCTACTACCGCCGCCAGTGGGGGCGCTTCCTGCTCTACGCGATCGGCATGGTCCGGTCCGGGTTCGCGCTGTCCTGGTCGCGAACCGTGTACGGGGCGTGGCTCGTGCTGCGCGCGAACCAGCTGTGGGCACCCGCGAGCGGAAACGACCCCGAGGGCGCGCGCCGGTGCATGCGGTTGTTCTACGACCTCGTGACCCGTGATCACCGGGAGTCCTTCGACACGGTCGAGGCGGCCCGGCTCGAGGTCGAGTGGTGGCGCGCGCACCGGGAGGCCCAGCACCACGACGCCGGCGACGCGGCGCTCGTGGACGCGCTCACCGAGCTCTACGCGCACGTCTACCGCGTGCCGCCGGACACGGTCCGGCTCGCCGCGAGCGAGCGAGCGGCCGCGATGGCCATCTCCGACAAGTGGGTCGCCGACGGCCGTGACCCGCAGAGTCCGGCGCTCGGCGACGAGCTGGCCGCGCTCGTCCGCTCGTACGCGGCGCTGCTCGCGGCCGTGCATCACACCCCGAGGTGACCTGCGCCGCTCCACTGCCCCGCCGCCGGCGGTTTCGGTTGCGCAGCGTGGTGCAATACCTGTCCGGGGCGGGGATCCGAATGGGGAGAGTCGATGAGTGCTGACCAGATCGTCGCAGGCCGTTACCGGCTGGCCGAACGGCTCGGCGGTGGCGGGATGGGCGTGGTCTGGCAGGCGCACGACGAGCGACTGCGCCGCACCGTCGCCGTCAAGCAGGTCATCCTGCCCCCCAGCCTGGACGACGCCCGGCTGGAGGAGATCCGCAAGCGCACCATGCGCGAGGGCCGGATCGCGGCCAAGCTGCACCACCCGCAGCTGATCACCGTCTACGACGTCATCGAGGACGACGGCCGGCCCTACCTCGTCATGGAGTACCTGCCCTCGACGAGCCTGTCGAAGAAGCTCGCCGAGGACGGCACGCTGCCGCCGGAGGAGGTGGCGCGGATCGGCGCGCAGGCCGCGGCCGCGCTCGCATCCGCGCACGCGGCCGGCGTGGTGCATCGCGACGTCAAGCCCGGCAACATCCTCGTCGGCGACAACGGCACGGTGAAGATCACCGACTTCGGTGTCTCCCGGGTCGTCGAGGACGTCACCGGGACCGCGACCGGCACGTTCGTCGGCACGCCGGCCTACCTCGCGCCGGAGGTGGCGCAGGGCAAGGACGTCACGTTCGCGTCCGATGTGTACTCACTCGGCGCCACCCTCTACACCGCGGTCGAGGGCGCCTCACCCGCCGGCGCGAGCGACAACCCGATGCTGTTGCTGCACCGGATCGCGTCCGGCGCGGTCACCCCGCCGAAGAAGGCAGGCCCGCTCAACGACCTCCTGCTGCGGATGCTGAGCACCGATCCGCAGCAGCGGCCGACCATGGACGAGGCGCGGGCCGAGCTCGAGGACATCGCCGGCGGCCGGTCGACCGCGGCCGCCGTCCCCGCGGCTCCCGCCGCCGCGCCGCCGGCCGAGCCGGCCGCTGTGCCTAAGCCGGCCGGCGAGCGGCCGCACCGCCGCCGCGCCGTGGCGCTGCTCGCCGCGGTCTGCGTCCTGGTCGCGATCGTCACGACCCTCGTGGTGCTGAACGCCAACGACAACAGCCCGACGGGCGGCACCGCCACACCACCCGCCTCGTCGAAGGCGTCGGGCACGCCGGCCGCCTCGAGCGAGAACCCGGCGCCCGCCGAGCCCGAGGAGACCGGCACGACGAGCGCCCCTGCGACCACTTCGCCCGCGCCACCGGCGAACACGCCGCCGAAAACCGCGCAGCCGCCCGGAAGCCCCGTAGCGGCGGTCACCGGTTACTACGCCCTCATGCCCGGCGACCCGGACGCGGGCTGGCAGCGGCTGACGCCCAAGTTCCAGCAGAGCCCGGCGGGTGGGCCGGACGGCTATCGCCGGTACTGGAGCTCGATCAGCTCCGTGCGCGCGTCCGGCGCGTCCGGCGCTGGCTCGACCGTCACCGTCACGGTCAACTACGTGTTCAAGAGCGGCCGGAAGGTGCGGGAGCAGCACCGCTACAACCTGGTGAACCAGGACGGCCGGTGGCTGATCGACACGGTCACCGTGCTCAGCAGCACCGACCTGCGCTAGCGACCGTAATGAGTCCCCGCGGCACACCGATTCTCTGACCGGGCAACCGCTTCACGAAACGTGTGGAGGGCCGCGATGGGGACAGCAGACGCCGCGCGTTCGATGGTGCCGGTCGTGCAGGCCGGTCGCGACCTGCGGGACGCGCTCGGGGATCCGGACCGCGCCGCGGCGGCCGTGGAGCTGCTCGCCGGCGCGGCGCGGACGAGCATCGCCAAGCTCGACCGCATGGGCGCCGAGCACGCGGCGATGGGCGTCGCGATGGTGCCCGACGACGCCGAGGCGCTGCTCGCCGCGACCCTGAGCCAGCTCGGCGTCGCCGGCACGATGTTCGCCGCGAGCGAGGCGGTCGGCGAGCACGGGCCGGCCGAGCCGAGCGCGCTCGACGAACCCCTTCGGCAGCTCGACGCCACCGTCGGCATGCTGACCGCGCCGCGAACCCCGGCCGCGCAGGGCATCGTGGCGCTCGCCGCGTCGACCACCGTCCCGGCGGCCGTGGCGTCGCTGGAGCGCCAGCTCGACCGGACCGTCGACGACATCGTCTCCCGCTCCACCAAGGTGATCGGCGGCTCGCTGACCGGCATCCACGACCGCGGCCCGGCCGAGGTCCGCAAGGCGTGGGACATGGTCAACGAGAAGCTGCACCTCGACGAATTCGGCGGCAAGCTCGCGAAGATCGGCCTGCGGGCGTTCCGTGGCGCGCTCGCCCTGCTGGCCCGGATCGTGCCGGCGGGGTGGCTCACCGGCATCCGCGCCGGCGTCGACCGGCTCATCGCCAGCGTCGACGAGCGCGGGCCGGCCAGGGCCGCGGTCGGCATGGCCATCGGCGCGGACCGGCTCGCGGCCCTGGCGACGCTCGACCAGTCCACTCTGGACATGGCGAAGCTGGACCGGGGCACCGTCGACCTCGCCGAGCTGAACGCGAGGTACAGCCGGCTGATGGACATGTGCGGCGGCATCGGCACGGCGATCGGCGTGGCGGCGAAGCTCACGGTCGTCCTGCGGTTCACGATCCCCCAGCTCGGCCTGCTGATAATGGGCGCGCACCTGCTCGTCGTCGCGGGTGTGCTCGTGCTCGGCCGCGACCACATCGACGCGGGCGTGGACCCGGGCGACAAGCCGGTCCCCGGAACCGACGACGAGCGGGGCCTCGTGCGCGGCGTGCGGACCATCCTCGCCGAGGCGACCGCCTAGCCGAGCTCGTCGGCCAGCAGCGCGGCGAGGCGGTCGAGGCCGACCTCGATGTCGGCCGCGGTGACCGTGCTGCAGGACAGCCGAAGCGACCGGACCTCGCCCGGCGAGCCGTAGAAGTGATGCATCGGCGTCCACAGCACGCCGAAGTCCCGCGCGGAGCGTTCGAGCAACGCGTCGTCGACCGGGAACGGCACGTCGACCACGACGAAGAACCCGCCGGTCGGCACGTTCCAGCTCACCGGCAGGTCCGCGAACCGCTTCGCCAGCCCGCCGATCATGTGGGACCGGTTGAGCGCGTACACCTCGCGCTCCCGCACGGTCGCCGCGACGAGGCTGCAGTCGTGCTCGAGCAGCTTGCCGCCGACGATCGCCTGCGCGAGGGCCGGGGTGTTCACCGTCAGCATGCTCTTGATCTTCGACAGCTCGTCGGCGAGCATTCCCACGCTGCCGTCCGCGGCGCGGACCCGCTGGTCGGCCACCACGTAGCCGACCCGCGCGCCGGGCAGCACGGTCTTCGCGAACGAGCCCAGGTACACCACCTGGCGGGCCTCGTCGATCGCCTTGAGGGTCGGCACCCGGTGCTCGCCGGGCGAGAGCACATCGTAGAACAACCCGTACGGGTTGTCCTCCAGCAGCAGGATGTCCTCCTCGACCGCGAGCGCGAGCAGCGCGCGCCGGGTCGCGAGATCCATGCTCAGCCCCGACGGGTTCGCGTAGTCCGGCATCACGTAGCACGCGCGCGGCCGCAGCCCCGCCGCGCGCGCGCCGTGGATCGTGCCGCGCAGTTCGTCGAGGTCGATGCCGGCCGTCCCGCCGGATACCGGCAGCACCGGCATGTCCACCAGCCGCGCGGCGCCGGTCAGTCCGACGTAGGTGGGCGACACCGCGAGCAGCACGTCCTGCGGACCGGCCCGCAGCGCACGCAGCGTGAGGACCATCGCCTCCTGGCAGCCCACGGTGACCACAATGGACTCCGGGTCGACGCGGATGCCCTCGTCCAGCTCGAGGTTGGTGGCCACCAGGTCGTGGATGATGCCCTTCGTGCGCCCGTACTGGAACAGCGTGCGGCGGGCCTGCGCCTCGTCGTAGCCGCGCGCCTCGATCAGGTGCCGGTGAAACCGGTCCAGGTACCGCGGCAGCGCCTCGACCTCGTAGAAGTCCTCGTACGGCCGGCCCGCGGCCAGCGAGATCGCGTCCGGGTAGTGGTTCGCGACCTCGTTGAGGAAGTTCATCGAGTTCAGCGCGGGGTCCTCGAGCGACGGGTGCAGGTCCGCCGTGCTCAGGTCGACGCGCAGCGGGATGGTCGTGACGTCGACCGGGGGGACGCCCGTCGGATTGACGTCCGCGGGGTTGACGTCGGCGACACTCATCGGGCCCTCACATTCGAACGGTGGACAACATGCGCGCCGCGCCGACGTCGGCGCAGCCGGCGAGCGCCATGGCTTCGCGGAGCTCGGTGTGGAGCAGGGACAGCACCTGGCCGGCGCCGCGCGCGCCGTCGACGGCGAGTCCGTACAGGACAGGACGGCCGACCAGCACGCCGCGCGCACCGAGCGCCAGCGCGCGCAGGACGTCGGTGCCCGACCGGATGCCGCTGTCGAGCATCACCTCGCACCGGTCGGCGACCGCCGCCACGACCGCCGGCAGCGCCCGCACGCTCGTCGCCGCGCCGTCGAGCTGGCGGCCGCCGTGGTTGGACACGACCACGGAGTCCACACCGGAGTCGACGGCCCGGACGGCGTCCCGCGGGTCGAGGACTCCCTTGACCACCAACGGAAGCGTGGTCCGCGCCCGGAGCCACTCGAGGTCGGCCCAGCCGAGCGCGGGCGCGAACGCGGCGACCGTGTGCGCGGCGAGCGCGGACTCCCCGTCGACCCGGTCGTGCGCGCGGCCGGCGCCGTCGTCGAGGTTCGCGGCGACCACGTCCGCGGGCAGGCTGAACGAGTTGCGCAGGTCGCGCAGCCGCCGGCCCATGATCGGCACGTCGACGGTCACCATCAGCGCCTGGCAGCCGGCGTCCTCGGCCCGCGCGACCAGGCTCTCCACGGCGTAGCGTTCGCGCAGCCAGTACAGCTGGAACCAGGTGTCCGCGCCGACCTTCGCGATCTCCTCCAGGGTGACGCTCGACAGCGTGCTGACGACGTACGGGACGCGGGCGAGCCGCGCGGCCTCGGCCGCGGCCGGCTCGCCGTCCGGGTGCAGCATCCGCTGGTAGGCCATGGGCGCGACGGCCACCGGCATGGCCGCGTCGGTGGCGAGCAGCCGGCCGGCGGTCGACGCCTCCTCGACGCCGGCCAGCACGCGCGGCAGCAGCGCGACCGCGTCGAGCGCGGTCCGGTTGGCGGCGAGCGTCGTCTCGGTCCCGCTGCCGCCGGAGGCGTAGTCCCACACCTCCGGCGGCAGCACGGCCTCGGCGAGGCGCGCCATGTCGGCCAGGCACAGCGGCGCGGTCTCACCCATCGGTGACGCGCTTCCGCAGGTACTCGGCCGCCTGCGCGACGGCTCGCCGGGCCCCTTCGAGGACGCCCGACATCGTGAAGAACCCGTGCGCCATGCCGTCGTAGCGGGTCAGCTCGACCGGCACGCCGGCCTCGCGCAGCAGCGCGGCGTAGCGCTCGCCCTCGTCGCGCAGCGGGTCGTACTCGGCGGTGATGACCAGTGCCGGCGGGAGCCCGGTGTGGTCGCTCGCGAGCAGCGGGGACACCAGCGGGTCGCGGCCCTGGTCCGGCGTGGACAGGTAGTTGCGCCAGTACCAGTCCACGGAGTGGTGGTTGAACATCCAGCGGTCGTCGTTGGCGCGCAACGAGTCGGTGTCCGCGTGGTAGCACGTGTTGGGGTAGATCAGCAGCTGCGCGGCGAGCGCCGGGCCGCCTCGGTCGCGGGCGAGCAGCGACACGACCGCGGCCAGGTTCCCGCCCGCGCTGTCCCCGCCGACCGCGATCCGGTCCGGGTCCACACCGAGCTCGGCCGCGTTGGCCGCGACCCACCGGACGGCGGCGTGGCAGTCGTGCACGGCGGCCGGGAACGGGTGTTCGGGGGCGAGCCGGTAGCCCGGGGTCACGACCTGGCAGCCGGCGGCGTTGGCGAGCGCGCGGCAGACCCCGTCGGAGGTGTCGATGCTGCCGAGCGTCCAGCCGCCGCCGAAGAAGTACACCAGCGTCCCGAGTGGACCATCACGGTCCGGCCGGTAGATCCGCACCGGCAGCTCGCCGTCGGGCCCGGGGAACATGCGGTCGGACACCTCGTGCACGGGCTCGACGTCTCCGCCACCGGCCCGGATGTCGGCGAGATCGGCCGCGCGCGCCTCGGCGAGCGTCATCTCGTACAGCGGGGTCACACCGGCGGCGATCCGCTGCTCGCGCATCGCCGCGACTTGAGGGTCTAGCGGCACGTGTCCTTCTCGTCCTTTCCCGTCCCCGACGTGACCGCTCTGGGCCCCGGCCGCCGCGGAAGCG
>NZ_DATBKY010000119.1:0-10326 GCF_036555685.1 Actinophytocola sp. | reverse complement strand
CCACGGCGTCGTCCGTCCACAACCGACCTCGCAGTGCAGCGGCGTCAGTTGTCCACAACCGACCTCGCAGTGCGGCGGCGTCAGTTGTCCACAACCGCGCAGCTTGTCCACAGCGAGCCGCCACGCGCCCGCTTCCGTCAGAGTTCGCGACTACCGTAGAACCAGGGGTCCCCCTGGCCGGCACGGACACGTCTACGCCGGGGTGTTTGCATTCGCATCCGCAGCCCCGCCCGGCCCCAGCGCCGCCGGAGTGGACGGTCAGCGGTACAGGTGGCGGGCGATGATCTCGCGTTGGATCTCGCTTGCGCCTTCGTAGATGCGGGGTGCGCGGACCTCCCGGTAGAGGTGCTCCAGCAGGTGCCCCTGCTCGAGCGCCCGCGCGCCGTGCACCTGGATCGCCACGTCCACGGCTACCTGCGCGGTCTCCGTCGCGAACAGCTTTGCCATCGCGGACAGGTGACCCGTGCGACCCTGCCCCGAGTCGTACGCCGACGCCGCGTCGTGGACCAGCAGGCGGGCCGCGTGCAACCGCGTCGCGACGTCCGCCAGCTGGTGCGACACCGCCTGGAAGTCACGCAGCGAACGCCCGAACGCCTGCCGCGAAGCCGTGTGCGCCACCGCCGCGTCCAACGCCGCCTGGCCCATCCCCAGCGCGAACGCGCCCACGCTCGGGCGGAACATGTCCAGCGTCCGCATCGCGACCCGCCAGCCGTCGTCGACCGAGCCGAGCACGAAGGAAGCCGGCACGTACACGTCGTCGAAGACCAGCCGGCCGATCGGGTGCGGCGACACCATGGTCTGCCGCGTGCCCGAGAGCCCGCCCGAGGAACCCGGGACGGCGAACGCCGTGATGCCCCGCGAGCCCGCGTCCGACGTGCGCGCGAACACCGAGTACACCGACGCGTCCGGCGCGTTCGAGATGAACGCCTTCTCACCGGTCAGCCGGAAGCCGTCGCCCGAGGGGACCGCCGACAGCGCGAGCGAAGCCGCGTCCGAGCCCGCGCCCGGCTCGGTCAACGCGAAGCCCACCGCGATCTCGCCGGCCGCGATCCGTGGGAGCCACTCCTCGACGACCGGCTGCGAACCGGCGAGCAGGATCGGGTACGCCCCCAGCCCCTGCAGCGCGAACGCCGTCTCCGCCTCCGTGCAGTGGCGCGCCAGGCCCTCGCGGATCTCGCACAGCGCCATCGCCGACGTCGGTTCGTACCCGGAGCCGGACCGGCGGAAGATCTCCGCCAGCAACCCCGCCGCCGCCAGCGCCTTCAACAGCGGAAGGTTGACCCGTCCCGGCTCACCCGCCGCCGCCACCGGCGCGAGGGAACGGGCGACCGAAACGCTGCGCTCCAGCAGGCTCACGAGGCCACCACCGCCGTCCCGACCAGCTCGACCTTGGCGGCGGAGTCGAAGAGCTCGGCCACGCCCAGCAGCGCCACCGCGGGGTAGTGACGGCCGAAGTGCTTGCGCCACACCGGACCCAGCTCGCCGAGCGACGCGCGGTACTCCGGCACCACGGTGGTGTAGATGATCAACGACACCAGGTCGTCCGCGGACGCACCCGCCGCCGCGAGCGCCGCGACGACGTTGCCGGCCGCGACGTCGAACTGCTCGACCAGCGACGACCCGACGATCGCGCCGGACGAGTCCTGTGCGGTCTGCCCACCCAGGTAGACGGTCCGCCCGGGACCCGCGACGACCGCGTGCGCGAACCCGACAGGCTCGGCGAGCCCGGGTGCGTTGACGATGCGGTTCATCGACCACTCCACTGTGGACGCCGCCCGGCGACCCACGCGTTGTAGAACTCCGCGTGGTCGTCGCTCTTCATCAGCAGCGCCTGCGTCATGGCTTCCAGCTCGATCGAGCTGCCGAGGTCCATGTCCAGCTCCCGGGTCAGCAGCACCTTCGTCGTCGAGTACGCGAGCGCGGGCCCGTCCGCGAGCCGGCGCGCCAACGCCGAGGTCGCGGAGGCCAGCTCGGCGTCGGGCACCACCGAGGTCGCCAGCCCGATCGCGTCCGCCCGCTCCGCGGGGACCTTGTCGCCCAGGACCAGCAGCTCGGTCGCGCGGCCGAGCCCCACCAGGCGGGGCAGCAGGTACGCCGAGCCCATGTCCGCCCCCGCGAGGCCGACCTTCGTGAACAGGAACGCGAACGACGCCGACGACGCGAGCAGCCGGAAGTCCGACGCCAGCGCGATCACCGAGCCCGCGCCCGCGGCAACCCCGTTGATCGACGCGATCACCGGCAGCGGGCACTCCCGCAACGCCTTCACGACCGCGCCCGTCATCCGGGTGAACTCCAGCAGCTGCGCGGCCTGCATCTTCTGCAGCTCGCCGATGATCTCCTCGACGTCCCCGCCGGAGCAGAACCCGCGGCCCTGCCCGGCGATGACGACGACCCGCACGTCCCCGCGGTGCGGCAGCTCGGCGAGCACGTCGCGCAGGTCGGCGTACACGTCGAACGTCAGGGCGTTCAGCTTGTCCGGCCGGGAGAACGTGATCGTCGCGACCCCATCGGCCACTCCGAAGTCGAAGTGCTCCCACTTGCCCGTGAACCCGGGCGACGCCCGAAAGGGGCTCATGCCTGTATTCCTCCTCCGTCCAGGACGATCGTCTGGCCGTTGATCGCACCCGCCTCCGGTGCCGCCAGGAACGCCACGGCGAACGCGACCTCGTCGGGCTCGAGCAGCCGGCCGAGCGGCGAGAGCCGCGCGATCGACGTCTCGCTGTCCTCTTCGGACTGCCCGGTCGCCTCGGCGACGCGCCGGATCGTGCGGGTGGTCATGTCCGTGCGCACGAACGTCGGGCAGACGGCGTTCGCGGTCACGCCGCTGCCGGCGACCTCGGCCGCGACCGTCCGCATGAGCCCGACCGCAGCGTGCTTGGAGGCCGTGTACCCGGCGGTGTAGAGCTGGCCGACGTGCGCGGCGGTCGACGCGACGGTGACGATCCGGCCGCGGTCCCGTTCCCGCATGCCCGGCAGCACGGCCCGCGTGCACAGGAACGCGCCGGTGGCGTTCACCTCCAGCTGCGCCTGCCAGTCCTCCACGGTCGTGCGGTGCACGGGCGCGCTCGTGGCGATGCCGGCATTGTTGACCAGCACGTCGATCTCGCCGAGCGAGCCGAGCACGTGCCCGACCGCGACCTCGTCGGTGACGTCGAGGTCGGCCCGGCCGAGCGCCACGACCTTGTCGCCGGCGTCGGCGAACCGCCGGCTGATCGCGGCGCCGATCCCCTTGGTGCCGCCCGTGATCACGACGAGACGACTCACGATGCCCCCTCGCGGGCTCCGGGTCGCCGCTCGCGCTCGCCCTGTGTTCGATGGTTCGCTCCGCAAGCTCCGCAAGCTCCGCTCACGAGAGCTCCCGGAGTGCGCGCCGGTCGAGCTTGCCGTTGCTCGTGCGCGGCAGCTCGCTGACGAACACGACCTCGTGCGGACGCTTGTGCCCGGACAGCCGCGACCCCACGTACTCCCGCAGCGCCTCGCCTTCGACGGCCGCCCCGTCGCGCCGCACCACGTACGCGCGCGTGCGGACCAGCCCGTCGGTCTCGTGGCCCACCACGCCGCACTCGACGACGTCCGGGTGGCCGATCAGGCAGTGCTCGATCTCGCTCGGCGCCACCCAGATCCCGCCGACTTTCAGCAGGTCGTCCGCGCGGCCGTGGTAGGTGAAGAACCCGTCGACGTCCCGGCTGAACAGGTCTCCCGTGTGGACGGTGTCGCCGCGGTAGGTGGCCGCGGACTTCGCCGCGTCCTGGTAGTACTCCAGCGCCACCGTGCCACCGGAGACCTCGAGCGTGCCGACCTCGCCGTCCGGCACCTCGGTGCCCTCGGGGGAGACGACACGGGCTGTGTAGCCGGGCACGGCTTGCCCGCAGGTGCCCTGCCGGCCCGCGCCGGGGCGGTTGGAGATGTAGATGTGGTACGCCTCCGACGAGCCGATGCCGTCCACCACCTCCACGCCGAACGCCGCGTCCCACTTGCGGTGCAGCTCGGCCGGCAGCGCCTCGCCGGCCGAGGTGGTCAGCCGCAGGCAGCTGAGGTCCTGAGTGGACGCCGACGGGTGGGCGACCATCGCGCTCATCATCGTCGGCACGTTCACCAGGATCGTCGGCCGGTGCCGGGCGATCAGCTCGAAGATGCGGTCCGCGGTCGTGCGCTCGGGGAACGCGATGCCCGCGCCGCCGACGCCGAACGGGTACAGCGCGGCCAGGTCGCGGGCGTAGCCGAAGAACAGCTTCGGCACGGGCAGGACGACGTCGTCCGGCCCGATGTCCAGCACGCCGCGGGCGTAGCCGTGGTGGCTGAGCACGGGGCTCACCGCGGTGTGCACGCACGCCTTGGGCGCGCCGGTGCTGCCGGTCGTGAACTTCCAGATCGCCACGTCGTCCTTCGTGGTCGGCGCCGCATCGAGCGTGTCCGGCGCCTGCGCGGCGAGCGCCCGCAGGTCGTGCTCGCCCGCCCGCAGGTCGGCCTGACCCACCACGAGCAACCGGTGCCGGTCCTCGGACGCCTCGCGCATCTTCTCCAGCGTCACCGGGTCGACAACCACGACGTTCGCGCCCGTGTAGTCGAGGTAGTAGCGGTAGTCCTTGGCCGGCAGGAACGTGTAGACCTCGGCCGTGACCGCGCCGATCTTCTGTGCCGCGTACCAGGTGGCGACGAACTCCACGCCGTCGGACAGCGCGAGCAGCAGCCGGTCGCCGCGCCGGACGCCCAGCTCGAGCAGGACGTTGCCGATCCGGTTCACGAGCGCCGCCAGCTCGGCGTAGGTCGTCGGGCCGGCGTCGGTGAGCAGCGCCGTCCGGGCGCCGCGGCCCTCGGCGAGGTTCCGGTCGACGAAGTAGTCGGCCACGTTGAGTCGCTCGGGCAGGTCCTCGTACCGCATCAACCGCGCCCCACTTCCCGGATCAGCTCGACCAGCAGGTCGGTCAGGGTGTCAAAAGTGGACTCGCCCTCGGCGGCCGAGGCGCTCGCGGGCGAGCCGCAGTACGCACGGTCCATGCCCAGGCCGGCGAAGTCGGCGCGTCCGCCGGAGGCCGACATCAACGCCGGCATGTCAACGTGCACCGCGGGCAGCTCGCGCATGACGTCCCGGTCGACCAGCTCGGGGCGGTCGGCGAGCACGAGCGAGGTCTCGTACTGGCCGGCGTGGCACGAGCCGGACCGGAACTCCGCGGTCAGCCGCGCGACGTTCGCGCGGCGCAGCAGGTCGAGGTGGGCGACCTCCGCCTCGGCGACGGCGGAGCGGAGGGCGGTGACGTGCGCGGGCTCGAAGTGGTTGTTGACCACGACGATCCGGTGCAGCCCGCTGTCCTTCAGCGACCGGCAGACGTCGAGCACCAGGCAACGCAAGGTGTCCGCGCCGATCGAGACGGCACCGGAGAAGCCCGCGCTCATGTGCGTGACGCCGTAGTTCAGCGCGGGCAGCACGAGCACCCGCAGGCCGGGGTCGGTCGCCAGCCGCTCGGCGGCCCGCGCGCACATTCCGGCGGAGATGAGCTCGTCCGTGCCGAGCGGGGCGTGCGGGCCGTGGGGCTCGACCGCGCCGACCGGCAGCAGCAGCACGGGTGTGCGTGGGCCGGCCAGCAGGTCGGCTACCTGCGGCGAGGTGAGCTCGGCGAAGGATGTCATGAGAACGCTCCGTCGCTCCCGCTCACGTCAAGCGGGCTCGGCGGCGGTTCGAACACGCAGAGGTCGGCCCGGCCCGCGGCCACGATCGTGTTGACCTCGTCGGCCGTGGTCAGGTAGCCGCCGACCAGCGTGGCGACGCCGGCCTCGTTGCGCACGCGGTCGGAAAGCGTGGTCAGGTAGCCGCGCCGGTACTCCGGCCGCGAGCCCGCCGTCGTGTGCCCCGCGCGGATGTGCACGAGGTCGACACCGTGTTCGGCGAGCGCCCGCGCGTGCTCGATGCCGTCCTCGATCGTGCGCCCCCCGCGCGCCCAGTCCAGCACGGTCAGCCGGACCACGAGCAGCCGGTCGGCCGGCCAGACCGCGCGCACGGCGTCCACGACGGACAGCGGGAACCGCAGCGGGTCGGCGCCGTACTCGTCGTCCCGCCGGTTCGACAGCGGGGACAGGAAGCTCGCCAGCAGGTACCCGTCGGCGAGGTCCAGCGACACCGCGTCGAACCCGGCGGCCGCGGCCCGCGTCGCCGCGGCCACGAAGTCGTCCCGCACCCGCGCCATGTCGGCGTCGGTCATCTCCCGCGGGACCGCCCCGAACGGCGCGTACCGCAGCGGTGAGGCCGACACCAGCGGCCACCCGTCCCGCAGCGGAACGTCCACACCGGACTCCCGGACCGCGCCGCGCCGGCCCGCGTGCGAGAGCCGCACGCCCACGACCGCGCCCGCGTCGTGCACCTTGTCCACCACCGGCGCCCACGAGTCGTCCAGCACCGGACACGCCGGGGACGTACGGCCGTCCTCGCTCACCGCCACGAACCCGGACAGCACCAGTCCCGCGCCCGACCGCGCCGCGGCGAGCAGGTCGCCGCCCTCGCGCACGACCCGGTTCCGCACGGTCAGCCCGCCGAACCGCTTCGGCGCGAACATCGGCGGGGGAGCGACCGCGCCACGCGCCGGCTCGGCCCCGGTCGCGGACGCGGCGAACCAGGCGTCCAGCACGCGGATCAGGTGCGGGTCGCGCTGGGTCAGGTTCGCGTGGCTGATCCGGCCGCTGCGCGTGAGCAGGTTGGCCGCGAACTGGATCGGCGCGAAGTGCGTGTAGCTGGCGACCCGGCCGAAGTACGCGGCGCTGTCGCCGGCCGCCTGCTGGAACCGTTCGACGACCGGCTGGCGCTCCAGCTCGTAGTCGGTCAGCGCCGCCTCGAGGCTCGCCGGGTGCCGTACGAAGCTGTTCGCCAGCGCGATCGCGTCCTCCATCGCGAGCTTGGTGCCCGACCCGATCGAGAAGTGCGCCGTGTGGGCCGAGTCGCCGATCAGCACGACATTCCCGTCATGCCAGGAGCTGTTGCGCACCAAGGGGAAGTCGAGCCAGATCGACTTGTTCGACATCAGCCGGTGCCCGCCGAGCTCGTCGGCGAACAGCTGCTGGCAGAACGCGATGCTCTCCTCCTCGGACATGCGGTCCAGGCCCGCACGCCGCCACGTCCGCGCCCGCGTCTCCACGATGAACGTGCTGGTGTGCTCGTCGAACGGGTACGCGTGCACCTGGAACAGCCCGTGCTCGGTCTCCTTGAAGATGAACGTGAACGCGTCGAACACCAGGTCGGTGCCGAACCACACGTACTTGCAGCCCTGCGGTTCCACGGTCGTGCCGAATTCCCCGGCCCGGCGCAGCGTGCTGTTCGACCCGTCCGCCGCGACGATCAGGTCGGCCGGCTCCGCCGCGGCGACCTCGACACCGAACTTCAGCTCGACGCCGAGCGAACGGGCGCGGCGCTGCAGGATGTCCAGCAGGTGCGTGCGCTTGATCGCCGAGAACGTGTGACCGGACGAGCGGAGCACGGTGCCGAGGTAGTGGATGTCGATCGAGGTCCACCGCGCGAACGAGTCGGTGATCTCCACGTACGTGGCGTAGTCCGCGTCGCGCAGCGCGCCGAGCGTCTCCTCGGAGAACACCACGCCCCAGCCGAACGTCGCGTCCGGCGCGTTGCGCTCCACAACGGTGATCTCGTGCGCCGGGTCGAGCTTCTTCAGCAGGATCGCCAGGTACAAGCCCGACGGTCCGGCGCCCACCACGTTGACGCGCACTACGACAGCACCTCGGCCAGCCGGTCCAGGTCGTCGAGATCGGCGACCGTGGGGTAGAGGATCAGCTCGTCGCAGCCCTCCGCCTCGTACCCGCGCACGAAGTCGCGCACCGCGCGCGCCGAGGTGAGGTTGCCGGCGGCGATCTTCTCCGCGAACGGGCCGGTGAACGCGTAGTAGTCGCGCAGGTAGTCGCAGCCCTTGCCGGGGTCGCCGAACGCGAAGTAGCCCTGGCCCCACAGCATCGGCTCGCCGGTCCGCTCCAGGTCGCGCCACGCCGCCCGGGCCCGGGTCGCGGCAGAGCCGAACGCGCGCGGCGGGCCGCCGCCGTGCGCGTAGCCGTCGGCGTAGCGGGCCATCCGCGCGAACGCGGCCCCGCTCGACCCGCCGACCAGCAGCCCGATCGAGGGTCGCGCCGGCCCGATGCCCGAGCCGTCCAGCCGGCCGCGCAGGAACGCGAGCTGCTCGGAGAGCACCGACCCGCGCGTGCGCCGGTCGACCCCGGCCGCGTCGTAGTCGTCCCGCCGGGCGCCGACCCCGAGGCCGAGCGTGAACCGGCCGCCCGAGACGGCGTCGACCGACACGGCCTGCTTGGCGAGCATCGCCGGGCCACGCAGCGGGCCGATCGCGATGTTGGTGGCGAGTCCGATCCGGTCGGTCACGGCCGCGGCCGCGGCCAGGGCGGCGAACGGCTCGATGCTGTCGTAGACCAGCCGGTCGAGCACCGCGGCCGTGGAGAACGGGCCGGCGTCGGCACGCCGCGCCCACTCCACCAGAAGGGCCCCCGTCGCGCCCGGAATCGTGTTGGGAAGCCCGATACCGACCTTCACGCGCGACACATTACGGTTGACCCCGCTGAGGCGTCAACTATGCTGTCCGGGCATGGCACGTGTACAACCGCGTGTCTTTCGAGCCGCACCTAAGGGGACCGGGACGCAACCCAGCCACAAGTACGTGCCGAACTGAACGGGATCAACCAAAGGTGACCAACAGGGTTAATTCCGGGGAGGCGGGACGGCCGGCGCCGCAGGATCTCGTGCTGAGCCTGCTCGGCGCGCACCACGTCCCACGCGAGCGAGGCGAGGTCTGGTCGGGCGGGCTCGTGCGGCTGCTCGAGGAGTTCGGCTTCTCCGCGGGCGCCGCCCGGGTGGCGCTGAACCGCCTCGTCGGCCGCGAGCTGCTGGCGCGCAGCAAGGACGGCCGGCACGTCCACTACACGCTCACGCCGCGCACGCTCGCGGTGCTCGCCGAGGGTGACCGGCGGATCTTCACGCTCGGCGGCTCGCCCCGGCACGAGACCACGTGGACCGTGCTGTGGCACTCGATCCCCGAGGACCGCAGGCTCGCCCGCACCCGGCTGGTGCGCCGGCTGCGCTTCCTCGGGTTCGGCCCGGTGCAGGACGGTACGTGGCTCGCGCCGCACGACCGCGAGTCGGAGGTCGCGAAGCTGCTCGACGAGCTGGACGTCGCCGCGCACGCCGGCATGCTGCTCGGCCGGCCCGCCACCGCGGTCGACTTCGGCGTCTTCGTCGCCCGCGTGTGGGACCTCGACGAGCTCGACGAGCGGTACCGCGCGTTCGTCGAGCACTTCCGCGACCAGCACGTCGCGGACGACCGGCAGGCCCTGCTGCTGCGCACCCGCCTGGTGCACACGTTCCGCGAGTTCCCCTTCCACGATCCCGAGCTGCCCGAGGACCTGGTACCGGCGCCGAAGCACCGGGCCGAGGCGGTCCGGCTCTTCCACGACCTGTACCCGGCGCTGGCGCCCGCGGCCCAGCGATACTTCGACGAGGTGACCGTGCCATGAGCGAAGACCAGTCCGCTGCCCTGACGTACTCGTCCTACCTGGCGCTGGACGAGATCCTCGGCGCGCAGAGACCGCGCTCCGACGAGCACGACGAGATGCTGTTCATCGTCATCCACCAGGTCTACGAGCTGTGGTTCAAGCAGCTGCTGCACGAGCTGGAACACCTGCAGTACCGGATGGAGAAGGTCGACACCGCGCACTCGGTGCGCACGCTGCGCCGGGCGCTGACCATCCTCAAGGTCGTGGTCGCGCAGATCGACGTGCTGGAGACCATGACGCCGCGGCAGTTCACGAGCTTCCGCGTCCGGCTGGACGCGGCGAGCGGGTTCCAGTCCGGCCAGTTCCGCGAGCTCGAGGCCGTCCTCGGCCGCCGCGACGAGCGGATGCTCAAGCCGTACGCGAAGGGCAGCCGGTTCCGCGAGCGGATCTCCGCGGCGATGTCGCGCCGCTCGCTGTTCGACTCGTTCCTGCACTACCTCGCCGGCAGCGGCTACGACGTCCCGGCCGAGCACCTCAACCGCGACCTGAGCAAGGAGTGGGCGGAGTCCGAGGACATCCAGCGCGTCCTGGTCCAGGTGTACGCCGACGACGCCGGGCCCTCCACGGTGGCCGACCTGCTCGTGGACCTCGACGAGGGCATGCAGGAGTGGCGCTACCGGCACGTGAAGATGGTGGAGCGGACCATCGGCCGCAAGCCCGGCACCGGCGGCTCGCCCGGCGTCGCCTACCTGCAGACCACGTTGTTCCAGCCCATGTTCCCCGACCTGTGGGCGGTGCGGAGCCAGCTGTGACCACATTGGACGATCTGCGGCG
>NZ_DATBKY010000118.1:0-14326 GCF_036555685.1 Actinophytocola sp. | reverse complement strand
CGATCCGCAACGTGCATCCGGATGTGGTCACCACCGGAAGGAGCGCGCCATGGCGGCTGGCGAGGGTGTTGAGATCATCGGCCCACCCGGAGACCGGTACGACGAAATCCTCACGCCGGACGCACTGCGCCTCACCGCGTCGCTTCAGCGGGAGCTCGGCCCCCGGCGGGCGGAACTGCTCGCGGCGCGGGAGACCCGGCAGGTGGAGATCTCGGCGGGCGGGACCCTTGACTTCCTTCCCGGGACCCGCCAGGTCAGGGATGACCCGGCCTGGCGGGTCGCATCGCCCGCGCCCGGCCTGGTGGACCGCCGCGTCGAGATCACCGGCCCCACCGAGCGGAAGATGACCATCAATGCGCTCAACTCCGGCGCGAACGTGTGGCTCGCCGACTTCGAGGACGCGAACACGCCGCTCTGGGAGAACATGATCATCGGCCAGCTCAACCTGAAGGACGCCCTCGACCGCACCATCGACTTCACGAGCGAGGAAGGTAAGTCCTATCGGCTGATGCCCGACGAGGAGCTCGCGACCATCGTGGTCCGGCCGCGCGGCTGGCATCTGGACGAGAAACACCTGCTGGTGGACGGCAAGCGGGTGTCGGGCAGCCTCTTCGACTTCGCGCTGTATTTCGTCCACTGCGCGCGGCGCCAGCTCGACAAGGGCGCTGGGCCGTACTTCTACCTGCCCAAGATCGAGAGCCACCACGAGGCCAGGCTCTGGAACGACGCCTTCAACCTGGCCCAGGACTTCCTCGGCATTCCCCGCGGCACGATCCGGGCCACCGTCCTGGTCGAGACCATCCCGGCCGCCTTCGAGATGGAGGAGATCCTCTACGAACTGCGCGACCACAGCGCGGGGCTGAACGCCGGCCGCTGGGACTACCTGTTCAGCATCATCAAGAAGTTCCGGTCCCGGGGACGCGACTTCATCCTGCCCGAGCGCAACTTGGTCACGATGACGGCGCCGTTCATGCGCGCCTACACCGAGCTGCTCGTGCGCACCTGCCACAAGCGCGGCGCGTTCGCGATGGGCGGCATGGCCGCGTTCATCCCGAACCGCCGCGATCCCGAGGTCACCGAGAAGGCCCTCGCCAAGGTCCACGACGACAAGCGGCGCGAGGCCGGCGACGGGTTCGACGGCTCGTGGGTCGCACACCCCGACCTCGTGCCGATCTGCGACGAGGAGTTCACGGCCGTGCTCGGCGAGCGGCCCAACCAGCTCGACCGGCTTCGTGAGGACGTCTCGGTGACCGCCGAGCAGCTGCTCGACGTCAAGGCCACGCCGGGCGCGGCGACCGAGGCCGGGCTGCGCGGCGCGGTCGACGTCGGCGTGCGCTACCTCGCCTCCTGGCTGGGCGGCAACGGCGCGGCCGCGATCCACAACCTGATGGAGGACGCCGCGACCGCGGAGATCTCCCGGTCCCAGGTGTGGCAGTGGGTGCGCAACGGCGTGGCGCTCGACAACGGCGCCAAGGTCACCACCGAGCTCGTGCGCGAGGTGCTCGCCGAGACCCGCGCCGCGCTCACCGACCAGGTGCCCGCGGAGTACCTCGAGCCGGCCGTCGAGCTGTTCGAGCAGGTGGCGCTGGCCGACGAGTTCCCCGACTTCCTCACGCTGCCCGCCTACGAGAGGATTGCCGAACACAGCTCGAAGGCTGGCACAAGTCGGCCTGATGCGACGAGCTGAGCCTCGAACTGTGTTCGGCAAGGTGCGCACCTCGCTCGACGGCTCGCTGCTCGCCGGGGTGCTCGATCGGCTGTCCGAGGTGGACAAGACCCGCGCGGCGCGCTACCCCGGCGACGCGGGCGGGCGGCAGCCGGTGCACACCTGCTACGTGCCGGCGGACCGCGTCACCGGCGACGTCGCGGCCGACTGGGGCGCGGCGGCGCTGGCCACGCTGGAGGAGCACGCGCCGAGCGCCGGCGCGTTCGCCGGCCTGCTCGGCCTGCCGGACGACCTGGCCGAGGCCGTGCACGCCAAGGTCGTGGCGAAGCTGCGCCGCGAGCCGGTCGAGGACCTGCGGATCGACTTCGAGGACGGCTACGGCGTGCGCGCCGACTCCGCCGAGGACGACGACGCCGTGCGGACCGCGAACCTGGTCGCCGGCTGGACCGACCCGCCGCCGTGGGTCGGCCTCCGGTTCAAGTCCTTCGACACCCGGGCGTTGTTCGAGCGCGGGGTGCGCACGCTGGACCTGTTCGTCACCGCGCTCGGCCGCGCGCCGGTGCTCACCTTCCCCAAGGTGACCGACGTGGCCCAGGTGCGCGCGCTCGTCGAGCTGCTGGCGCTGCTGGAGGACCGGCTCGACCTCGGGCGTGGCGCGCTGCGGTTCGAGATCCAGATCGAGACCACGCAGTCCATAGTGGACGCCGAGGGCCGGCTCGCGATCCCGCGGTTCATCGCCGCCGGTGGCGGGCGGGTCGGCGGCCTGCATTTCGGCACGTACGACTACACCGCGGCCTGCGGGCTCGCGGCCGCCGAGCAGCACCTCGCGCACGCGGCGTGCGACTTCGCCCGGCACGTGATGCAGGTGAGCGCGGCCGGCACCGGGGTGCGCCTGTCCGACGGCTCGTCCAACGTGCTGCCGGTCGGCGAGGGCGTGCGGGAGGCGTGGCAGGCGCACTTCGGCCTGGTGCTCCGCTCGCTCGCGCACGGCTTCTACCAGGGCTGGGACATGCACCCCGGCCAGCTCGTCACCCGGTACGCGGCGAACTTCGTGTACTACCTGCGCCACGCCGAGGACGACGCGCGCCGGCTGCGGGCCTATGTGGACAGGGCGAGCGCGGGCGTGCTCGACGAGCCGGCGACCGCGCAGGCGCTGGCGATGTCGATGCGCCGCGCCCTGGACTGCGGCGCCCTCGAGCCCGCGGACGTCGAGCGCCTCTGCGGGCTGTCCGAACGCGAGCTCGCGGCACTGGCGCGGCGGGAGACGTCGTGAGCGACCTGGACCTGGTGTTCCGGGCACAGTGGATGATCACTCCGGACGGCGAGCGGTCCGGTTGCGTCGGGATCAAGGACGGCGCGATCGTCGAGGTGGCGGATTCGCTGGACGCGCCGCGGGTGGTCGAGCTCGCCGCTGACGAGGTGCTGCTGCCCGGTCTCGTCGACACGCACGTGCACGTCAACGACCCCGGTCGCAGCGAGTGGGAGGGCTTCCCGACCGCCACGCGCGCGGCCGCGGCGGGCGGCGTCACCACGCTGATCGACATGCCGCTCAACAGCATCCCGCCGACCACCGACCTCGCGGCGCTGGCGCAGAAGCGGGCGACCGCACGCGGCCGGGTGCACGTCGACGTCGGCTTCTGGGGCGGCGCGGTGCCGGGCAACCTGACCGAGCTCGTCGCGCTGCACGAGGCGGGCGTGTTCGGCTTCAAGTGCTTCCTGCTGCACTCCGGCGTCGAGGAGTTCGGCTACCTGAGCCCGGCCGAGCTCGGCGAGGCCCTGCGGCTGCTGCACGGCGTCGGCGCGCTCATGATCGTGCACGCCGAGGACCCGTCGGTCATCGAGCACGCGCCGGCCGCGTCCGGCCGCCACTACGCCGGCTTCCTCGCGTCGCGCCCGCGGGCGGCGGAGAACGCCGCGATCGCGACCGTGATCGACCTGGCTCGTGCGGCGGACGCCCGCGTGCACGTGCTGCATCTGTCCTCTTCGGACGCCTTGCCCGTGGTCGCGGCCGCACGGCGCGAGGGGGTGCGCGTCACGGCGGAGACCTGCCCGCACTACCTGACGCTGCGTGCGGAGGACGTCCCGGACGGGGCCACGCAGTTCAAGTGCTGCCCGCCGATCCGCGAGGGGGCGAACCAGGACCTGCTGTGGCAGGGGCTCGCGGACGGCACGATCGACTGCGTGGTGAGCGACCACTCGCCGTGCACCGCGGAGCTGAAGCGGTTCGACACCGGAGACTTCGGCGCCGCGTGGGGCGGGATCGCCGGCCTGCAGCTGGGCCTGCCCGCGGTGTGGACGGCGGCGGTCGAGCGTGGCGTGCCACTGTCCGATGTGGTCCGGTGGCTGTCGTCGGCGCCCGCGGACCTCGTCGGCCTGCGGCGCAAGGGCCGCATCGCACCCGGGCACGACGCCGACCTCGTCGTGTTCGCACCTGCCGTGTCCTTCCTGGTCGACGCGGGCGCGCTGTACCACCGCAACCCGGTCACGGCGTACCACGGCCGCTCGCTGACCGGGGTGGTGCGCTCGACGTGGTTGCGTGGCACGCGGGTGGACGGCGCGGCCCCGCGCGGTCAGCTGCTGGTGAGAGGGCGGACATGACGGACTGGGTCAACCTGCCGGATCTCGCGTCGCGGCGGGTGGGCGGGAGCGTCGTGTGGGCGAACGACGAGCTGTTCGCCGAGCGGGAGAACCTGATCCGCGCGGCGGAGCCGGTGTTCCAGCCGTCGACGTTCGGCCACAAGGGACAGATCTACGACGGCTGGGAGACCCGGCGCCGCCGCTCGCCGGGCGACGACCAGGCGATCGTGCGGCTCGGCCTGCCGGGCGTGGTGCGCGGGGTCGTGGTCGACACGGCGTTCTTCACCGGCAACTACCCGCCGTTCGCGTCGGTGCAGGGATGCGCGGTCGAGGGCTACCCGTCGCCGGCCGAGCTCGCGGAGGCGGACTGGGTGGAGTTGGTCCCGCGCTCGCCGCTCGCCGGCGACTCGAAGAACCCGTTCGCCGTCTCCGACACTCGCCGGTTCACCCACGTCCGGCTGACGATCCACCCCGACGGCGGCGTCGCCCGGCTGCGCGTGCACGGCGAGCCGGTCGCCGACCCGCGGTTCGTAGACCTGGCGTCGCTGGACCTCGCCGCCCTGGAGAACGGCGCGACGATCGCCGGCTGCAGCAACATGTTCTACTCGTCCCCGGCGAACCTGATCTCGCCCGGTTTCGCCGCGGTGATGGGGGAGGGCTGGGAGACCGCCCGCCGCCGCGACGACGGCAACGACTGGGTGTCGGTGCGCCTCGCGGGCCCGGGCGTGGTGCGCCTGGCCGAGCTGGACACGAGCCACTTCAAGGGGAACGCGCCAGGCTGGGCATCGCTGTCCGGTCTCGGCACCGACGGCTGGTCCCCGCTGCTGGCACGGGTCCGCCTGCAACCCGACACCCGGCATCGTTTCCTGCTGCCCGGCGCGCACGAGGTCACCGAGGTCCGCCTGGACGTCTACCCGGACGGCGGCATGGCCCGCCTGCGCCTGCACGGCGCGCTGACCCCGGCGGGCCGTTCGGCGTTCGTGCTGCGGTGGTTCAACCTGCTCCCCGAGAACCAGGCAGTGGCGGTGCTGCGGTCGGCAGGCGTGGCCGACCCGGCGGCGACCGTGCGGTCCCGGCCGGTCTCGTCGCTGCCCGCCTTCGGCGTTTAGGGCGCGACCGCCACGGGGTGCCTCAGCGGCGCGCTGTTCGTTGATTCGGTGCGATCGGCGTCGCTGTTCTAGCGTTGGACCGGTGATCCGTCGTATCCGCCGGTGGTACCTCCGTGTCGGTCGTGTCGATGCCAGGCTCGTCAGCCGCGCCGGGGCGTTGCCGCCCAGTCCGGCCGACACGTTCTTCCGGCGGCTCGGCCGGTTGGCCGACCACAGCAAGCTCTGGCTCGCGATCGCCTCGCTGCTGGCGGCGCGCAAGGGGGCGACCCGCCGCGCCGGGCTGCGCGGCGTCGCAGCCATCGCCGGGGCCAGCTTCTCCGCGAGCTTCATCGGCAAGCGGCTGTTCCCCCGCCGGCGGCCCGCGGCCGAGCTGCTACCCGTCCACCGGCGCATGACGCGCCGGCCCACGTCGTCGTCGTTCCCGTCCGGCCACTCCGCGTCCGCCTTCGCGTTCGCCACCGCCGTGAGCATGGAGCACAAGGGCGTCGGCGCCGTCGTGTACCCGCTGGCCGCGGCCGTGTCCTACTCCCGCGTGCACACCGGCGTGCACTGGCCGACCGACGTCGCCGCCGGCGCGGCCATCGGGGTCGGCGCCGCTTACGCCACCCGGCACTGGTGGCCGCACGGCGCCGGGCTGCCCGAGCACCGCGAGCCGGCCGTCGACGCGCCCGAGCTGGGCGAGGGCGAGGGTCTCGTGGTCGTGGTGAACCCGAACTCGGGCTCCGACGCGGTCGATCCCACCGACGAGATCCTCGCCATGTGGCCCAAGGCCGACATCGTCCGCATCGAGCCGGACGTGGACCTCAAGGCCCTCCTCGAGGAGCGGATCGGCGACTACCGCGCGCTGGGCGCGGCCGGCGGCGACGGCACGGTCACCTGCGTGGCCGACGTGGCCGTACGGCACGGTCTGCCGCTGGTCGTCGTCCCGGCCGGCACCCTCGACCACTTCGCGCGCGACCTCGGCGTCGAGGGCTCCGTCGACACCGCGGCCGCCACGCAGGTCGGCTCCGCGATCAAGGCGGACGTCGCCGAAGTGCTGGTCGAGAACGGCGAGCGCGGCATCGAGCAGCTCCAGTTCATCAACACCGCGAGCCTCGGCGGCTACCCCGAGATGGTGCGGCTGCGCGAGAGGCTCGAGACCAACCGGCCCAAGTGGTACGCCGCCGCGCTCGCCATGACCCGGGTGCTGCGCAGCGCCCAGCCGGTCCCGATCCTGCTCGACGGCTCGCGCAAGCTCGTCTGGATGCTGTTCGTCGGCAACGGCTCCTACGAGCCGAAGGGCTTCGGCGCGGCCCGCCGCCCCACGATGGCCTCCGGCAAGCTCGACATCCGCTACCTGCGCGCCGACATCCCGTACTCGCGCGTCCGCTTCCTGACGGCCGCGCTCACCGGCACGCTGCAGACCAGCCACGTCTACCGGCACTACGACGCGGAGCGGACCGACATCCGCGTGCTCGACGGCACGCGCCGCATCGCCACCGACGGCGAGGTCGGCCCGTCCGGCCGCCGGTTCACGTTCCGCTCGAAGCCCGGCGCGCTCACCGTCTACCGCGTCGTCCCGCCCAGCTGAGCCTCGAGCCGCAGCCGCCGTTCGGACGGATGCTGGCGCGGGCAGCTCACGCATTTCCGCTCGCCGGGCGCCTCGTAGATCAGGCAGCACGACGCCCGGCGCACCACCCGGGTGCCGTGCACGGACACGTACCGCGGCACCGGCATCGGCCCGGTCGCCGCCAGCTCGGCCGCCACCGACGCCGGGCCGCCCGCCCACAGCACCCGGTTCGCGAGCGAGTCCGTGGCGATCGCCCACAGCGCCCGCTCGCGCGCCCCGCTCGCCGCCGCGACCGCGCCGACCGCCGTGGCCAGCGCCTCCGCGAGGCGCGGTCCCAGCTCGTCCGCGGGAACGGTCCGCGCGGACGTGGCGTCGAGCACCCGCCCGTCCGGATGCAGGTACAGCGTCATCGCGTCCAGCGCCGGGTCGGCCGCCGGGCCGCCGCGTACCGCCGACTCGGCGGGCGGCCCGAGCAGCACGGAGCTCGCCGAGTACCACCACAGCACGCCCACGGCGGCCCGCCGGTCGAGCCGGTAACGGCGGGCGGTCGCGGCGAGCTGCGCGGTGAGCCAGGACGGGTCGGTGACGGCCGTGGCGGTCACCGGGACGAGGTCGGTGATGTCGCGAGGGTAGCGATGGTCGTCCGGGAAACGTGCCCGTAACACGAACGCCCGCACAGTTCACGGTGGTGAAACGTGCGGCGCGATCCCGCGAAACAGCTCTTCCGGATGCTCCTCCGCAAGGTTGGCGGCAAGAGGAGGAGTGAGCGTGGAAGGGAACACGGCCTGGTTGCTCACCAGTGCCGCCCTGGTGCTGTTGATGACGCCGGGCCTGGCGTTCTTCTACGGCGGCATGGTGCGCACGAAGAGCGTCCTCAACATGCTGATGATGTGTTTCGGGGCGATGGCCGTCGTGGGCGTCATCTGGGTGGTCTTCGGTTACTCGATCGCGTTCGGTAACGACGTCACCAGCGGGTTGTTCGGCGACATCACCCAGTACGTCGGCCTGAGCGGCCTGCTCGGCGGCGACGCGCTGGCCGGCAGCGGCTTCGTCGCGTTCCAGGCGATGTTCGCGATCATCACGGTCGCCCTCATCGCGGGCGCGATCGCCGACCGCGCGCGGTTCGGCGCGTGGCTGGTCTTCTGCGCGATCTGGGCGACGCTGGTGTACTTCCCGGTCGCGCACTGGGTGTTCGACTTCAGCAACGAGGAATCCGGGCACGTGGGTGGCTGGATCGCGAACTCGCTCGGCGCGCTGGACTTCGCGGGCGGCACGGCGGTGCACATCAATGCCGGCGCGGCGGGCCTGGCCCTGGCGCTGGTCCTCGGCAAGCGCGCCGGCTGGCCGCGCGAGCCGATGAAGCCGCACAACCTGCCGTTCGTGATGCTCGGCTCCGGCCTGCTGTGGTTCGGCTGGTTCGGGTTCAACGCCGGCTCGGCGCTGGCCGCGAACGACATCGCGGGCGTCGCGTTCATCAACACCTTCACCGCCACCTGCGCGGCGATGCTCGGCTGGCTGGTGATCGAGCGCATCCGCGACGGGCACGCCACCAGCCTCGGCGCGGCGTCCGGCGTGGTCGCGGGTCTCGTCGCCATCACTCCGGCCTGCGCGTTCGTGGACACCTGGGGCGCGCTCGCGATCGGCGTCATCGCCGGCGCGGTGTGCGCGCTCGCGGTCGGCCTCAAGTACAGGTTCGGCTTCGACGACTCGCTCGACGTGGTCGGCGTGCACCTCGTCGGCGGCCTCGTCGGCACGCTGCTGATCGGCTTCCTCGGCACGGTCGCCGTGAACGACGGCGGCGCGGACGGCCTGTTCTACGGCGGCGGGTTCGGCCAGCTCGGCAAGCAAGCCGTCGCGGCCGGTGCGGTGCTGGCGTACTCGCTGGTCGCGACGTTGATCATCGGGTTCCTCATCAAGATCACGATGGGCTTCCGGGTCGACCGGGAGGCGGAGATCGCGGGCATCGACGAGAGTGAGCACGCGGAGAGCGGCTACGAGCTGACCGGGATCCGTGGCGGTTCCTCGGGCATCAGCCGGGCCGCGGACACCCTGGCCGGCAAGCGGCCGGCCGTCCCGCCCGCCGCCCCGGCCACCGCCCCCGCGAACGCGAGCAAGGAAGGCTGACGCCATGAAGTTGGTGACGGCGATCGTCAAGCCGTTCACGCTCGACGACGTGAAGGCCGCGCTGGAGCAGGTCGGCGTGCTCGGCATGACGGTGAGCGAGGTCCAGGGCTACGGCCGGCAGAAGGGCCACACCGAGGTCTACCGCGGTGCCGAGTACTCGGTCGACTTCGTGCCGAAGGTGCGGGTCGAGGTCCTGGTCGACGACACGCTCGCGGACAAGGTGTTGGAGGCCGTGGTCGAGGCCGCCCGAACGGGCAAGATCGGCGACGGCAAGGTCTGGGTGACGCCGGTGGACACCGTGGTCAGGGTGCGCACCGGGGAGCGCGGCACCGACGCGCTCTGATGACCGTCGAGGGGGACGGGGTGCCCGCCGCCCCGACGGCCGCCGACCTCGTGCTCGCCCGCGACCGCCTGCTCGGCGGCGCGGGCGGCGCGCACCTGGCCCCGGACGTGCTGCGCGAGGCGCTCACCGACCTGCACGAGTTCTGGCTCACCGTGCACGCCGCGCAGGCCGGTCTCGCGGCGGACCGGGCGGGCGTCGCGCTGGTCGCGGTCGGCGGGCTCGGCCGGCGCGAGCTGGCCCCGTACTCCGACCTCGACCTCGTCCTCGTCCACTCCGGACGCAAGGACGTCGACAGGGTGGCCGGGCAGCTCTGGTACCCGCTGTGGAACGCCGGCGTCGGGCTCGACCACTCCGTGCGGACGGTCGGCGAGGCGCTCGACGTGGCCGGCAAGGACCTGCGCACCGCGCTCGGCCTGCTCGACGCCCGGCACGTGGCCGGCGACGCGGCCCTGACCCGCCGCCTCGCCGACGCGGCCCGCGACTCGTGGCGTACCGGGGTGCGGCGGCGGTTCGACGAGCTCGTCACGTCCGCGCGCACGCGCTGGGCGCGCAGCGGCGAGGTCGCGCACTGGGTCGAGCCGGACCTCAAGCACGGCCGCGGCGGGCTGCGCGACCTCGCGGTGCTCGACGCGCTGGCGCTCGCCCAGCTGGTGGACCGCCCGGCCGGCGAGGTCGCCGCGGCCCGCACGCTCCTGCTCGACACCCGCACCGAGCTGCGCCGCATCGCCCGCCGGCCACGCGACATCCTGCTGCCCCAGGACGGCGACGAGATCGCCGCGGTGCTCGGCCTCGGCGACCGGTTCGCGCTGGCCAGGGCGCTGTCCGGGGCGGGCCGCGCGGTCGCCTACGCGCTCGACGTGGCGCTGCGGTCCGGCCCGGCCGAGCCGCGCCGGGTGCTCGGCGTGCTGCGCCGCACGCCGGCCCGCCGACCGCTGGCCGAGGGCGTGGTCCTGCACGGTGACGAGGTGGCGCTCGCCCGCGACGCCGACCCGGCGAGGGACCCCGGGCTGCTGCTGCGGGTAGCCGCCGCGGCCGCGCGGACCGGCCGGGCGATCGCCCCCGGCGCGCTGGCCCGGCTCGGCGAGTCCGCACCGGAGCCGCGCGCGCCGTGGCCCGCGGCGGTCCGCCAGGAGCTGGTGTCGCTGCTCGGTGCGGGCGAAGGCCTGGTCGACGTGGTCGAGTCGCTCGACCGGACCGGCCTGTGGGCGCGGCTCTTCCCGGAGTGGGGCGCGGTCCGCGACCTGCCGCCGCGCGACGCGGCGCACGTGTGGACGGTCGACCGGCACCTCGTGCAAGCCACCGCGAACGCCGCACGGCTGGTCACCGACGTGTCGCGGCCGGACCTGCTGCTGCTCGGCACGATCCTGCACGACCTCGGCAAGGGCCGCGGGCAGGACCACTCGGTCGTCGGCGCCGCGCTCGCCACCCAGGTCGGCGAGCGGCTCGGCCTGCCGGACGAGGACGTGGCGACGCTGTCCGCGCTGGTGCGCCACCACCTGCTGCTCCCGCACACGGCGACCCGCCGCAACATCGCCGACGAGGCCACCGTGCGCCGGGTCGTGGACACGCTCGACGGCGACCCGGTCCTCCTGGAGCTGCTGCACGCGCTCGTGGAGGCGGACTCGCTCGCCACCGGGCCCGGCGTGTGGAGCGAGTGGAAGGCAGCGCTCATCGCCGAGCTCGTGCGGAGCTGCCGGCAGGCGATGGCGGGGGAGCGGCACGCGGGCCCCGAACCGCTCGACGACTCGCAGCGGGCGCTCGCGGAGTCCGTTGCGGCGTCGGGAAAGCCGGACATCCTGGTGGAGTCCGGTCCGGTCGCGACGATCACGGTGGTGGCGCCGGACGTGCCCGGCCTGCTGTCCCGCGCGGCCGGTGTCCTCGCGCTGCACTCGCTGAAGGTGCACTCGGCCGAGCTGCGCGCGCACGCGGGCGTCGCGGTCGACACGTTCGCGGTGTCGCCGCGGTTCGGGTCGCTACCGGACACGGGGCTGCTGCGCGAGCAGTTCGTCCGCGCGCTGTCCGGGTCGCTGCCGCTCGCGGAGAAGCTGGCCGCGAAGGAGCGGGACTACGCCGACCTCGCCGCAGACCTCGCCGCCGACGATCCGCCGCGCCCGCGCGTGCTGTGGTTCGACGGCGAGGCCGACGGGGGAGCGGCGTCGGCCGACGTGGTGCTGGAGCTGCGGACCGCGGACCGGCTCGGCCTGCTGCACGACGTGGCCGCGGCGCTGGAGAAGCACGGCGTGGACGTGCGGTGGGCGCGCGCGATGCAGGTGGGTGGGACCGCGATCGCGTCGTTCAGCCTCGCGTCCCGCGCACCCGGTGGCGTGCCTGGCGCCGGCGGGCCGCAGTGGCGGCGGGAGGTCGAGCGGGCGGTACTGGCCGCCTGCTGACGGTCGGTCGTCACCGGGCCGGTTCGGCCCTCGACTACCCTCGACTACGTGTTCGACACTCTCTCCGATCGGTTGACCTCGGTCCTGCAGAACCTGCGCGGCCGGGGCCGGCTGTCCGACGCCGACATCGACGCGACCGCGCGCGAGATCCGGATCGCGCTCCTCGAGGCGGATGTCGCGCTGCCCGTGGTGCGCACGTTCATCGCGAACATCAAGGAACGCGCGAAGGGCGCGGAGGTCTCCGGGGCCCTGAACCCGGCGCAGCAGGTCGTAAAGATCGTCAACGAGGAGCTCATCGCGATCCTCGGCGGCGAGACGCGGCGCCTGACCCTCGCGAAGACGCCGCCGACCGTGATCATGCTCGCCGGCCTGCAGGGTTCCGGTAAGACGACGCTCGCCGGCAAGCTCGCGAGGCACCTCGTCGGCCAGGGCCACACGCCGATCCTGGTGGCGGCGGACCTGCAGCGGCCGAACGCGGTCACGCAGCTGCAGATCGTCGGCGAGCGGGCCGGAGTGCCGACGTTCGCGCCCGAGCCGGGCAACGGCGTGGGCGACCCGGTCGACGTGGCCCGCCGGTCGATCGACGAGGCGAAGCGGCGCCAGCACGACATCGTCATCGTCGACACCGCCGGCCGGCTCGGTGTCGACGAGGAGATGATGAAGCAGGCCGCGGACATCCGGGACGCGGTCTCGCCGGACGAGATCCTGTTCGTCGTCGACGCGATGATCGGTCAGGACGCGGTCACCACGGCCGAGGCGTTCCGCGACGGCGTCGGTTTCAGCGGCGTGGTCCTGACCAAGCTCGACGGCGACGCCCGCGGTGGTGCCGCGCTGTCCGTGCGCGAGGTCACCGGCCAGCCGATCATGTTCGCGTCGAACGGCGAGAAGCTCGAGGACTTCGACACCTTCCATCCGGATCGGATGGCGTCGCGCATCCTCGGCATGGGTGACGTGCTGACGCTGATCGAGCAGGCCGAGCAGGCGTTCGACCAGCAACAGGCCGAGGAGGCCGCGAGCAAGATCGGCAGCGGCGAGCTGACGCTGGAGGACTTCCTCGAGCAGATGCTGGCGGTCCGCAAGATGGGCCCGATCGCGAACCTGCTGGGGATGCTGCCCGGCGCCGGCCAGATGAAGGACCAGCTGGCACAGGTCGACGACAAGCACCTGGACCGCCTGCAGGCGATCATCCGCGGTATGACCCCGGCCGAGCGAACCAACCCCAAGATCATCAACGCCTCCCGCCGCCAGCGCATCGCCCGCGGTTCGGGCGTGGCCGTGCGCGAGGTCAACGAGCTGGTCAACCGCTTCTTCGAGGCCCGCAAGATGATGCAGCAGATGGCCGGCCGTTTCGGCCTGCCGGGCGCGAGCCGCGGGAGCAAGAACCGCAAGGGCAAGAAGGGCAAGAAGGGGAAGGGCCGCGGCCCGACGCCGCCGCGGATGCGCGGCCTGCCCGGCATGATGCCGGGTGGCATGCCGGATCTGTCCAAGATGCCCAAGGGCTTGAACGAGCTGCCCCCGGGCCTGGCCGGCCTGGACCAGTTCCCACCGGGCTTCGACCCGAAGAACTTCAAGCTCCCGAAGGACAAGGGCAAGGACAACTGACCCCGGGCGAGGTTCGGCGCGGCGCCGGCCCGCGACGTCGGGTGCCGACCGGCCCCGGGCGCCCGGCTCTGCCGAGGTCGTCCGGGCTCGTCCGCGGCCGTCAGGCAGAATCGGGCGCATGACGGCGTTGCACATGCGTGGTGTCGTGCTTCCCGAAGGCGAGGAGCGCGACCTCTGGATCGTCAACGGTCGCATCAGGACGGAAGCCGTCGCCGGGGCTGAGACCATTGTGGACGGTGGCTTCCTGTTGCCCGGCCTCGTCGACGCGCACTGTCACGTCGGGATCGAGGCCGAGACCCTGGACGACGCCGCCGAGCAGGCCCGCACCGACCGCGACTCCGGCACGCTGCTCATCCGCGACTGCGGCTCGCCGATCGACACCTCACCACTCCAGGAACGCCTCGAGCTCCCGCGCATCGTCCGCGCCGGCCGGCACATCGCCCGCCCCAAGCGCTACATCCGCCACCTCGCCGAGGAGATCGAGCCGGCCGACCTCCCGCGCGCGGTCGCCGAGCAGGCCGCGGCCGGCGACGGCTGGGTCAAGCTCGTCGGTGACTGGATCGACCGCGACCGCGGCGAGCTGGCGCCGCTCTGGCCGGACGAGGTGCTCGCCGCTGCGATCGGCCGGGCCCACGAACTGGGCGTGCGCGTCGCCGCGCACGTCTTCGGCGAAGACGCGCTGCCCGGCCTCATCGCAGCCGGGCTCGACTCGATCGAGCACGGCACCGGGCTGACGGCCGACCTGCTGGACGAAGTCGCGCGACGCGGGATCGCGGTCGTCCCGACGCTGATCAACATGCGGAACCTGCCGGCCATCGCCGCGACGGGCGCCGAGCGGTTCCCGGTGTGGGCCGCGCACCTGCGCGCCCTCGACGCCACCAAGGAGGAGCGGATCCGGGCCGTCTGGGAGGCCGGCATCCCGCTGTACACCGGCACCGACGCGGGCGGCTCGCTACCGCACGGGCT
>NZ_DATBKY010000117.1:0-18226 GCF_036555685.1 Actinophytocola sp. | reverse complement strand
GGGCTTGTCGCCGTAACCGAGCGTCGTCACGTCCCCCAGCTCGGCCAGCACGTCCAGCTGGCGCAGCACCCGGGAGTCGTGGCTGATGTCGGAGAAGGAGACGCAGAGGATCCGCGCACGAGGCTGATCGGCCATGACGCCGGAGTGTATCCGCGAGGTCGCAGGGCTGCGGCGGCAGCGTGCCTATACCAGAGGCGAACCCCCTGGCGACAGACTGAATTCGGCTGGCAAATACAGTGACCCCGACCTGTCCCCGGACCGACACGGGAGTGCTGTGAGCGAGCTTGCGAGCGAACCAATGACACAGGGCGACCGCGAGCGGCCGTACCGAGCCTGCGAGGTGCGGTCGTGAGCAAGGAGTTCATACCCGCCGCCAAGCCGATCATCGGCGACGAGGAGCGGGCGGCGGTCGACGCCGTCCTGCGGTCCGGGATGCTGGCGCAGGGCGCCGAGGTCGCCGAGTTCGAGAAGGAGTTCTCGGCGCAGCTGCTGGACGGCCGCCCCGTGGTCGCGGTCAACTCGGGCACCGCGGGTCTGCACCTGGGCCTGCTGGCGGCCGGCGTCGGCCCCGGCGACGAGGTCATCGTGCCGTCGTTCACCTTCGCCGCCACCGCGAACTCCGTGGCGCTGACCGGCGCCACCCCCGTGTTCGCCGACATCGAGCTCGAGCACTATTGCCTCGACCCGCAGAGCGTCGCGAGCCGGATCACCGAGCGGACCAAGGGCATCATGCCGGTGCACCTGTACGGCCACCCGGCGAACATGACCGCCCTGCAGGTGATCGCCGACGAGCACGGCCTGGGCATCTACGAGGACGCCGCGCAGGCGCACGGCGCGAGCCTGGACGGCCGCAAGGCCGGCACGTTCGGCGCGTTCGCGATGTTCAGCCTCTACCCGACGAAGAACATGACGTCCGGGGAGGGCGGCATGATCTCCACCAGCGACACCGAGCGTGAGCGGACCCTGCGGCTGCTGCGCAACCAGGGCATGTTGAAGCAGTACGAGAACGAGATCGTCGGCTTCAACGCCCGGATGACCAACCTGCACGCCGCGATCGGTCGGGTGCAGCTCACCAAGGTCGGCGGGTGGACCGCCACCCGGCAGGCGAACGCCAGGTACTTCGACGAGAACCTGAGCGGCGTCGGCGTGCCCGCGGTCGCCGACGGCGCGGTGCACGTCTACCACCAGTACACGATCACGGTGCCCGAGGACCGGGACGGCTTCGTCGCCGCGCTGAAGGAGGAGCACCAGATCGGCTCCGGCGTGTACTACCCGATCCCGAACCACCGGCTGGCGTCCTTCCGGCGCACCGAGGACCTCCCGAACACCGAGCGGGCCGCGAGGACCGTCGTGTCGCTGCCGGTCCACCCGTCGCTGGACGACGAGGACCGGGACCGGATCGTGCACGCGGTGAACACTCTGGCGAAGGCGGGTGCGTGACATGGCTGACCTGCGAGTGGGCCTGATCGGCCTGGGCATGATGGGCCGCCACCACGCACGCGTGGTGCGCGAGGTCGAGGGCATGGAGCTCGTCGCGGTGGCCGACGCCACGGGCGACCCGCACAACGTCGCCGGCGGGCTGCCGGTGCTCGGCGACGTGCACGAGCTGATCGCCGCCGGCATCGACGCGGCGGTGTGCGCGGTGCCGACCGGCATGCACGAGGAGGTCGGCCTGGCGCTGGCCGAGGCCGGCGTGCACACGCTGATCGAGAAGCCGATCGCGCACAGCGTCTCGGCCGGCGAGCGGCTGGTGAAGGCGTTCGCGGCGCGCGGCGTGATCGGCGCGGTCGGCCACATCGAGCGGTACAACCCGTCGCTGCAGTCGTTGCGCGCGCGGATGGCGAACGGCGACCTCGGCGACATCTACCAGATCGCCACCCGCCGGCAGGGCCCGTTCCCGGCCCGCATCGCGGACGTCGGCGTGGTGAAGGACCTGGCCACGCATGACATCGACCTGACCGCGTGGCTCGCGCAGTCGGAGTACCTCGCGGTGTCCGCCCAGGTGGCGCTGCGCTCCGGGCGGCCGCACGAGGACCTGGTCGCCGCGACCGGCAAGCTCGCCAACGGCACGGTGACCAACCACCTGGTGAACTGGCTGTCCCCCATGAAGGAGCGGGTCACCGTGGTGACCGGCGAGAGGGGCGCGTTCGTCGCGGACACGCTGACCGCGGACCTCACCTTCTACGCCAACGGTGTCGTCAACACCGAGTGGGACTCGGTGGCGAACTTCCGCGGCGTCGCCGAGGGCGACGTCACCCGGTTCGCGATCCCCAAGCGCGAGCCGCTGCGCGTCGAGCACGAGAAGTTCCGGGACGCGATCCTCGGCAAGGACGCGGACATCGTGACGCTCCAGGAGGGTCAGAACACGCTGGCCACCGCCGAGCAGCTGCTGTCCTCCGCCGCGGCGGTGGCCGCGGAATGAAGATCGTCCTGGTGACCCGGCTGTTCGCTCCCGAGGTCGCCGCGGCCGCGTTCCGGCTCAAGGCGCTCGCCGACGGGTTCGCCGCCGCCGGGCACCAGGTCACCGTCCTCACCACGAAGCCACCCGCGAACGCGGGCACGCAGGAGTTCCCGGACTACACGGTCAAGCGCTGGCCCGTGCTGCGCGACGCGGGCGGCAACGTGCGCGGCTACGTGCAGTACGCCAGCTACGACTTCCCCATGGTGGCGCGGCTTCTCGTGCGGTCGGCGGACGTCGTGGTGTCCGAGCCGCCGCCGACCACCGGCGCGTTCGCCGCGCTCGTCTGCCTGGTGCGCCGCAAGCCGCTGTACTACTACGCGGCGGACATCTGGTCGGACGCGCTCGTGGCGATCAACGCGCCGTCGTACGTCTCCGGGCTGATGCGCGGGTTCGAGAAGTTCGCACTGCGCCGGGCACGCGGCGTGGTGGCGGTGTCCGAGGGGGTCGCCGAGCGGGCCCGCGCGCTCGGCGCCCGCAACGTCGAGGTCGTGGCGAACGGCGTGGACACGTCGTTGTTCCACCCGGTCGACTCCCCCGCGCCGGACGCCGCCCCGTACTTCGTCTACACAGGAACGATGTCGGAGTGGCAGGGCTCGGACGTGTTCGTGCGGGCCATGCCGATGGTGCTGGAGAAGCACCCGAAGGCGCGGCTGCGGTTCTTCGGCCAGGGCTCGGCGGAGCCCGCGCTGCGCACGCTGGCCTCGTCGCTCGCGCCGGACGCGGTCGAGTTCGGCGGCGTGGTGCCGCCGGCTTCGGCCGCACGCTGGCTCAGCGGTGCCGCGGGCGCGCTGGTGAGCATCGTCCCCGGTCAGGGCTACGACTTCGCGAAGCCGACGAAGATCTACGCGGCCGCCGCGTGCGGGACGCCGGTGCTGTTCGCCGGGGTGGGCGCGAGTGCCACGCTGGTCGAGGAGAACCAGCTCGGCCTGGTCGCGGACTACACGCCCGAGGCCGTGGCCGCGCAGATGATCGCCATGCTCGACAGCGGGCGCCCGGCCGGCGCGCCGCTGGTGAGCTGGGTGCGCGACAACGCGTCGCTCGCCACCACGGGTTCGGTGGCGGCGCGGTGGATCAGCGCGGACCTGGAGCGCCGAGCAGCGCGTTGACGGCGGCCTCGGCGGCGTGCCCGTCGCCGTAGGGCGTCGCGTCCGTGTCCTGCGGGCGCGGGCGCTCCACGACGCCGGGCAGTGCCGCGAAGTCGGTGTTGACCAGCACGTTCCAGCCCAGCTCCACGGTCTCCACCCACTCGGTCTCCGGGCGCAGCGTCGTGCATGGGACGCGCAGGAGGAAGGCCTCCTTCTGCAGGCCGCCGGAGTCGGTGATCACGCCCGCGCTCTGCATGGCGGCGTTGACCAGCTGCGGGTAGCCGACGGGCTCGGAGACGAGGATGGAGCCGGCGCCGAGCTCGATGCCGTGCCGCTCCGCGAGGCTGCGCAGGCGCGGGTGCGCCAGCAGGACCACGGGCTTGCCGACCTTGGCGATGCTGTCGATGATCGCGCGCAGCCGCTCGGGGTCGTCGGTGTTGTCGGGCCGGTGGATGGTGGCGACGTAGAACTCGCCGGGCTCGACGGGGACGCTGAGCTCCAGCGGCGAGCCGGCGACCGCGTCCCGGGTGCCGAAGAGGACGTCGGTCATGACGTCGCCGACGAGCACGCTGTGCGCCGCGAGGCCCTCGTTGGCGAGGTGGTCCATGGCGACCTGCGTGGGGGCGAGCAGCAGGTCGGCGGCGTGGTCGGTGAGGACGCGGTTGTGCTCCTCGGGCATGCGCCGGTTGAAGGAGCGAAGGCCGGCCTCCAGGTGGGCGACCGGCACGTGCAGCTTCACGGCGGCCAGCGCGGCGGCGAGCGTGGAGTTGGTGTCGCCGTAGACGAGGACCCAGTTGGGCGCCACGTCCTCGATGATCTTCTCCAGGCCGGCCAGCATCGCCCCGGTCTGCTCCCCGTGCTTCCCGGACCCGATGCCGAGGTTGACATCGGGCTCGGGAATGCCGAGGTCGGTGAAGAAGGCGCCACTCATGTTGTGGTCGTAATGCTGACCCGTGTGCGCGATCAGATGCTCGGCCCGCCCGCTCATGGCCCGCGCGATGGGCGCCAGCTTGACGAACTGGGGCCGCGCCCCGACCACACTCAGCACTCGCATGGCGCGCGAGTCTATCGAGGCGTCCAGCGCGCGCCCGGGTCAGGCCGGTTTCCAGCCTCACCCGCAGACGACTGGTAGAACCAGGCGCGTAAATCCGGATCGACGAGCAGCTCGCGGGTACAGGTCGAGCCCCGCATCGGTGAACCCGGCCGCCAGCAGCAGCCCGCCGGCCCGCGCGAGGTACTCCGGGCCCGGCCATTCGGTCGAGAAACCGACCGTGATTGTGGGGCTGAGAAGTGGGGCGGGGGGCTCGAACCCACGGCCAAAGGATTATGAGGCATCCAATCGGCGTCGCTTGCGGCGCCGACCTGCAGCTACCGCCGTCCGCATCCGCCATGTGGATGCGAGAGCAGGCACTGTCGGCCAGCATTTCGCGCCCAAACTCGCACCCAAACCTTGCCGGCGAGCCCGAACCCCGCCCCGAGCCGATCCGGGCACGCAGCCCCGGCCTCCGCCGCATGGGTCACGTACCTCGCTCCGACCCCACCAACTTGCGGAACATGACACCGTCTGTGCGTCCTCCGGACGGCGGACTTCTCCGTGGAACTCGCCGCCACCCCTAATGCGACGCTCGCCGCAGGCAGTCGACTCCCGGCTGCGTCATCTCAGGCGGAGAGGCGGTCGTGCTGGGACCGGCCATGTTCATCACAACCGCAGTCGGGCGTGCGTGCCGCGGGTGAGCTCCTTCCGCGCGTACTGGCGAACGACAAACCGCGCGATGGCCACCCCGAGGACGAGCGCGACCAGCAACGCGCGGACGAAGCGCCAGCCGGCTGACCGGTTGCCTCCGCTGCTCCCAGGCGAGTTGATGAATTGGGCTTGCGGATCCGACGTCATGTCGGCGCTCCGGTTCCCCAGTCGCACAACGCGGCCGGTCTGGGAAAGCGTCGATGACGACGCGGGCTTGACCGCTCACGTGCGAGGTGTCCTCGACAACGACACGCTACACCGGTACCGCTGGGCGTCCGACTTCTGCGTCGCTTCGCCCCGGCCCGGCGCGAGCTGTGCCGTGCGGTTGGTCAGTCGAATCGCGGTGTCTCATCGCGTGGCACTCGTGGCCTGCGACTTTCTCGGCCCAACGCTCCGCATTCTCACGTACGGTCCGCCACCGGGATCACCGTCTGTCCATCAAGGACGAGACCAATTGGGCATGGCAGGGCGTCCGGCGGCGAAATCGACGCAGGTGCGGCCGTCTGTCCAACATGCCTCGCGCTAGATCGTGCGTGACGGTGCGGGTGAGAGGTCCGGTGTCCGGTCGGCCGTGGTCAGTAGTTCCGCGTAGCGGCCTAGCATGCGGTCGCCGGTGTCGTGGTAGAACCGCGGGAGGACATCGGTCCGTCCCTCGTGGAACGCCAGGAACCGCGGATCGGTCCTGAGCATGCCCAGAATCCGGTTGAAGCTCGCGATGTCCGCACGGAACCCCGCGGTGCGGGCGCGTTGCACGTAGCCGATCGCGCGATGCGACGACGCCTCCAGCCGGCGGCGCAGCATGTCCGCGGAGGCGGCGTGGGTGTAGAGCTCGGAGAGCTTCTCGTAGTAGGCCACCGGGTCGTAGTTCTTGATCGTGGTGACGAGATAGGGCGCGTAGTAGAAGCTGAACGGCATCGTGGTCAGGATGCGCCCGCCCGCCGCCATCTGGTCGTGCAGCGGGGTTCCGCCGAAGGGGACCGGGATGTTGATCGTCGGCCAGGCGAATGGAGCGCGGTCCATGAACCGCTTGGTCAGCTCGACCGGTTCGGCACCCTCGTCGGTGTCGAGCCCGAACATGAAGTTCGCCTGCAGGTAGGGCACGACCTCGGCGAGCTGCGCGAAATGCGCGGCCACCCGGTCGACCTTCGCCTCGCCGTGTTCACGGCCGACGCCGGCCTTGTTCGAGTAGTCCGTCCACGACTCGACGCCGGGTGCGACCATCGCGCAGTTCGTGTCCTTGAGCCGGCTCATCCGGGCCCCGCGCAGCACGGTCAGCGAGCTCTCGATGATGTACGGCGGGCGCTCGCCGGGTGGCTGGGCCTCGAGGATGTCGAAGACCTGGTCGAACTTCACCGCGAAGTTCGGGTCGTGGAACACGATGAGCGTGCCCGGTGCGTGCCGTGCGACGTAGTGCATGTCGGCCGCGAGCCGCTCGGCCGGCAACGGCCGGTAGGTGCTGCTCCAGTCGATGCAGAAGTCGCAACGGTACGGGCATCCCGTGCTCGCGAGCATCGGCACGGCCGACAGCGGAAGCCTCTTGCGGCCCCAGAAGAACGCCGATCTGCGGATCTCGGGCATCCGCTCCTCGACCGTCGGCACATCGTCGAGCGGGCGCGACGCCGAGACCGTCGAGCCCGGGTCGAACTGACCGGCGAGGATGTCGGCGACCAGCTCGGCGTCGCACTCCCCCACCACGATGTCGAAGAAGCGAAGGCAGTCCACGGGAAACGCCTTCGCGTGCGGACCTCCGAGCACGGTCCGGACGCCCGCCCGCCGGTAGAGCTTCGCCAGTGCGTAGGCGAGATGGCTCACCTGGGTGTAACACGAGATGAACACGACGTCGAGGTCGGTGGGCAGCTTGCGGTACGGGTCGCCGAGTCCGTAGTAGGTGGCGTAGTGCGTCTCGTGGCCCAGCCGCCGGCACCACACCGAGATCGCCTGCGGGGTGATGCTGGCGAACTGCTTGGTCATCAGCACCCGGTAGCCCACCTCCGCCGGTCGTCGCGCCGGTGGGGCGAGGAGGTCGAGAATTCCTACCTTCATCGCGAGCTCTCCTCGCCTCGGCCGTCGGCACGCGGACTGATCCCGCGCAGGACGGTGGCTGTTCAGGTTCTGTAGGCCGGCTTCTGCACTCTGGAGGTGTGGGCTGTCCACACGAGATGGATGCCACCCGCCGGCGTGGAATACCGCATGGTGCCGGCATGGGTTCTCGCGCTGCGCCGTAACCGGGTCGACATGTCGTCTGGCACGGACCGCACGCCGTCGCGCCCGTTGCCGATGATCTCGACGAGCACCGGACCGTCCCCGATGTAGACGCGGACCTCGACATGACCGATGCCGCCGTGCCGGCGATGTCGGACAGGATGTCGCGGACGACGGTCAGCATGTCGTCGGCGAGAACGGATGGCAGCGGTCGGGCGGCCAGCCGGATGAAGCGGATCGCGACCGGGCCGATCGCCGAGGTGTGCACGTCCTGGAGGGTGGGCAGGTGGTCGTGCAGGTCGTCGGGTACTTGCTCGGCGATCGGGAGGTCGAAGGTCGTGGAGCGGATCCGCGTGGCGGCGGCGTGGAGCCGGTGGACACATTTGTAGATGCGGGTGCGGTGCTCGGGTTTCGAGGTGGTCGCGAGCAGGCCCTGCAGGCCCAGCGCGACGCCGGACAGCTCGCGCGTCAGCTGCTCTGTCAACTCGGTGTCGACGGTGTGGTGTTCGGGGTTCCGCAGGTGACCTTCGGCCGCGAGGTTGTCGAGGTCCATCGCGAATCCGGCCTGGCCGGCGAACCCGGCCAGCAGGCTCGTGTCTGCGGCGGTGAAGGCGGGCGCGCCGACGACGCGGCCGATGGTCAGGGTGCCCATGACCGAGTCGTCCACGGTGATCGGCACGACGACCGGGCCGGCCCGGGCGGGGAGGTCGGTCGTGTCGGTGGCGCCCGTCGTCAGCAAGGGCGTCGACGTCAGCGCGACCCGGCCCACAGGCCCGCTGCGCATGTGCACCATCCGCCCGACGAGACCACCCGCCATCACACCGATGATGGCCTTCACCTGGAGCCAACCGGGCGCGACGACGAGGGCGAGCGTCCCGAAGTCCGCTGCCGCGGTGTCCCGCGCGCGACGCACGATGAAGTCCAGCAGGTGATCGCCATGGCCGGCCATCCGGTTCCGGGTGAGTTCCGCGGACGCGGTCGACCATCGAGCGGTTCGCGCCGACTCTTCCCTGAACCTGGCGTTTGTCGACCGGCGCCGGCGGCCGCCCCGGCCAGGGACACGAGCAGCTGCTCGTCCGCGGCATCGAACCGGCCGGCCGCACTGTCGGCGACGTACAGCGTGCCGGGCGCCCGGTCGCGGGTCCGGATCGGCACGCCGAGGAAGCCGTGTATGACCGGGTGGTGGCGGGGAAACGCGGTGAACGCGGGATGCCCGCGGACCTCGTCGAGCCGGACCGGCGTGTCGTCCCGGACAGCCAGTCCCATGACGCCGTGCCCCCCGGGCAACTGTGCGATCCGCTCTACCGTGCCGAAATCCATGCCGGAGTAGACGAACTCGCCGGGCCGGCCGTCCGCGTCGCCCAACCACGCCGCGGCGTAGCGGGCGCGCACGAGGGCACGCGACGTCCGCACGACCCGCTGCAACACCGCGTGCAGGTCGACCTCGGAAGCCAGCGCGGTGAGCGCGCGAACCAGGTCGCCGCGCTGTTCCGGCGTCGGTGACACAGGCGCGGGCAGCGTAGCTCCAGTGCCCTGCGCGTCAGGCCCCGACGCGGGGGCCTCCCCGAATCCGAATCCGTCCATGGACGTACTTCCGTGACCCTGGGTGCCAGCGGGTCCGGGCCGACATGAGCGGATGGTGTGCAGGCCGGTGATCGCCTGCGCCACCGTTCACCGTACGCCGCTCGACGCGCTGGTGGCACCCTCGCCGGGGTTCCGGACCGGAACCGCTCGTCAGCGTTGTTCGGGATGTTGCGGCGCGCGACGTCGAGCCGGAAGGATGTCGTCGAGATCGGCCGTGCCCTCGGCGACCGAGCGGGCGACGTCCGACAGCCGCAGGCCGCGCACCCGGGCGTAGCGGCGCAACGCGTCGAAGGAGTCCTGCATGGTCGCCCCCGCGTGCGCGAAGACGACGCCCTTCGCCTGCTCGATGACGACCCGGGAGTTGAGCGCGGTCTGCAGCTGCTCGGCGAGCACTGCGCTGTCCTGGAGGGCGCGCTGCTGCAGAAGCCCGATGGTTGCCACGTCGGCGAACGCCTGGCCCAGCCGCACGCTTGCCTCGTCGACCTCGACGGGCACGGTCTTGAGCAGGTTCAGCGAGCCGATCACCGTCTGGCGCAGGCGCATCGGCACCGCGGCCGCCGCCTGGAAACCGGCCTCGCGGGCCGCCGGGCCGAACCGCGGCCATCGGGACAGGTCGGCGGCCAGGTCCGCGCTGAGCACCTGGCGGCCACTGCGCACGCACTCCATGCACGGCCCGTCGTCGGCATGCACGGAGAAGATCTCGACCACTCGCGCCTGCTCGGAGGATGCGGCCGCCATCTCCAGCCCGCCCTTCTGATTGGACAGCACCACACCCGCCGCTGCGACGTCGAGCAACTCCACGCATCGCTCGACCAGACCGCTGAGGAAGTCCAGCACGTCGAAGTCATCGATCAGCGTGTCCGCGAGTTCGACGAAGGCCCGCGCCAGCCGCTGCTCGTGTCGGTCGTTCATGGCCGCCCGCTTCCCACCGCCGCCGCTCCGATCCAGCGTCATTCTTCCTCTTCCAGCAGCAGGTCGCGCTCCACGATCCGGCGGGCCACCTCGGTGATGGGCAGGCTGTTGGCGTAGGCGTAGCCCCGGATCCGCAGCAGCGCCGCGTGGATGCTGACTCCGTGTTCGTACATCACGATCCCGGAAGCCTGGTGTACCTCGGCGTGTATGTCGGAAATCCATCCGAGGTCGTCGTGCGCGTGCTCGGCGATCTCGGAGATGACCGCCTCGAACGCCAGCTCGGCCAGCGTGAGACCGCTGCCGACCTGCAGGCCGGTCAGCTCTCCGGCCGTCGTGCGGTAGCAGTCCAGCGACCCGAGCCGGATCGAGCCCAGGGCCAGTGGAAAGGCGAACACCGCGGACACTCCGGCGGCGAGGGCGCCGGGTGCGTACGCAGGCCATCGCGGTGCCGCAACCGTCAGGTTCGGCACGAGCACCGCGGCGCCCGATGTCACGGCGTCCACCCCCGGTCCCTCCCCCACGGTCAGTTGCAGGTCTTCCAACCGCGCGCCGATCGGGTCGCTCGCCTGCGCCAGACGCTGCAGCCGGTTCGGTCCACCAGGCCGGTCGATAAGGCTCACTCCCGCCCCGGAGACGGCGAGCTCGGATCTCGTCAGCACGCACAGCCGCGCCAGCACGGAGCCGGACACTGCGTCATGGTCGACGGCCAGCAACGCACGTAAGCGCTGCCGCCGGCTCTCGGTCAACTCACCACCCCGCCTCCTGCCGGCAGATCGGAGGCTGTGCGGTCGAGATGGCCATGCGCATCCGCCTCGGGCAACACTGCGAACCGTGCCGGTGCGCGAATGGAAGGTGCCGGGAACCGCCGGTCGCCTCGTCGCTATGTCGCCGTGTGGTCAGCCATCTGCCTGGCCAGGGAGTGCCGGTCTGCCGGGGGCAGCACCGGCCGGAGCCGGTCGGTCGCCTGCCCGGCGACCGCGCCGGCGACGAAGCGGGCGACGGCGCCGGGCGAGGGCACGATGTCGCCGCCTAGGTATCCGAGAACGAGATGCGCTTCGTCGGGGTCGGTCTCGACTCCCAGAAGCCAGCCGAGCCGCTCGTCCCACACGAGCATCAGGTCCCGGCCGGGGTGTTCGGGCAACTGCTCGGCCAGGCCGAGGTAGGCCGTGGCCGTGTCGCTCACCTCGTACCCGACGGCCTCGTCCGGCACACCGGTCGCGGCGGCCACCTGGTGCACGTAGCGAGCCAGCGACCGGTCCAGCGTCGGTGCGCCTTCCGGCATGTCGTCGAGTCCCAGCATGGACAGCAAGCCGGTGAACTCGGTGCGGTCGCGGGCCTGGCCGGCGACGGTGCGGATCGCCCGGTTGCGCTGGTCGGTCCGTTCACGCTGCGCTCGCACGCGGGATCTCGCGAACTCGGACATGGGTCGTCGTCCGCCGCCATTGCCCTGGCTCTGCGTCATTGGCTCTCCTCTGCCCGTTCAGGCGTAGTTGGGTGGCCGGTGCGCGGTGGGTGCGGCGCGGTCGAGGTCTCCCGCCCGCAACCGGAACACCTGCAGGTCGAGACCGAAGTACTTGGTGGTCTCACCGACCCAGTGCATCCCGTTCTCCCGGACCGAGGCGGCGGCGCGCGTGTTCTCGGGGCGGACCACCGCGAACAGCTCGTCGATCCCCTGGTCGAAGGCACGTGCTGCGAGCGCGAACGTCGCCTCGCGGCCGTAGCCGTTGCCCCACACGTCCGGCGTCAGCTGCCAGCCGATCTCCACGTCCTCGTCGCCGGGCGGAAGCGGCAGCAGCACGGCGCCACCGACGACTCGCCGGTCGGCGGTGCGTTCGACTGCCCAGCGACCGGCCGGAGCGGCGAGTCGCAGATCCTCGGCGATCCACTGCTGTAGCAGCAGCCGCATCGCGGGCAGGTCGTGCACCCGGCCCATCGCCGGGCTCAGCCAGCGGGCGACCTCGGCGTGACCGTAGATCTCGAGCGCGGCGGCCGCGTCCTCGATCCGCCACGGACGGATCACAAGCCGGTCGGTGGCAAGGGGCGATGCGGCCATCGTGGCGCTTCTCTTCCCGGGGTTCGAGCCGTGGGGTACCGGCAGCGGACGGATCAGGCCCGGGCGGGTAACGGTCGCGGCATTCCGTTCCGGCCGGCGACCCGTGCCAGCAGGGTCCCGACGCGGTCAACGTTGAGCACGTCCGCCGCGGCCTCCGTGATCTTCTCCGCGTCTGCGGCGGGCGTGTCGGGCGGCACCACGAGAAGTGTGATCCGCCCGCGCCGGGCGCCGGTCACGTCGATCGTGTCGGCACCCTGGTACCGGAAACCGCCGAGCCGGACCGACGAATCCCCGACCTGGAGCCGGCGTGCGGCGCGCGGCCATTCGTCGAGGTTGTACGTCAGCCGTTCGATGGTGCCCAGGTCGTCCGCCAGCGCGGCGAACAGTGCCGGGAGTTCCGCCGTCAGATCACGGGTACGTGGCCACCATGCCCCGTCGACATATCCGAGATCGGCCGCGGACGGCGCAACCGGCTTCATACGCACCCGCGATGGTGTCGCGGGGGAAGGGACCTCGGCGGTGGATTCGGGTGGGCGCGAGACCGACGACATGTCGGTACTCCCTCCCCGGCCGAGACGTCGACCGGACGGGCTCGCCGAGGACGAAACCGGCTCGAGTACCGGCATACGAGTTGCCTTCGACATTGTCGAGGCTACACGACCCGTGCCGTCGTCACGATCTGTGCCGTCCCGCGATCATCGCTTGGCCGATCGGCGTCGCTTGTCGCGGATGACGAGCAGGCCGGCCTTGCCGTCGGCTGTCCCGGCGGCGGTCGAGCTCGAACAGGGTGGTCGCCGAAACCAGGTCGCTGAGCTTGGCATAGCCATAGGTGCGGGAGTCGAAGTCGGGCTGCTGGTTGGTGATGATGTGGCCGACCGACGCGAGGGTGGCCCCGCCGTCGTCGTCCGACGTGGCCTCGGCGGCGTTGCGCAACAGGTTCGCCAGCGCCGAGTCGCGCTTGAGCTGGGTGGCCGGCACGGCCTTCTTCGCCGCTGGGTTCGTGTCCGCGGCCGCGATGGGATCCTCCGGATAGGTCAGGTTCTCGACGTAGATGAACTTGTCGCAGTCGTGCCGCCAGCCGGGTGAAGTCGCTGTCGCTCGAGACGATGCAGAAGCCGTCGAAACGTTCCGAGTAGAGCAGGTCCATCGCGTCGATGACCATCGCCGCATCGGTGGCGTTCTTGCCGGAGGTGTAGGCGAACTGCTGCACGGGCTGGATGGACTGGGCCAGCAACTGGTCCTTCCAGCCTCTGAGGTTGGTGCCGGTCCAGCCGCCGTACGCACGCTTGACGTGCGCCGTGCCGTACTTCGCGACCTCTGCGAGCAGACCCTCCACAATTGACGGTTGCGCGTTGTCCGCGTCGATGAGCACGGCGAGCCGTGCTGCGTTCTCGGTGACCATCAACGGGCTCCTCGTCATTCACGTCGGTCTGCGGTGGCGCTGTGCATCGGGACATCCTCTCGCACGCGACCGTTGCTGCATCGAGCGCGCGCGGCGGACCGGGTGTACCGTCATGACTATTGGGGCAACTACCGCCGACATGCCACCGAGGCGGCCCCCGGCAGTCCATCCGAGCCGACTTTTCTGGCCGGAGAACGGAATCTCTGTGCAACCGGCACGTCCCCGGTGACTTGTCATGCAAGACCTCAGGCGCGGCCCGTTAATCGCCCACGTCGCCTTCCACCCAGTCCGGACACGCCGGGGGTGGGTGGGCGGGCGGCCGGCTTGGTCCCGCCCGCCACAGACACCAACTCGTGCGCAGGAGTAGCGAATGGCACAAGGAACGGTCCGATGGTTCAACGCGACGAAGGGCTACGGATTCATCACCCCCGCAGGCGGCGGAGACGACGTTGTTCGTGCACCGTTCCGAGGTTCAGGACTACAGCCAACACGGCCTCGCCGACGCGCCCAGCGGGTCGAGTACGAGGTCGAGCCGGGCCGCAACGGGTCTGCAGGCGACGGCGGTACGTCCCGTCCGGAGGGACTGAACATCCCGGAACTTCGGCGACTTCTGACTCGTTATCGGTATGCACATCTTGTTGCCCGGAACCCCTGGTGGCATTCACTCAGCTACCGGAGGTAGCCCGCATGACAACTCTCGAACTCCCGGCACGTCCCCCGGAATCCCACCAGCCCGAACCGATGATGTCCGGTGAGAAGTCGCCGGCGCAGGCGTTGCTGGTGAAACTGTTCGCGATCGTCCCGTTGGCCGCATTAGTCGTGGCCGTGCCGTTCGCCTGGGGATGGGGCCTGGGATGGTGGGACATCGGGCTGGCCGCGTTCTTCTACACGCTGACCTGTCTCGGGGTCACCGTCGGGTTCCACCGGTACTTCACCCACGGCGCCTTCCGCGCCCGGCGTGGTCTTCGCATCGCGTTGGCAGTGGTGGGCAGCATGGCGATGCAGGGCCCCGTGGTCGGCTGGGTGGCCGACCATCGCAGGCACCACGCCTACGCCGACCGTGACGGAGACCCGCATTCGCCCTGGCGGTTCGGCACCACACCCGCGGCACTGGTCAAAGGCTTCTGGCACGCGCACATGGGCTGGATGTTCGAACGCGCCAAGACCAACGCCCGCCGCTTCGCGCCCGACCTGCTCGCCGACCGCGACATCGAGCGCGTCGACCGCCTGTTCCCCCTGCTGACCGTCGTCACCCTCCTCGCGCCGGCCGTGCTCGGCGGCGTCATCACGATGTCGTGGTGGGGTGCGGTGACCGCGTTCTTCTGGGCGAGCCTGGTGCGAGTCGCGCTGCTGCACCACGTCACGTGGTCGGTGAACTCGATCTGCCATCTCATCGGCGACCGGCCATTCGAGGCACGCGACCGGTCGGCGAACTTCTGGCCGCTCGCCATCGCGTCGATGGGCGAGTCGTGGCACAACTCGCATCACGCTGACCCGACGTGCGCCCGCCACGGCGTGCGCCGCGGACAGATCGACATCTCCGCCCGGGTCATCTGGGCCTTCGAGAAGCTCAGCTGGGTGTCCAAGGTCCGCTGGCCCAAGCCCGAACGCCTCGCCAGCAGGCTCAAGCAGTCCACAGCGGACGCGCACGCCTGACGACGCCCGGGAGAGCAGTCGCTGCGCGTGTCCCATGGCAGGGACAGTCCGTCCGCTGGCGGATTTGACGGCTCATCACGGGGTACTGCGAAGCGTTAACGGCATGTTCACCATGCGGGAGGACATGACAGCGTGATGGCTCGATGCCACACGCATTGTCGTGGTCTCGAGCGCGGAGCGGCGCGGCCCGGTCGCCGCTGCTACGGGAGGATCCTGATGAATCGCTACCAATCACCCGGCGAACGACCGGCACCAGGCCCCGGCGACATCGACCAGTCCAGCGTTGTCCCGCCGTTCACGGCTCCGGAGACTTCAGTAGCGAAGTCGAGACAGCCGGGAGACGACGCTCAGGGCCGAGCCGACCAGCCGGGAAACCTGACTCCGTCGCCGCAATCGGCGCCGGATGCTGTGGGCACCCCGCCGACCAATCCGGCATCGGTCGGAAGGAGCCGATTCGGAGGGCTGTGGGTCGGACTCGTCATCGCCGCCGCCATTCTGGTCCTGCTGCTCATCTTCGTCATACAGAACTCACAGACCGTTCAGGTCGACTACTTCGGCTTCTCCGGGCAACTGCCGCTAGCTGTCGCCATCCTGCTGGGCGTGGCCGCAGGCGGGCTGCTCGTGGCGATCCCGGGAACGGTACGCATCCTGCAGTTGCGCAAGCGGATACATCACACCTGACCGCCGTGGTGCCACGGGCCGCGCACCACCGAGGCCGGTGGGTTCACCTCGCCAGGAACCATTGAAGGTGACTTGGGTCCGGTATGGTCTTGGCGCACGGGTTCGGGTACGACCAGGACATGTGGCGGCTGGTCGTGCCGGTGCTGGAGCAGGAGTTCTCCGTGGCCCTGTTCGACCACGTGGGAGCGGGGCGGTCCGACCTGTTCGCCGGCCTTGTCCTGCTGGCTCCCTCGCTGCGCTTCACCGACGACCCGGCCGCCGGCTACCGTGGTTGGTTCAGCGAACAGGACATCGACGAGCTGCTCGAGTCGCCTGACGCGAACTACCTCACCTGGTCGGCCGCGATGGCCCCCGGTGATCATGGGCAACCCGGACCGGCCGGAGCCGGCCGAGAAACCGCCGGACAGCTTCTGCCGGACACGAACCGGCCATCGCCAGATCGTTCGCGCGAGTGACGTTCCTGTCCCACAACCGCGCCGACCTGCCCAAGGTCGCGTCCCACGCTGATCGCCCAGTGCGCCGGCGACGCGATCGCCCCGCCTGAGGTGGGTGACTTCATGAAGGCCCACCTGCCCGGCAGCCGGCTGATCACCCTGTCCGCCACCGGCCATTGCCCCAGCCCAGCGCCCCCGAGACGACCGCAGACGCCATCGCGGGGTTCGCCGCGCGGGCACGGTGAGCCGGGTTGGCCGACGACACGTGGGCCCTGTTCCTCGGCGACAGGTGTGGCAAGGCCGCCGCGGCCGTCACCTCGCTCGCCCGGTATACCCTGCGCGCCGCGGCGGTCCACACCGCCGACCCGGTCGTCGTCCTGAACGATCTCACCACCGCGCCGAACAACGAGTACCGCGGGTGGCAGCCGACCTTCTGCACCGTCCTCTTCGGACGGCTCCCCCAACGACCCCACGGCGGTTTCGGTGTCACGCTCGCCGGCGGCGGCCACCCGACTCGGCTCCTTTGCCAAGCGCTGATCACCTGACACATGGGCGGCTCCGTCGGAACCTCATCTCGGCACTCTGTCGTGCTGCTCCCGCTGGCCGGTGCGAAGCCTGCCACCGTCGCGGGCGAACGGGTCTGCATTGGGACCTCGAAGGTGACGGGTTTGGATAGGTCCTGCCCGCGACGGTGCAGGTGACCACCGGGACCATCCCGGCCAGAGCATTGTGGACAGATGACGTCTGGACGATCGTCTGTGGCCACACGTTCGACACGACCTCGGGGAGGCCTTAGAGCGTGTTCCTGAACTGATCTTGTGACGGCGTGTCTGCGCTGGTGATGGAGGAACTCCTGGTAGTTCGAGCGGTGCTGAGTCGCCGTTCCACCAGGAGTTCCGTTGTCATCGTGCCGTATCCCGCAGGTTGAGGTGTGCCCGGACCGGGTGTGTTGTCGTCTGGCGCCGTTTCATCGGGACCGGCCCGGTTGTCGTGTTCGCCGGTACCCGTCGGACACCACGGATGCCCAGTGGGCTCTGATCGATCCGCTGTTGCCGGATCCGGCGTGGCTGACAGGCAAGGGCGGCCGGCGGGAGGTCCACTGCCGACGGGCGATCGTGGACGCAATCTTCTACCTGGTCGACAACGGCATCAAGTGGCGGGCACTCCCGGTGGATTTTCCACCGTGGTCCACGGTCTACAACTACTTCGCCAGCTGGGAAGCTGCTGGCATCACCCAGGACGTGCTGGACGGCTTGCGTGACCGCGTCCGGGTGCGCGACGGCCGCGCGGCGGTGCCATCCGCGGCGATCATCGACTCGGCTTCGGTGAGGTCAGCACAGACCGTGGGTGCCACCGGCAGCGGCTACGACGCCGGAAAGAAGATCAAGGGGCGTAAACGCCACATCGCCGTGGACACCCTGGGTCTGTTGCTGTGTGTCATCGTGACAGCCGCGTCGGTCCAAGACCGCGACGGCGCCCGGCCCCTACTCGACCAGCTCATCGCCTCCTGTCGCCGGATCCGGCTGGTCTGGGCCGATGGTGGCTACGCCGGCAAACTCCTCGACTGGGCCCGAACCCGCCTGAAGATCACACTCCAGATCGTCAAACGCTCCAATACCGCCACTGGATTCGTAGTCCTGCCACGACGTTGGGTCGTGGAACGCACACTGGCCTGGATTGCCGGGCACCGACGATGCGTCCGCGACTACGAACGCCGACCTGAACACCACGAAGCCATGGTCAGATGGACCATGATCAGCATCACCAGCCGACGACTCGCCAAATAGGGTTCAGGAACAGGCTCTAAGACGAGACTCGCACCCAGCGGTCGAATTTAACATTGCCGTTTCGGCATATTACCTGTTCAGAGTGGGGGTTCAGAGTGGGGCTGAGTGGGGCGGGTGGGGCTCGAACCCACGGCCAAAGGATTATGAGTCCTCTGCTCTAACCGACTGAGCTACCGCCCCAGTGAGGCGCCACCGATCGTGGGAGTTTGCCTTCCGCGCAAACCT
>NZ_DATBKY010000116.1:0-14712 GCF_036555685.1 Actinophytocola sp. | reverse complement strand
CTGCTGATCGGCGAAGGCACCGCAGACATCCAGCGGATGATCATCGGACGTCGGCTGCTCGAGGATTACAAGCTGCGCTGAGGCTCCCTGCCACGGCTGGCGACTTCGGCGGTTCGGATCACGGAAGGCGAGTGAGGGCGGATCATGCAGTTCGGGCGATGCTACGAGGAGTTCGAGATCGGTGCGACGTACCAGCACTGGCCGGGCAAGACGGTCACGGAGTACGACGACCACCTGTTCTGCCTGCTCACGATGAACCACCACCCGCTGCACCTGGACGCGAACTACGCCGAGAACACCACGGACTTCGCCAAGAACGTCGTGGTGGGCAACTACATCTACTCGCTGCTGCTCGGCATGTCCGTGCCGGACGTCTCAGGCAAGGCGATAGCGAACCTCGAGATCGAGTCGTTGCGGCACGTGAAGCCGACGTTCCACGGCGACACGATCTACGGCGAGACCGAGGTGCTCGAGAAGACGCCGTCGAAGTCCAAGGACGACCGCGGCGTGGTGTACGTGGAGACCCGCGGGTACAAGCAGGACGGCACGGTCGTCTGCGTCTTCCGCCGCAAGGTGATGGTCCCCAAACGTTCGTACGGCGAGGCCAGGGGAGGCGAGCAGCCGGGCCGTCCGGAGCCTGCGGCAGACTAGGCGCCATGGCCGCCGCGTCGCTGGAGGAGATCCGCCACCACCTGCGATGGTTCGCGGACCAGCACGCGGCGCAGACCTCCCCGCTGTACAGCCATCTGGCCGGGCACGCGTCGGACGACGACGAGATCGCGGGCCTGCTCACCGCCGCCCCGACCCCCGAGGCGGTCAGCGCCACGCTGCTGCTCGCCGCCGTGCAGCGGGTGCTGCAGTCCGAGCCGTTCCACGAGCTGACGAACTACTACCCGTCGCTCGGCGGGACCTACGGGCCCGACGCCGCCCTGTGGCCCCTGTTCCGCTCGTTCGTCCTGGCGCGTGCCGACCGCGTGCGCGGGCTGATCGCGAACCACGTGACGCAGACCAACGAGGTCCGCCGCGCCGCGCTGCTCTACCCGGCGGTGACGCTCGCCGCGAAGCAGGCGGGCAAGCCGGTCGGCCTGCTCGAGGTCGGCACCAGCGCCGGCCTGCTGCTCGGCATCGACACCTACGCCTACCGCTACCAGACCCAGCAGGCGGGCCAGCTCGCCGCGGGGCCGCCTCGCGCGCCGGTCGGGCTGCACTGCGCGCTGGAGCTGGCGCCCGGCGCGACGCTGCCGTCGATCCCGAAGCGGCTTTCCACCGTGACGAAGATCGGGCTGGACGCGAACCCGGTCGACCTGACCGACGAAGAGCAGTACGCCTGGCTCGAGGCATGCATCTGGCCCGACCAGCCGGAGCGCCTGCGGCTCTTCGGCGCGGCCGCGGCCGCCCAGCGCAAGGCGCCGCCGGAGCTCGTGGCCGGCGACGCGGTCGACGACCTCGCCGCGGTGGCCGGCCGCATCCCGGCCGACGTGCCGCTGGTGGTGCTGACGAGCAACGTGCTGTGGCTGTTCACCGCCGAGCGCCGTCGCGCCTTCGTCGACGCGCTGGCCGACCTGGCCGCGGTCCGGCCACTGTGGTGGGTGAGCCACGAGGGCTACCTGGGTGGCCTGGACCTGCTCCTGCCCGACCGTGACGACCTGCGGGCGGGCGACGGCGAGCAGGTCTTCGGCGTCCTGGGCCTGGTCCGCTGGTCCGGCGGGCGGCCCGCGGCGACCGCACTGGCCAAGACGTCCCTGCACGGCGAGCGCATGGAGTGGCTCGCGTAGGCGCCTAGCTTCGCGGCAGCACGTCCCATTCGCGCAGCGTGTCCGCCAGCTGTGCGACCAGCTCGCCGCTCGCCTCCAGCGCCGCGAACTCCGCCCGGCCGACCCAGGCGGCGCCGTCCGCGTCGTCGCCCGGCGCGAGCGAGCCGCCGACGACCTCGGCCGCGTAGTCGAAGATCTCGTACACCCCGCCCGGCGCCGGCCGCTCGACCCGGCCGACGAGCACGCCCGCGCGGATCGTCAGGCCGGTCTCCTCCAGCAGCTCACGCGCCACGGCCTGTTCGTCCGTTTCGCCCGCTTCGACCCGGCCGCCGGGCAGCGACCAGAGCCCGCGGCCCGGCGCGTGCCCTCTCTTGATCAGCAACAGTCGCCCCGCTGTGTCATGGACGACCGCGCCGACGCACCTGATCATCGGAATGCGAGCACCGGTCACGAACACACAGCGTAGCCAATTTCGCGTACCACACCGGTCGCCTGCCCCCAAGAGCGGGACTCCCCTCCCGTTCTCCAGCGCCGTGCGGTACAAGTGTGTCAGGGTGGTTTTCGTTCAACAACCTACGATCACGGAACGCGTGGGACACGGAGTAGCTCGCGGTGAATGTCAAGAAGGTTCTGATAATTTCCGGCGCGGCGTTGATTGTGTTCTTCCTGGTGACTCAGCCAGTCCAGTCCGCGGCGCTCGTGACGTCCATCCTCAACACGCTCAAGGACGCCGCCGAAGCGGTGATCACGTTCGTCCGTTCGGTCTTCCAGACCTGATCCGAGTACGGTCGAATCATGTTCGCGCCACGCGATCCTGACGAGTACCTGCTCGACTCGGAGCGCCGGGTCATCCGGGTACGCCTGCACTGGGGCTGTCTCGCCTGGGACATCTTCGAGGCGGTCGCGCTGCTCGCGGTCGCGCTCATGGTGTCCTACCTGCTGCCGCCCGCGATGTGGTTGGTGCAGAACATCCTCTGGTACTTCGCGCTGTTCATCGTCCTGCGGTTCACCTACAAGGTCCTGGTCTGGTGGGTGGAGCGGATCGTGGTCACGGACCAGCGGATGATGATGACCACCGGCATCATCACGACCAAGGTGTTGATGATGCCGATCAGCAAGGTCACCGACCTCACCTACGAACGTCCGCTGATGGGCCGGATCCTGGGCTACGGCACGATGATCGTGGAGTCGGCCGGTCAGATCCAGGCGCTGAACCGGTTGTCCTACCTGCCCAAGGCCGAGCAGGTCTACGACGCGATCTCCGAGCTCGTCTTCGGTGACAAGGAAGCGCAGAAGGCGCGCTTCTCGATGATCAAGGCGCAGCGGCTGGCCAAGCGCAAGCCGATGGTGGGCTGAGCGGACCACTCACGTCTAATGGGCACGTGAGGATCGACCTGCACACGCACTCGACGGCGTCGGACGGCACCGACAGCCCGGCCGAGCTGATCGCCAACGCGGCGGCCGCCGGCCTGGACGCGGTCGCGATCACCGACCACGACACCACGTCTGGCTGGGCCGAGGCGCGTGCCGCACTGCCGGCCGGGCTGCGGCTGGTCCGCGGCGCCGAGCTGTCGTGCCGATCGCCCGACGGCCGTGGCGGCTACTGCACCGTGCACCTGCTGGCCTACCTCTTCGACCCGGACGCCGAGGCCGTCGTCGCCGACCACGCGCGCGCCCGCGCGCAGCGGCGCAGGCGGCTCGCGACGATGGCGGGCCGGATGGCCGAGGACGGCTTCCCGGTCGACGCGGACGAGCTGCTCGCGGAGCTGCCGGAGGACTCGACCGCGGGCCGCCCGCACATCGCGATGGCGCTCGTGAAGGCAGGCGTGGTGTCCACTGTGGACGAGGCGTTCGAGCGGTTCCTCAACGACCGCGGGCGCTACTACGTGCCGAGCTCGCGCACCCCGGTCGAGTCGTCGATCGAGACGATCAACAGCGCCGGCGGCGTGACCGTGCTCGCGCACGCGTTCGCGCACCACCGCGGGCCGACGGTCACCGCCGAGGTGATCAAGGAGCTGGCCGGCCTCGGCATGGCGGGCGTGGAGGTCGACCACCCGGACCACGACGCGGAGGCGCGCGCCCGGCTGCGCGCGCTGGCCGAGGACCTCGACCTGATCATGACCGGCTCGAGCGACTATCACGGGACGAACAAGGTCCTGCGGCTCGGCCAGGAGACCACGGCACCGGAGATGCTCGACGCGATCGCCGCGCGCGCCACCGGCGTAGAGATCGTCACGGCCTCGTGAACCTCTTCGACGCGCGCCTCTTCGCGGAGGTGGCGATCACCCTTGTCGTGATCATGGATCCGCCGGGCACGGTGCCGGTGTTCCTGAGCCTCGTCGGCCGCCGGCCACGGCCCGCTCGGCTGCGCGCCGCGCGCCAGGGCGTGCTGGTCTCGCTCGGCGTGATCACGCTGTTCGCGGTCGGCGGTGAGGCGATCCTCTCCTACCTCCACATCGGGATCCCGGCGCTGCAGGGCGCGGGCGGGCTGCTCCTGCTGCTGATCGCGCTGGACCTGCTGACCGGGCGCGACGCCGCACAGCCCCAGGCGGTCGACGACGTCAACGTGGCGCTGGTGCCGCTCGGCACGCCGCTGCTGGCCGGCCCCGGCGCCATCGCGGCGACGATCGTGTTCGTGCGCCAGGCCGGCGGCCACCTCGGCTCGTACCTCGCGCTCGCGTCGGCGATCGTGGCCGTGCACCTCGTGCTGTGGCTGTGCCTGCGCTACTCCGGCGAGCTGATCCGGTTGATCAAGGACAGCGGCATCACGTTGCTCGCCAAGATCGCGGGCCTGCTGCTCGCGGCCATCGCGGTGCAGCTGATCGCGAACTCGGTGCGCGGGTTCGTGGCCGGCGGCTGAGTGTCGGTGGGCTGCTCTACGGTTGACGGCGTGCAACTCGGGTTCGACGCGATGCCGCGCAAGCTGATCAAGGTCACGCCGGCCCGGTTGTCGTCCTGGATGGACTGCCCGCGCCGGTTCCGGATGGCCTACCTCGACCGCCCGACGCCGCCGCGCGGGGGCGCGTTCGCGCACAACACGCTCGGCGCGGTGGTGCACAACGCGTTACGGGCCTTCTTCGAGCTGCCCGTGCGCCGCCGCACGCCCGAGGCCGCGGCCGCGCTCGTGGGCACCAACTGGACCGACGAGGGCTTCGCGGGCCCGGTCCAGGCGGCGACCTACCGGGATCTCGCGGCCGGCTGGGTGGCGGACTACGTCAAGGAGATCGACGTCGCCGACGACCCGATCGGCCTCGAGCGCTGGGTGTCCGCCCCGATCGGCACGATCGTCGCCGAGGGCCGGGTGGACCGCATCGACGAGCGCGACGGCGAGCTCGTGATCGTCGACTACAAGACCGGCCGGACGGCGCTGACCACCGACGACGCGCGTGCGTCGCAAGCGCTTGCCCTGTACGCCCTCGCCGCGCGGCGCACGTTGCGCCGGCCGTGCCGCCGGGTGGAGCTGCACCACCTGCCGAGCGGGACCGTGGCGGCGTGGGAGCACACCGAGGACTCCCTGACCAGGCATCGGACGCGGGTGGAGGAGGCGGCCGAGGAGTTCAACCTGGCGACGGATACCCTCAATGCCGGCGGCGATCCGGATGTTTTGTTTCCGCCGCAGGTGGGTAGGCAATGCGCCTGGTGTGACTTTCGACGCAGCTGCCCCGAGGGCCAGGCAGCCGGCCCGCAGGCCGAGCCCTGGTCGCTGCTCGCTCGCGCCGACGAGGTGAAGGGATGATCCGTGTCAGAGAACTCGCCCACGGTGCCCCTGGCGACTTCCGGCGACACGACAGTGGCCTTGGCCGCTGAACCTCCCCGCGAACGCCCGCGACGCGGCGGATTCGGCCGCGAGCTGGCCGGCGCGCTGGCCGTGGGCCTGTCGGTGCTCGCGATCGTGGTGGTGGTCTTCCAGGTGCTGGCCTGGATCCGCGGCGTGCCCGGCCCCGGCGCGACGATGGTCGGCGGTCACCTCGGCGCGGCCGTGCTCGCCGTCCTGGTGCAGCGCGTGGCCGACAAGAACGAGGGCGTGCTGGCCGGTCTCGCGGCGCTGGCGGTCGTGGCGATCACCGGAGTCACGATGTGGCTCCTCTGGTGGTCGTGACGCTCAGGAAGCCAGCCAGGACCGCCACGTAGGAATCAGCGTCGCCAGGAGCTCGGCCGGGTTCTCCGTGTTGGGCGAGTGACACGCGCCGGGAATCACGGCGAAGTCCGCGTCCAGCCGGTCGGCCATGTCCCGCTGCGCGGATACCGACCACGCGTCGTCGCCCTCGCCGCACACCACCAGGCACGGCACGCCGTCCTGGTGCAGCGTCCGCGCCAGCGACGACACCAGGTCCGGCTCGCTGCGCAGCGCCCGCGCCTTGCCCAGCAGCGCCGCCGGCACCGAGCGGACGAACCGCTCCCGCAGCAGCATCCGCAGCTCCGGCGAGATCGCCCGCTGCGTGTCCAGCTGCTCGCGCAGCCGCTGCGCCGCCTCGATGCCGTGCTCCCGCATGGCCGGCTCACCGATGTCCAGCGCCTGCCGGCGGAAGCCGTCGGGCAGCTCACCCGGACCGGAGTCCATCAACGTCAGCCCGGCCACCGGCGCGTCCGCCAGCACGGCGCCACGAGCCACCAGGCCGCCGTACGAGTGGCCGAGCAGGACGACCTGGTTGCCCTCGGCCGCGAGCTTGCCGACCAGCTCCGCGATCACCATGCCCAGCGGCGCCGGCAGGTACGCGTCCTCGTCGTCGGGTCCGCCGGACTCGTACTGGCCAGGCATGTCGATGGCGATCGCGTCGAAGCCCGCGTCCGTGATCGGGTCCAGCAGCGGGGCGAAGTCCTCCTTGGACCCCGTGTACCCCGGCACCAGCAACGCGGTCGGCGGCGGGTCGCCCGCGGCCGCGGACTTCGCGTACAGCGCGGCGATGGGTCCGTACCGGCCGGGCAGATCGATCCGGCTACCCCGGTGGGGACTGATCTGCGACGGCGGCTGCTGCACACTCCGAGTGTGCCTCACGACGCCTGGTGGCGCTGTAGAGCGGAGGTGAACTGTGACACTCCGTGATGTTCAGCGCATCGCGACCAGCGTGTCGCCACGCTGCTCGTACACCATCGGACCGAGCGTCGACATCGCGATCGGTCCGGCGTAGTCACCGCGGTCGACGGGCAGCGTGCCGACCGGCTTGCCGGTCGCGGGCTTGAGGACGCGCAGCCCGTTCTTCACCGGGACGAGCATCTGGCCGGCGAACATGGTGCCCGGCCCGAGCGCGCCGTCGACGGTCCACAACGGACTCAGATCGCCCCGGGACAGCGCGATCGTCTTCGAGCCCGTGTACCAGTAGACCGCGACCGGTGTGGTGGCCGTCGCCACGACGTGGTCCACCGGCTCGTTCGCGAGGTCACCGGGGCCCAGCGACAGCGGGTAGCTGGCGGCCTGCTCGCCCTTCTCGTTCAGCACGATCAGCCGTGCCGGGTTCGGCTCGACGACCGCCGTGCACTGCTGCACGTCCTCCTCGTCGGCCGGGTTGAGGCGGCACTCGTCGGTCATCGCGACCACCCGCGAGCCGTTGGCCACCCCGACGCTCGCCACGACCTCCGGCTTCTCCGAGTCGTTGTTGCCGGTCGCCCGGTACACCGTGAGCCGGTCGCCGCCGTCGTCCGGGCAGTCCTCGACGACCGCGATCCGCGACTGCACGACCGCCACCGTGTGGTACTCGCAGCCGGTCCGCGGCTGCTTGTCCGGGTTGACCACGGCCGGCACCTGGCCGTACTCCATGGTCTGCACCAGGTCCGACCGCCACGTCGTCAGCAGCCGGTCGCCGGTGGTCGTCACGTAGCTGCCGTCGAACAGCAGCCGCGTGCCGAGCTCGGCGTCGGAGTTTCGCTCGCCCAGGTCGGGCTTGTCCCGCTGCTCGCCGGCCCGCGGCTGCTTTCCGCGCCTGCCGGTGGCCGGGTCGAGCGCGGTCACCTCGCTGCAGCCGCCGGCCGCGCGCGGGTCGTCCGACGGCAGCAAGTTGTCCGACTTCTCATACACCGCGATCGCCATCGACCACGCCGAGGTCAGCGTGCACAACGGCAGGTCGCGGCTGTACCGCCAGCGGGGCTTGCCGCTGATCGGGTCCCGGCCGACGACGTCCTGGCCGTCGCCGGTCACCACCGCCGGGCCGATCGTGACCGGCGTCGGCGTCGCCGGGCTCCTCGCCCGCCACGTCTCGCCGAGCGAGGGCGGGAACGCCGTGGGGCGACCCGGCGTGGGCGCCGGGCCGGCGTAGGTCTGCGCCGTGGTCGCGCGGATGTCGCTGCTCAGCCACACGAGCAGCCCGGCGACGAGCGCGACGACCGCGATGAGCGCCGCCACGACGACGTCCCGTCTGCGCGTGAAGCGGGTGCGCACGACCGGCTCGGGCCGGTCCGGGTCCGCGCCCGGTTCGAGCACGTCCTCGTCCCCGAAGTGGTGCGTCACGGGGTGTCAGTCTGCCGAAGGCGCTGTTTCGCTCGCGTTCGGTGTCTCCGGCACGTCGACCCCACCCCGGCTGCGCCGCCGGCGCCTGCGGGCCGGACGGTCGGAGCGGCCGGCCGGCGAGGTGCCGGACGTCTCGGCCGCGGGTTCGGCCTGCTGGCTCTCCCCGCCGCGGCTGCGCCGCCGGCGCCGCCGCCGCGGCTCGCCGGACTCGCCGTCGCCGGTCCGCGGGCTCTCGCCGTTGCTCTCGCTCGCGACGCCGCTCTTGACCCCGCTCTTGACCCCGTTACGGCGGCGCCGGTTGCGCCCGCGGCGGCCCTTGCCGTCCAGGTCCTCTTGGGGCTCCGCGTCCAGGCCGGCCCGCGTCCGCTTGGCCAGCGGCAGCCGGCCGGTCGAACCCTCCGGGATGCCGAGGTCGCTGAACAAATGCTCGGAGGTCGAGTAGGTCTCCACCGGCTCCGGGATGTCCAGGCCGAGCGTGTCGCTGATCAGCTTCCAGCGCGGCTCCTCGTCCCAGTCGACGAGCGTGATCGCCACGCCGGCGCGTCCGGCCCGGCCGGTGCGGCCGATGCGGTGCACGTAGGTGCCGTCGTCCTCGGGGCACTGGAAGTTGATGACGTGTGTGACGTCCTCGATGTCGATGCCGCGGGCGGCCACGTCGGTCGAGATCAGCACGTCGACCTTGCCGGAGCGGAACGCGCGCAGGGACTGCTCGCGGGCGCCCTGGCCGAGGTCCCCGTGCACGGCGGCGACCGCGAAGCCGCGCTCGCCGAGGTCGTCGGCGATCTTCTGCGCGGTCCGCTTGGTGCGGCTGAAGATCATCGTGAGACCGCGGCCCTCGGCCTGCAGCGCGCGGGCGACGACCTCGATCTTGTCCAGCGCGTGCGCCCGGTAGACGAACTGGCGGGTGCGCTCGTGGATCGCGCCCGCGTCGTGCTCCTCGGCGCGGATGTGCGTGGGCTGGCGCAGGAACGTGCGGGCCAGCGTGATGATCGGGCCGGGCATGGTGGCCGAGAACAGCATCGTGTGCCGCTTCTCGGGGACCATCCGCAGGATGCGCTCGATGTCGGGCAGGAAGCCCAGGTCGAGCATGCGGTCGGCCTCGTCGAGGACGAGTGCTTCGACCTTGCCCAGCACCAGGTGGCGCTGCTCGGCGAGGTCCAGCAGCCGGCCCGGGGTGCCGACCACGATGTCGACGCCCTTGCGCAGCGCGTCGATCTGCGGCTCGTACGGGCGGCCGCCGTAGATCGACAGCACCCGGACGCCGAGGTGGCGGCCTGCGTCGGACAGGTCGTGCCAGACCTGCAGACACAGCTCGCGGGTCGGCACGACGACGAGCGCCTGCGGGGTGCCGTCGCCGGGGGTGGTGATCCGCTGGAGCAGCGGCACGCCGAAGCCCAGCGTCTTGCCGGTGCCGGTGCGTGCCTGGCCGATGACGTCCTCGCCGGCGAGCGCCAGCGGGAGCGTCAGCTCCTGGATCGCGAAGGTTCGCTCGATGCCGGCCTCGGAAAGCGCCTTGACGATCTCCGCGCGGACGCCGAACTCGGCGAACGTGGGGGAGTCGTCGCGGACGGGCGCGCCGGCCTGGAGTGGATGAGACGTGTCGGTTTCGGGGACGCCGGCCTCGCTGTGCTCCAGCTGAACGGCGTCCACATCGGATGTGTCGTTGATGAGCTTCTCTCCCTTGGTCCAGCGCGCTCCGCCCTGGACGAGCCGCTCGACCGCGCGGATGGCGCGGGAGCGCCGGCGAGGCGCGCACACCCTCTTGTACGCGGCTTGGAAAAGCTCGCGTCCTGGTCAGTCTACCCGGGCGTAGGTCCGGATAGTCTCTGGGCTCGTGAGCGAGCTTGCGAGCGAACCATGTCACAGGGCGGCCGCGAGCGGCCGCTCGGAGCCTGAGGAGCGGTCGTGAGCGGTGCTGGTGAGGCGCGTACGGACAAGGCGATCGACCAGGGGATCGTCGACCTGCTCGGCGTGCTGGCCTACGGCGAGCTCTCCGCGTTCGACCGGCTCTCCGAGGACGCGCGCACGGCACCCACGCTGCCCGGGCGCGCCGCGCTGTCGGAGATGGCCGCGGCGGAGATCGGCCACTACACCCGGATCGAGCGCTTCCTCGCCGAGCACGACGTGGACGTGCAGGACGCGATGCGCCCGTTCATCGGGCACTTCGACACCTGGCACGCCTCGACCGCGCCCCGATCCTGGCTGGAGTCGCTGGTCAAGGCGTACGTGGGCGACGGGCTCGCGGCCGACCTGTACCGCGAGATCGCCAACTGGGTCGACGAGGAGACCGGCGCGCTCGTCCACGAGGTGCTCGCGGACACCGGGCACTCCGCGTTCGCCGAGCGCGAGGTGCGGGCGGCCATCGAGCAGGACCGGACCGTGCGCGACCGGCTCACGCTGTGGGGGCGGCGGCTGCTCGGCGAGGCGTTGACGCAGGCCCAGTACGTCGTGGCCGAGCGGGACGGGCTCGCGGAGCTGATCGTGACCGGAACGGGCGACCTCGCGGGAATCGCGGCGCTGTTCCGGCGGTTGCAGCAGGCACATGGCAGGCGGATGTCCGCACTGGGACTCGGCTAGCCTTACTGGGACAACGTTCGTTTGCGAGGCGGAGGTCTTCGTGGAGGTCAAGGTCGGAGTCGCGGACACCGCGCGGGAGCTGGTGCTGAACAGCGACCAGACGCCCGAGGAGATCGAGTCGCTCGTCGCGTCCGCGTTGAAGGACTCCGCCGGCACGCTCAGCCTGATCGACGACAAGGGCCGGCGGTTCGTGGTCCCGTCCGCGCGGGTCGCCTACGTGGAGATCGGTACGGCCGACACCCGCCGCGTGGGCTTCGCCACATAGCGGTCCGCCTCCCCGGAATTTCAAGTGTCGGTCGCGTTCCGGGGCTGGGTGTGGGTTCGTGGGTGGTTAGCGGCTGGGTGGCATCACGGTCCCCTGAGGTTCCGTTGATCGGGTTCCTCACTTCGCGCACAAAGATCTGCGGCCGTCTTGGGTGCTAGCCGGCGTCGTCTGCGCGGAGCTTGACCACCTTGTTGACCGCGAGCGGCTTGTTCGGGTCCAGGGCGATGCCGCGTGCGCGGGTGAAGCCGTCGATCGCGGACCAGATGATCTGGGTCAGGTACTCGACCACCGCGTCCCGGTTCATCGTGCGGCGCTCGAGCCACCACTCGCTGACGTTCTGCACCATGCCGACGATGCCGTGCGCCCACGGCTCGGCGCCGCCGGAGTCGATGTCCAGCGAGCGCAGGTAGTCGCCCAGCAGGGCGGACAGCGCGTTGGCGATGAGTTCCTTGTCCTCGGCCACGATGTCCTGCTCGACCCGGGCCTTGGCGAACGAGCGCCGGACGAGGACGCGGTAGAGGTTCGGGTGCTCCTCGACGGTGGAGAAGAAGGCGTCGAGGCTCTTGCGGATGCGGGGGACCGGCGCCTCCTCGTTGTTCATCGCGGGGATGAGCCGGTCGAAGAGGATCTCCGTGCCGCGCTGCCCGAGCGCGACGAACAGGTCGGCCTTGTCGGTGAAGTGGCGGTACAGCACGGGTTTCGTGACCCCGGCCTCCGCGGCGATCTGGTCCATGCCGACGTCGGGCCCGTGCTCGGCGAGCGCCCGCATGGCGGCGTCGACGAACTCGGCCCGGCGCGCCGCCCGATGCGACCGCCACCGGTCGCGTCGCGCGTCCCCCGTGTTGTCGGAGTCAGTAGGTCCGGACACGCCGCGAACGCTACTCCTGTCGGCCGAACGCCGGATCGCTGCTCGAAGTCCCGGCCACCCGTCCGCCGCGGTTGTCCACAACCACCCGAGCCATCCACAGACACGCCGAAGTCGATCTTCCCGTCACCTGTTCCCGGTACGCTGGAACGTGGGTGGCCCCCCGGAGCGGGTGGGGCTGCGTGCGTGCTGTTGTGTGTGCTGTTGTGTGCGGGGATCGCGGTGTGTGAGGCGGCCGTCGGCGACGCCGCGCGAGGCGTCGGTCCGGGTCAGGGGTTCTGGAGCGGGAAGCCGCCGCCGATGCCCTTCCACGCCAGGGTCGAGATCAGGCCGACGGCGTCGTCCTTGGCCATCGAGCCCTTGTTGGACAGCCACGAGCGCGCCGCCACCTGGCTGATGCCCACCAGGCCCACCGCGAGCAGCGACGCGCGCTCCTCGTCCAGGCCCGCGTCCGCGGTGATCGTCGCCGTGATGGCCCGCACGCAGGCGTCCGTGCCGCGGTCGATGGACGCCTGGACGGCCGGCTCGCCGCGCAGGTCCGACTCGAACACGAGCCGGTACGCCTGGCTCTCGCCGTCGACGAAGTCGAAGTACGCGCTGACCGCGTTGCGCACCCGCAGCTTGTTGTCGCTCGTCGACTCCATCGCGTCGGTGACCCGCTCGATCAGCTCGTCGACGTGCATCTCCAGCAGCGCCATGTAGAGCTCGAGCTTGCCGGGGAAATGCTGGTACAGCACGGGTTTGGACACACCCGCCCGCTCGGCGATCTCGTCCATCGCCGCGGCGTGGTACCCGTTGGCCGCGAACACGTCCTGCGCCGCGGACAGCAGCTGCGCCCGCCGCGCGTTCCGCGGCAGCCGGGCCGCCCGGTTCGCCGGTGTCTGGCCGGTCAGGCCACCGTGTTGTATCGCCGTCTCCGACATGCCGCCTCCCACGCGCGTCCTCTCCTTCCGGGCCGGGGTCACCGGTCCGTGCGGGTGATATGACCTTACTCGTGGGTAACGCCGATCCGCGACGATCGATGCGGTCCCGGATACTGATGGGATGAGTACCCCCGCCGCGACCAGGCCTCCCGTCACCCATGTTCCGCTGTCGGATGCCGTGCTGCCGCCGGTGGACATGTCGATCCCGCCCTGGCCGGGGGAGGACCAGACCTCCGGCGGGGTGACCCTGCACGTGCGGCGGACGCCCGGTCCGGCGGACGCCGACGCCATCGCGGTCTACGTGCACGGCCTGGGCGGCTCGGCGACCAACTGGACCGACCTCGCGGGCCAGCTCGCCACCCGCGTGCCCGGCATCGCGGTGGACCTACCCGGATTCGGCCGCACCGAACCTCCCAAGCACTTCGACTACTCGATGCCCGCGCACGCCGACACGGTCGCCCGGTTCGTCGCGGGCCTGGAGGCCGGCCCGGTGCACCTGTTCGGTAACTCCATGGGCGGCGCGATCGCCATGCTGCTCGCCAAGCGTCACCCCGAGCTCGTGCGCACGCTGACGCTGATCTCGCCCGCGATGCCGGACCTGCGCCCGTACTTCTCGCGCATGTCCGACCCGCGGCTCACGGTCGCCTACCTGCCGGTGATCGGCCCGCCCGTGCGCAAGCGGATGGCCCGCGAGGACGTGGACCGCCGCGTCATGCGGCTTCTTCGCCTGTGCTTCGCCGAGCCCGACCACATCCCCGAGTCCCGCAGGCGCGAGGCCGCCGACGAGTTCGCGGAGCGCGAGCGGCTGGTGTGGGCCAACCCGGCGCTCGCCCGCAGCACGGTCGGCCTGTTCCGCACCTGGCTCGCGCCGCGCTCGCGTTCGCTGTGGACCATCGCGCCGTCGATCGACGTGCCGACGCTCGTCGTCTGGGGCGCCAAGGACAAGCTGGTCACCGTCCGCAAGGCGCCGCGGACGGCCCAGGCCTTCCCGCACGGCAGGTTGCTCGTGCTGCCCAACACCGGCCACGTCGCGCAGATGGAGCGTCCGGGCACGGTGGCCCGCGCGGTACTCGGTATGTGGGAGCGTGCCGAGGCCGGCGAATGGTGAGCGCATCACCTTCAACCGAAGGGCGTGCGCGAACTGTGGCACCCTTGTTGCCGTGACCAAGCGGGTGACCCAGGAACGGTACCGGCCGGGGGCGCGGCGGCCACCGGCACAGCCGCTCGCCGCCTCCTGGCGTCCCACCGGCCAGCCGACACGCGACGAGCTGCGCAAACGCGGATCCCGCCATCGGAAGCGCGGCTTCATGGCGACGTACGGCTGGCGGATCTACGCGATCCCCGTGCTGCTCGCGGTCACCCTGCTGGTGCTGATCCAGACCTACGGCGACGACGGTGCCGCGCCCGGCTCGAGCCAGGCGGTCCAGGGGCAGGCGGGCAAGCAGCCGGCCGGCGACGGCGATGTGGCGCCCAACGTGTCCGAGCAGCCCGCGGTGCCGCCGGCGCTGAACATCCCCACGGCCGAGCTGCCCAAGGGCGCGCCGTACCCGCAGTCCGGCAAGGGCACGTGGACGGTCCTGCCCGGTGCCGGCAAGAAGATCGGCAAGGGCGGCGAGCTGTTCACGTACACGATCGAGGTCGAGAAGGGCATCGACCTCAAGCCGTACGGCGGCAACGATTCCTTCGCCCAGCTCGTCGACACGACGCTCGCGGACCCGCGCAGCTGGGCCGGTACCGGGCAGGTGTCCGTGCAGCGCGTCGACGGCAACGCGAACCCGGACATCCGGATCAGCCTGTCCTCGCCGAACACCACGCACAAGGACGAGTACTGCGGCTACTCGATCAAGTACGAGTCGTCGTGCTGGCGGCGCGACCAGGGCCGGCTG
>NZ_DATBKY010000115.1:0-51360 GCF_036555685.1 Actinophytocola sp. | reverse complement strand
CCGATGGTGTACGAGCGGTTGCGGATGTTCACCGCCTGGTGTTCGGGGACGTCGGCCACGTCGGGGAAGTACACGTACCGGTTGCGTGCCACCGAAAGCTGGGGCCGTGGGGTGCCGAGGATCTCCAGTGGGGACCGGTCGTCGAGCGGGAACGCACCGTTTGCGCTGGCCTGGGTGAACCAGAGTTTGACGAGCTCCTTGAGCTTGTTGGGATGTGTGGCGGCGAGGTCGTGCACCTCGGTGCGGTCGACGTCGGTGTGGTACAGCTGCCACACGTCGTCGTCGAAGTTGCTCCAGCCGCTCACCGTGGGGTGCGTCGTGACGGCCTTCCAGCCGTCGTGCCAGATCCCGCGGGAGCCCAGCATCGAGTAGAACTGGGTGGCTCGGGCCGACGGCGCCGACGGGTCGTCGAAGCTGTAGCGCATGCTCACCCCGTCGAGCGGGCTCTGCGTGTGCCCCTTGATCTCCGGTGGCACCTGCACGCTCAGGCAGTCGAGCACCGTGGGGACCAGGTCGATCGCGTGGTGGTACTGGTGGCGGATCTCGCCACCGTGCCCGAGCACCGACGGCCAGGAGATGATGCACGGGTCGGCTGTGCCGCCGTTGAACTCGTAGCGCTTCCACATCTTGAACGGCGTGTTGAAGGCCATCGCCCAGCCGTTGGCGTAGTGGTTGTAGGTCTTCGGGCCGCCCAGCTCGTCGAGCATCGCGAGGTTGTCATCGAGATCGTCGGGGATGCCGTTGAACAGCTTGTTCTCGTTCACCGACCCGTTCGGGCCGCCCTCGCCGCTGGCTCCGTTGTCGGAGACCAGGATGACGAGTGTGTTGTCCCGCTGGCCGGTCTCCTCCAGGTGGTCGAGCAGCCGGCCGATGTGGTGGTCGGCGTGCGCGAGGAAACCCGCATAGACCTCGGCCATCCGCGCGAAGAGCCGCTTTTCCTCATCGGACAGGGAGTCCCACGGCTTGGTGTAGTCCAGCGGCGGGAAGGGTTGCCCGTCCGGGCCCTGACGGGTCTCCGGAGTGCCTATCGGGTTGATCGGCGGCAGCCCGGTGTCTGCCGGCACGATGCCGAGCTCCTTCTGGCGTGCCAGCACGGTTTCGCGCAGTACGTCGTATCCCATGTCGAAGCGGCCCCGGAACCGTTCGATCCACTCCCGTGGCGCGTGATGCGGCGCGTGGCATGCTCCCGGCGCGTAGTAGAGGAGGAACGGCTTGTCCGGTGCGATCGCCTTGGCGTCCTTGATGAACTCGATCGCCTTGTCGGTGATGTCGTCGGTGAAGTGGTAGCCCTCCCCGGGAGTCTTCGGCTGGTCCACCGGGTGGTTGTCGTAGACGAGTTCGGGGTACCACTGGTTCGTCTCCGCGCCGAGGAACCCGTAGAACCGCTGGAACCCACGACCGGTGGGCCAGTTCCGCCGCGTTGCGGCGAGGTTCATCTCGTCGGTCGGGCACAGGTGCCACTTGCCGACGATGTAGGTGTTCCAGCCCTGCTCTTCGAGGATTTCCGGGAGCATCCCGTTCTCCGGCGGGATCGTGCCGTTGGCGTTCGGGAACCCGATCGCGGCCTCGGTGATGCACGCCATCGCGTTGCGGGTGTGGTTGCGGCCGGTGAGCAGGCAGGACCGGGTCGGTGAGCACAGCGCGGTCGTGTGCCACTGCGTGAACCGCACGCCGTCGGCCGCGATGCGGTCGATGTTCGGCGTCTCGATGACCCCGCCGTAGCAGCTCATCGCGGAGTACCCGACGTCGTCGAGAACCATGTAGACCACGTTCGGCGCGCCATCGGCTGCTCGCGGCGGCTCGAACGGCTCCCAATCCGGAACCGAGTCACGGATATCGATGTTGATGTTGCCCTTGAACGAACTGGCCATATCACCACTCCTCGGATCTCGCGATTGAAGGCGGCCTCGCCCGCACGCGCCAACCCATCGGACAGCCTGTCCCCACGCCCGGCCTCACCTGCATCAGGTGAATCACCACCCGCGACACAGCCGCTGCGTCACTGCGAGAGAGCGAGACGCCCCCGACGCGCCTGGCGTGCGCACCTCACCCTGCCGGGGTGAGGAAGAGCGGTTCGTCCTGCTGGAACCGTGTAGCGACGTCGCACACAGCAGGCAGGTGACATCAGGTGGCTATCGCTCACACCGACCAGGGACGTAGGGAGGCCGTGGCTGCGCGGCCGGACCGGACCGCCGGCATGGTGTGGATCGCCGGCCGCACCTTCGCGATGGGCTCCGACGACCACTACCCGGAGGAGTCCCCGGTCCACGACGTCACGGTCGGCGGGTTCTGGATCGACCGCACAACGGTGCGCAACCGCGACTTCCAGCGTTTCGTCCGGTCGACCGGCTACGTCACCCTTGCCGAGCAGGCCCCGGACCCGGCGGAATATCCGGACGCTCTGCCCGAGCTCCTGGTCCCGGCATCGTCGGTGTTCATCGCACCGCAGCACGAGGTCGATATGCGCAACGCCTACAACTGGTGGAGCTATGTGCCCGGCGCGGACTGGCGGCACCCGTACGGGCCTGGCACTTCGATCCGCGACCGCCCCGATCACCCCGCGGTGCACCTGGCGTGGGAGGACGTCGAGGCCTACGCGCGCTGGGTGGGCAAGGACATCCCCACCGAGGCGGAGTGGGAGTTGGCCGCGCGGGGTGGGCTCGACGGCGCTGCCTTCGCGTGGGGCGACGAGTTCGTCCCGGACGGTGTGTGGATGGCCAACACCTGGCAGGGCCGCTTCCCGTACACGAATACGGCGGCGGACGGGTACGTCGGCACCGCGCCGGTCGGGCGCTACCCGCCGAACGGCTACGGGCTCCACGACATGATCGGCAACGTGTGGGAGTGGACCGCGGACTGGTACGCCCCGCACGACGACCCGCCCGTGTGCTGCGGACCGGGTCCGCGGGACCGGAGCATCGAACGCGGTGACCGAGTCCCCCGAAAGGTGATCAAGGGCGGCTCGTACCTGTGCGCACCGAACTACTGCCGCCGCTACCGGCCGGCCGCCCGGATGGCACAAGCGATCGACACCGCCACCTGCCACCTCGGCCTCCGCTGCGTGGTCCGACCCTAACCAACGGGAGGAGGTTGCCTCGTGCTGACCACCTGGCGCGACGGCGCCGCGAAGAAGGCGATCACCGCGTTCGTCGAGCAGGCAGCCGAGGTGCCGGCCGACGAACGGGTGGCGACCTTCGACAACGACGGCACCTTGTGGTGCGAGAAACCGGTCCCCATCCAGCTCGACTTCATCCTCCGCAGACTTGTCGCCATGGCAGAGCAGGCGGCCGAGCTGCGTTCGCGGCAGCCCTGGAAGGCCGCCTACGAGAAGGACATGGCCTGGTTCGGCGCGGTGGTCGCGGCGCACTACGCCGGCGACGACACCCAGCTGCCCGCCTTGGCCGCGGGAGTGCTCGAGGCGTACGCCGGCATCAGTGTCGAGGACTTCGAAACCCAGGCGAACGAGTTCCTGACGACCACCGAGCACCCCACGCTGCGCCTGCCATATGTGCAGTGCGCCTACGCACCGATGATCGAGCTGCTGGCCTACCTGCGGGCCAACGGGTTCAGCACCTACATCGCCTCCGGCGGTGGCCGCGACTTCATGCGCCCGATCAGCCACGCGGTCTACGGCGTGCCGCGCGAGCAGGTCATCGGCAGCACCGCGACACTGTCCTACGAGGACGACGAGCACGGCGGCACAATCCGCCACCAGCCCGTCCTGGACTACCTCGACGACGGCCCGGAGAAGCCGATTCGAATCTGGAGCCGCACCGGCCGCCGGCCGCTGCTGGCCGCGGGCAACGCCAACGGCGACATACCCATGCTCCGCTTCACCCGCCACACCGACAAACCGACCCTTCGCCTCCTCGTGCTCCACGACGACCCCGATCGCGAGTTCGCCTACACCATCGGCGCAGAACAGGCACTCGAACAAGCCGACCGGAACGGCTGGACCGTCGTCAGCATCCGCGACGACTGGCACACCGTGTTCTGACCGGTGCCTGTAAGTCGGCGGAAACGACTGATTCACAACCTGAGCCAAGGCGGCGATCGGCTTGAGCCGCGTGATCAGCTCGTCGAGTTCGTCCGCGGTGAGTCCGCGGTGAGCACCTCGCACGCCGGTGTCGCGAACTCGTCGGTGAGAGGCCCTCGATCCGCTCGCTGGCCTCCCGGCCGGCATCGGCGAACCCGTCGGGGCGTCCACGAGGCCGTGGGCCGCATTGAACATGCCCGATATGCCGCGGCGACACGGTAAAGGTTGGACATGAGAAAACGGACGGTCTCCCCACCGAACTGAGACCCTGCAGGGCGTGGCGACCCTCGTCGGGACCCGTTTTCGCTGGTCAAATCGGTGCCCCCGGCAGGATTCGAACCTGCGACCTGCCGCTTAGGAGTTCGCAGAACGACTGTTCACAGGCGGTCAATGAGCACTGAAGCGCTGCTCAGAGGCCTCCTAGCGTGTGTCACGACCTTTGCCGACCGATAGTGCACTGAGCCCCTGATTGAGACCCTTGGAGTTGACTGCTCGGTCCAGGTCCGTGGCGTTGCGGTTCACGCCTCCGCGGTCCGCGCCCCGGGGGCATGGCTGTGGTCGGGCTGCTGACCGGCATCTGGCATCCCGACCGTCGTCCAACGTGACGTGATCGGCTTTCTTGTCGTCGAGACCGGCCGACCAGAACATCTACGGCATGTCGTCGCGAGCGGGTGGCCGGCAAGCCGGCGCTCGCTCCGCGGCACGAGCGGATGTTCGACAATCTGCGAACACCTGTCCGAAACAGGACACGGACTGGGCGCCTGAACTCGGTAGTGGTAGTTCCGCGCAGATCGGAGTCGCCCAACTCACGACAGGACGATCGTCGGCGTCCAAGGTGTCGGCGGAGGACGCGGAGGTCTTCAGCTGGTCAGGCGGATGCTTGCATTCCACGCATGATCAACTGTCGGTCTTCAACGCCGCCTCGCAGGGAGCGACAAGGTGATCATGCGTCCGGCGTTGAAGGTAGTAACGCTCTCGCTGGGCGTGCTGGTGGTCGCGTTCTTCGCGGTCGGTCTCGACGCCGCGACCGATGCGATCCCCCGGGCGCGCTACCGCCGCACCCGACGCGATCCCCGACGTGATCCCCGACGTGATCTCGGACGGCGCCGCCGCCGCGCGGCGGCGGGAGAGCCTGCTGACGGTGATGCGCAAGGTCTGCCAGCCGGGCGGAGCGTTGACCGACGGCTCGGATGGCACCGTGACGCTCGTCCTGCACGACGTCGGCGTGAAGACCGACGAATTCGAGGACCCCACTCAGGAGATCAACTCCGCGGCCTGCGTGCTGAACGGGATCGGCGTGCCGACGAAGGTGGCCGCCCGGATCGGGCACACCAGCGCGTCGGCCGGCCGGCAGCACGCCGCATGGGGCAACTTCACGGTGTCGTGGACCGCCCACCCGCATGATGGCCTGAACCTCGTCATCACGGAGAACTGAGCGCGCGGCGCTGGCGCTAGGCGGCGACACCTGCCGGCTCGACCTGGTGGCCGACATGTGGCTGATTGCGGGTCGATGCTGCCCCGCTGTAACTACCCGGCCGGGAACTGTGTCGGGCGCCGGGCGGTGTTGTCGAGCCAGAGCGCGGCGAGGTCGATGTCACCGTCGACGCTGATGTTGGTGGCTTCGGCGGGAAGCAGCCTCGGCACAGGCTGGGGCGGATTGTCCGGTTTACGCGTGTGCGGGAGGAGAAGATCTGGAGCGCGGGTGCGCGCCGCACGCTCTCAGCGGCGTCAGCCGAGGATTCAGCCGCCGTCGCCGGCATGCATGCCGTCGCCCGGATGGGAGCCTCCCTGACCGCCCATGGGGCCCATCGGTTTCGCGTTGAGCCCGGTACTGCCGCGGAGCTTGATCAGCACGGTGCCCAACCCGACAACCGTGGCACAGCCGAGAGTCACCACCCATGGATTCCATCCGGCGTGGTTGATGGTATTCGCCACGATGAGGGTGGCCAGTACCGCCACCGCGATCACGACGATGGCGATGGCCCATTGAGTGCGTGCGGCGAGTTTTCGCTCGGTTGTCATCTCAAGATCCGAATCGTCTCGGAAAGGTACCCGCAAGGATTGAATCGTCGCCAGGGAAGGCGCCGTGACGGGGAGCGGACCTGCTTGTCCGGCCAAATGTCGGTCGGCATGTCTGCTCCTTTGGTGACATCGGCGCATTTGTCAGTTTCTTTCCCGTCACGGACATAAGCTGGTCACATGCGACGGCGAACTCGGCTCGTAGTGATCAGCGGAGCTGTCTGGATCTGGAGCTGGGTGACCATGTACGGCGAGATCTACGTTTGGAGGCATGTCACCACTTCGCTGCGGTTCAATCCACCACCGCAGCCACCAGGGCACCCTCGGCCCAAGCCGGGCGGGCCGCTGATGTTGCTCTTCGTGTGCTTCTTTGCGGCACCGTTGGCCTTGATGGCCGCACTGTGCTGGCTACGCAACCGCGTGTGAAGTCGCGGTGATCGGGAATCCTTGTGCAGGTGCGGAGGGTGCTGGAATTCGCTGCGATGACGCCGTACACCGCGGCGGCGCTGTGTGTGCCGATCCCCGCCGGAGCTCCTAGAGGGCGCCGGCGGGGTGCCCCGGCCGGATCACGCGGTGATCGTGATCTTCGAGAATCACCAGCAGCTGCAGGTAGCTCGCGGCGCGTGTGCCGAAGCTGCGGGAGACGACGCGCCAGGGACACGCCTACGTGATCCTCGACGGCACCCAGATCCCGATCGACCACATCGCCGTCGACCGGCCCTGCTACCCGGGCAAGCACCGCTAGCACAGGTGACCTGCAGGTCATCGCCTCTCCAGACGGCACCATTCGGATTTCCGGCGAGCTGCCGGGCAGCGCCCACGACGCTGCCGGCCGACCGGATCTGGAACATCCGCACGGCCGCGACGCCGGGCCCATCGCGTCGGCCGACAAGAGATACCCGGCGCCGGTCAGACTGCACAGCAAGTGATCACCCCGTACAAGGGCAAAAACCCGAGTCGCAGACCGGCGCCGACCGGGCCCACGCCCGACTCCGCGGCCCCGGCCAACGCGCCACGCGTCCTGCGCAAACTCCGCGCCAGCCAGGCCGGTTCTGATCGCCAGCTGTGACCGACCCGGCGCGACCGCGTTGGCGAGCAGGGTGGCGACGGTTGAGGCGCCTGCCCAAAACATCAAGGGGCGGGCGCCTCGTCATGCCTGTGCCAAACGCTGTGCGTCTGGCGCTAGGCCGTGGCCGGAACGGGTGCGGGGATCCGGCGGTCGGTGGTCGATGACGGCTGGTCAGATGGCGGCTCGCGGAGGGCGGCGGCCTGGCGGGCTGCGGCGGCTTCGGCCGCGAGCTCGGTGCGGCGGGCGGTCGCGAGAATGTGGGCGCCGTACTGGTTCATGATGTTCACCCTTCCTTCACCCCGAACGTGGTTTCGCTGCCAGCATGGGGCGGGCGCGTTTTCCACGGTCAGGTCGCTGGGCCTGGAAAATGTTTCGTGGACAACGCTGCTGGCGAGAACCGACAATTCTGGGAGCGGGGAATGCGGGTACTGGGGGAGGATGCGATGCCGCGTCAGGAACGGCCGTTGGACGAAGACCAGGGTCTGGTGGTGGAGTTCGCCCGCGGGTTGCGCGGTCTACGGGACCGCGCGGGGCGGCCGACATATCGCGAGTTGAGCCTGCGTGCGCATTTCTCGATCTCCGCGTTGGCGGAGGCGGCGAGTGGGCGGAAATTACCCAGCCTCGCCGTCACGACGGCATTCGTGCGCGCGTGTGACGGTGACATCGCGGAATGGGAGGCGCGGTGGCGGGACTGCGCGGCGGAGCTGGCCACGCCCGCGGTAGAACCCGTCGACGCGGATGCGCCCTATGCGGGACTGGCGCCATTCGGCCGCGGCGACGCCGACCGGTTCTTCGGACGTGACCGGGTGGTCGCCGAGGTGGTCGCGCGGGTGCGCGCGCGGCGGACGGTCGCCGTGTTCGGCCCGTCGGGCAGCGGGAAGTCGTCGGTGTTGATGGCGGGGTTGCTGCCGGAGCTGGACCCGGGGTGCGCGGTGGTTCTCACCCCCGGACCGCGGCCGCTCGAGGAGTGCGCGGTGCGGCTGGCCGGGCTGGTGGGGGCGTCGCCGGGGCGGCTGGCGGCGGAGTTCGCCGAGGATCCGCGCGGGCTGCACTTGTGCGTGCGGCAGGCGGTGGCGAACCGGTCGGATGAGCAGGACCTGGTGCTGGTGGTGGACCAGTTCGAGGAGCTGTTCACCCTGTGCGCCGACGCCGTCGAACGGGCCGCGTTCGTCGCCGCCTTGACCACCGCGGCGACCGAGCCGACGAGCCGGACCCGGGTGGTGCTGGGCGTGCGTGCCGACTTCTACGGTCACTGCGCCGAATACCCCGAACTGCTCGACGTCCTGCGGGACGGCCAGGTACTGGTCGGCGCCATGACGGCCGACGAGCTCCGGCAGGCGATCACCGGGCCGGCCGAGGCCGTGGGCTGCCGCGTGGAGACCGCGCTGGTGTCCCGGCTGGTCGCTGATGCGACCGGGCAGCCGGGCGCGCTCCCACTGGTGTCGCACGCGTTGCGGGAGACGTGGCATCGCCGCCGCGGCACCGTGCTGACGCTCGCCGCGTACGAGGCAACCGGCGGCATCCACTATGCGCTGGCCCGCACCGCCGACGCCGTGTACACCGGCCTGGACCACGACCAGCAACATGCGGCGAGTCAGCTTTTTCTGCGGCTGACCGCGCTGGGTGAGGGGACCGACGACACGAAACGACCGGTCCGCCGTGACGAGCTCGACCAGTCGCCGGCGACCGCGGCGGTACTCGAGCAACTGGCCCGTGCCCGGCTGGTCACCGTGGACGAGGGTGGTATCGAGATCACCCACGAGGCGCTGATCCGACACTGGCCGCGGCTGCGCCGCTGGCTCGACGACGACCGCGACGGCCTGCGCGTGCATCGCCGGCTCACCGAGGCTACGCAGCTGTGGGAGGCGCACGACCGCGACCACGGCTCGCTGCTGCGCGGTGTCCGGCTCACCCAGGCCGAGAACGTGGACGCCACCCGCCTCACCGACCGGGAACGCGAGTTCCTCGCCGCGAGCGTCGACGCCCGTGACCACGAGCGGGCGACCGCACGCCGCCGCAGCCGCCGCGCCCGACAGCTCGTGGCGTTGCTCGCCGTGCTCCTCCTCATCGCGTGCGTGTCCCTGGTGGTGGCGGTGCGCGCGCAGGACGCCGCGACGGCCCAGCGCAACGCCGCGGTCGTCGGCAGCGCGCTGTCCGACGCGAACCTCCTGCGCGACACCGATCCCGCGCTGTCCCTTCAGCTCACCTTGGCCGCCTACCGCGCCGGCCCCTCGGCGCGGGCCCGTGACGCGCTGCTGGACGCCCTCGACACGCCCTACGCGGGCACGATCGAGAGCAGCGAGTTGTCCGTCGAGGCCTCGGCACTCAGCCCGGACGGGGCGCTGCTCGTCACCCCCGGCGCGCAGCGGACCGGCATGTGGGACGTCACCGACCACGATCAGCCGAAGCGGTTACCGAACGAGCTGCCCGGTGGTGAGGTGGTGGCGTTCGGGCCGGACCGGATCTTGCTGGTCAAGACGACGTTCGGCCGGTACGAGGTGTGGGACGTACGGGACTCGCGCCGGCCGCGGAAGCTGACGCAGGTCGCGTGGGACGACACGCGCGGTAACCCGTACCTGCTGCGGTCCGCGGTCGCCATCAGCCGGGACGGCCGGGCCGCGGTGACGGTCGACATCGGTGGGACGGCCCGCCTCTGGGACCTCGACGACCGCACACGGCCGCGCCTGCAGGCACAGCTGCTGCCCGCCCCGCAGTCGGTGCGCCACGCCGAGCTCGCGGACCTGGGCCACGCGGAGTTCAGCCCACGAGGGGACCGCCTCGTCGTCGCGAACGCGACGCACGCCATGCACCTGTGGGACCTCACCGGCGGGCGGGCACGCGAGCTCGCCGTCCTGTCCGGCGACGCCGCCGCGTTCACCCCCGACGGCGCGACCCTCGCCGTCGCCGGCCGGCGCGGAGCCGTCGAGCTCTGGGACATCGCGTCGGCCGGGGCGCCCCGGCGGCTGGCCACCTTCGCGAACCAGGGCGACGTGATCTCGCTGGCTTTCAACGACACCGGCCTGCTTGCGGTCGGTGACCTCACCGGCTCGGTCAGCTTGTGGAACGTCGAGGACCGGCGACGTCCGGTGGTGCTGACCGATCTCGCCGGCCGGCTGGACGGCGGGTGGTCGATGGCGTTCGGCCCGCGCGGCGACACGCTGTTCGCCGCCGACCACGGTTCCGTGCGGATCTGGGACCTCGGCCCGGTGCTCGTCTCGCACCCGGACGCGGTGACGCAGGTGCAGCTCAACCATCACGGCGACCTGCTCGCGACCGGTGGCCGGGACCACACCGTGCGACTGTGGCGTGTGGACGGTGACGGGTCGCGATACCTGGCGACCCTCGCCCTGCCCTACACGGCCACCTCCCTGTACTTCAGCTCGGACGATCGCACGCTGGTCCTCGACGGCACCGGGCCCACGCAGGTCTGGGACGTTACGCGGCCCGACCGTCCGAGGCACGCCGCGGACCTGCCGGAGACCGCCTACAACGGGTCGCTCGCCCTCAACCCGGTGGACACGACCGTCGCCCTCAGCCAGCTGGTCGGCGCCGGCTTCGCCACCAAGGTGTATGACCTCGCCGACCCGTATCACCCGACGCAGGTCGACGAACTGGCGGCCTTCCCGGTGCAAGCCCTGGCATTCGACCCACACGGCACGATGCTCGCGGTGGCCCGCAACACCGACACCGAGCTGTGGGACCTGCGCGCACCGGTCACCACGAGAACGCTCGCGGTCCTGCCGACCACCTACAGTGCGGTCGCCACGTTCGGCCCCGACGGCCGCACGGTGGCCGTCTTCCGCAACGACACCAGACAGACCCAACTACTAGGTCTGCACAACCCGCGCAAACCCGAGGTGCTGGCCACCTTTCATCCCCGCGTCCCGGTCGACAACCGGTTCCACATGGTCGGCCCACCACCGGTCTACTCCGCCGACGGCCACCTGCTCGCCGTCGTCGACGGCGACCGGACCATCCGGCTCTGGAACATCAGCAACCCACGCAACCCGTTGGCGGTCACCGCGTTCGACTTCAACAACCAGGTCGACGCCCTGTCCATCTCCGCCGACGGCCGCCAGCTGTATGTCGCCACCGAAGAGAACTTGGTGCACCGCCGCTACCTCGACGTCGACGACGTCGCGAACCGGATCTGCACCCTCGCCCACCCCACGATCTCCGAAGCCGACTGGCGGGCACACTTCAACGACCTGCCCTACGACCCACCCTGCCAGTGACCGATCGGCGCGCCTGGACGAGCGCCGCCGTCGCGCAGGCGATAGCGACCGCCACGCAGAGCGCGATGTCATCCGGTGCTGGATCTCCCCAGCTTTCCGGTCAGATTGGCGCCGACGTGGACGTTCCAGACGGCCATAACAGGCGCCGGCGGTGATGATGAACTCGCCGCACGTTGTGATCTCCGACCGCCGGCGGGGTAGCCTGCACGCCCGGCCGATCGCCAAGGGCCGATCGCCAAAGGGTGGGCTGGACAAGCCGATCGCGCTCGGCACACAGCCCTGGTTGTGGACAACAGCGACGGCGTCGTGCTCGTTGCTTTGTTGCGACCGGATCACGAATTGCGTCGGATGCGTTGAATCGGCGGGTCCCGGTCGATGTGTTCCCCGGACATATCTTTCGATGGGGGACTGCGATGGTGACCACAGCCGAGCCGACAAACATGGAGGTCTTCCAGGGCCGCCTCCGCCGGGCCGTGCGGTCCTGGCGGATCTGGGCCGGGGCGGCCGTCGTGGCCGCGCTCGTCGCCGGGTGGGGGTTGAACTTCTACAACTACACCCTGAGCGAGGAGAACGCCGCGTCGGTGGCGGGGCTCGTCAAGGACAAGGACTCGCTCACCGAGCAGTTGGCAGTGGCGTCGAGCGCGCGTGAGTCGCTTCGCGGCCAGCTCGACAGCGTGACGTCCGAGCGGGACCAGCTCGCCGCCGCCGAGGCGACGCTCGATGAGCGGACGAGAGCGGTCAAGCAGCGCGAAGACGCGGTCAAGGGCCGGGAGAACTCGGTCAAGCGGCGGGAGAACGCCGTCACGAAGCAGGAGCGGACGATCGCGCGGAACACCATCGGCGAGGGCGACTGGGCGGTCGGCGTCGACGTGCAGGCCGGTACTTATCGCACCACCAAAGCGGTGTCCGATGACTGCTATTGGGAGATCAACTCCGATGCCAACGGTGACAACATCGTGGCCAACGACATCGTCACCGGCGGCCGCCCGACAGTGACCCTCCAGACCGGTCAGTACTTCTCCAGCAGCCGATGCGGCGACTGGCGGAAGGTCTGACGCCGACTTAGCTTGGCCTCGTGCCTGGACAGAGTGGCCACGAGCTCGCATCAACGCGGCGTCTCGCCAAGCAGGCCCCACCAACCGGTCCAGTCGACTTCAGTCCGGGGTTGTTTCGGCAGCGAGAAATCCGTTGGTGGTTTCGCGGCCGGTGTTCCTATGGTGTGGACCATGACGGACGAGGGGCAGCCCATTTCCGTCGATGAGGACGTCTATATCCGGAGCCCATCGGGATTTTTCGCGCACTTGCGGGAGACGCAGCCGGTCGCCGCGGTGCAGATGCCGGGCTACGGGCGGATGTGGGTCGTAACGCGCTACGCGGACGTGCGCGCCGGCCTGGCCGATCCACGGCTTGCCAAGGACCGGCACCACTGGCCTACCGGCCCGCGGACCTGGCCGAGCCAGGCAGTGAACCTGCACGCGCACATGCTCCACCGGGACCCGCCGGACCACACGCGGCTGCGCGGCCTCATGCAGAAGGCGTTCACGCCGCGGCGTATCGCGCAGTTGCGGCCGCGCACCCTGGAAATCACCGAAGCGCTGCTGGAGGACATGGCATCGGCGGGCGGGGGCGGCGACATCGTCGACCTGCTCACCCGGTTCGCCCGCCCGCTGCCGATCACAGTGCTCAGCGAGCTGTTGGGTGTGCCGGCGGCCGATCGGACGTGGATCGAGGTCGCAGTGGTCGACTACGACGACCGCAAGGACCGCGAGCGCATCACCCGGGATCTGGCCGTCTACTTCACCGACCTCATCGCGGCCAAGCGTGCCGAGCCCTGCGACGACCTTGTCTCGGCGCTCGTGCGCGTTCGCGATGAATCCGACCCGGGTGATGACGCCTCCGGCGCCCTGACTGACACCGAACTGCTCTCCGGCGTGTTCCAGCTGGTCATGGCCGGCTTCGACACCACCGTCAACCTCATCGCCTCCGGCACCCTGGCGCTGCTGACCCACCCCGAGCAAATGACCCGGCTGCGCGAAGAACCGTCGCTGCTACCGGCAGCCATCGAGGAACTGCTGCGGTACACGAACCCGCTGAACCACGCGACCGACCGGTTCACCGTCACGGATGTGACCATTGGCGGCGTGGCGATCGCGGCGGGCGAATGGGTCCTGCTCGCGACCAGCTCCGCGAACGGGGATCCGGACCGGTTCCCCGACCCGGAGCGACTCGACTTCGGCCGCGAGCCGGGCGGGCACGTCTCCTTCGGCCACGGCATTCACTACTGCCTGGGCGCACCCCTGGCGCGGATGGAGGCGCAGGTCGCGTTCGGCGCGCTGCTCAAGCGTTTCCCGAAGCTGTCGCTCGCCGGCACGCCGGAGGACCTACGGTGGCGCCCGAGCAGCTTGATGCACGGCCTGGAAGCCCTCCCCGTGCGCCTGACGTGATCAGACGGCACCGGCTCGTCGCCATCGTTCCACTGGTGGGCGAGCACCACAACGAGGCTCAGATGCAGACGTGCGACCGATGAATCACCCATCGCGGCCGCGCTGAAACATGGCCCGACGCCGCGGCGACACGGTAAACGTCGGACATGAGAAAGCGACGGTCTCTGGCAGAACTGAGACCCGACAGGGCCGAGCCTTCCTCGTGTAGACGAGTTTCCGCTGGTCGAACACGGTGCCCCCGGCAGGATTCGAACCTGCGACCTGCCGCTTAGGAGGCGGACGCTCTATCCCCTGAGCTACGAGGGCTTCGTGGGGCCAGCCTAGCGGGCGTACCCGCGGCGAGGGCAGCCGCTTGACATGATTAACGCTAGCGTTAATAGTTAGCGCTGTGAGCAAGGATCTCGATGGGGTGCTGGCCGCGCTGGCCGATCCCGCCAGGCGGCAGGTCGTCGACGTCCTGCGGGTGCGGCCGCGGCGGGCCGGGGAGCTGGCCAGTGCCGTGCGGATGTCCGGGCCCGCCATGAGCCGGCACCTGCGGGTGTTGCGCGACACCGGGCTCGTGGAGGTCGCGGGTGCCGACGGGGACGCGCGGGTGCGGGTGTACCGGCTGCGGGCCGAACCGTTCGTGGCGTTGCGGGCCTGGCTCGACCAGGTCGAGGCCTTCTGGACCGACCAGCTCGGCGCGTTCGCCGACCACGTGAAGGAGACGCGCGGTGCAGGATGAGGCCCACGTAAGCGTGGAGGTCGACATCGATCCCGCGGCCGCGTTCGAGATCTTCACCCGGGAGACCGGGGCCTGGTGGCGCACGGACCGGTCGCTGAGCACCAGCGCCGGGCCGGTCACCTTCGAGCCCGGCGTCGGTGGGACGGTGCGGGACGGCGATGTCGAGGTCGGGCGCGTCAAGGTCTGGGAGCCCGGCCCACGCCTCGTCTTCGGGTACGGGGACACCGACGTCGAGGTGCGGTTCGAGGGCACGAACGACGGCACGCGCGTCGTACTGCGGCACTACGGGTGGACCGACGGCGGGCACTGGCAGTACCAGCTCGCCGGCTTCGCGCGGCACTCCCTCGAGCACGCCCTCCTCGGCCGCCTCGGCGAGTTCCTCGACGCCATCAACGCCGGCGACCTCGACTTCTTCGAGCGCAACCTCACCGACGACGCCCTGCTCATCTTCCCCGGCGCCGGGAACACCTACACCAAACAGCAGTGCATCGCCACGATGAGCGACCACCCGCCGTACGTCAAGTACGACCTGTCCGACCCGAAGATCGTCCACTTGGGAGAGTCCACCGCGGTGCTGACCCACCACGCCACCCTCATGCACACCGCGGACGAGAAGCCGCGGTCCGTCGTGGTCACCGACGTGCTCGTGCTGCGGGACGGCGCCTGGCGGATGGCCCTGCACCAGTGGACCCCGGCCGACGAAACGGAGTGAGCATGATCGGCTACTTCACCATCGACGCCCCCGACCCCCGACGCGCCACGGCCTTCTACACCGCCGTCTTCGGCTGGACCTACGAGTCCAACGGGGACTACCACCACATCAACGGCTCCTCGCCGGCCGGCGGGCTGACCAAGCGGGACCCCGGGACCACGCCCTCCTTCGTGGTCGGCGACGCGGACGCGGCCGCCGCGAAGGCGCGCGAGCTCGGCGGCACCGCAACCGAGCCGCAGCGGTCGAAGTCCGGCTGGAGCTTCCACGTCGAGGACGGGCACGGCACGCGCCTCGCGCTCTGGCAACCGGTCGACGAGTACCGGGACGACGACCCCAAATGCGGCGAGGGCGACCTCTTCTACTTCGTTCAGCCCGTCGCGAACGACGCCGCCAAGGGGTTCTGGGCGGACCTGCTCGGCTGGGAGCTCACCCCGGGCAGCCACGACAACGGCTGGAACATCGTCAACGTCAGCCCGCCCGGCGGCGTCTTCGTGAGTGCGCCCGGGCCCACCGACCTCTACTTCCGCGTCGCGGACGTCGAAGCCGCGGCCGAGCGCATCCGCGCCGCGGGCGGCACCGCCGGCCCGATCCAGCCGAACGTCGCCGGCGCCCACGCCAACTGCGTCGACGACCAGGGGATCGGGTTCAGTATCGGTTCGCTTCGGTAGATCCCCACGCAGTAAGGTCCCTCGCAGCAGCGCTTGCGCACGGGGGAGGGACCTACTTTGGGTGACGGGCGGCTGGAGATCGACAGGATCTCCAAGCGGTTTGGCGACGTGATCGCCCTCAAGGAGACGACGTTCGACGTCCGGGCGGGCGAGCTGTTCGGCTTCGTCGGCAGCAACGGGGCGGGCAAGACCACGACGATGCGCATCGCGCTCGGCGTGCTCGCCGCGGACGCCGGCGAGGTCCGCTACGACGGCACGCCGATCAACCTCGAGACGCGGCGCCACATCGGTTACATGCCCGAGGAGCGCGGCCTTTACCCCAAGATGAAGGTCGCGGAGCAGCTCGTTTACCTGGCTCGCCTGCACGGCCTCGGCACGGCGGCCGCGCGACGGTCCATGGAGGACTGGACCGAGCGGCTCGGCGTGGCCGCGCGCCGCGACGACGAGGTGCAGAAGCTCAGTCTCGGCAACCAGCAGCGCGTCCAGCTCGCCGCCGCACTCGTGCACAACCCGACGATCCTCGTGCTCGACGAACCGTTCTCCGGCCTCGACCCGATCGCGGTCGAGGTGATGAGCAAAGTGTTGCTGGACAAGGCCAACGACGGCATCCCGGTCGTCTTCTCCAGCCACCAGCTCGAGCTCGTCGAGCGGCTCTGCCACCGCGTCGGGATCATCCGGAATGGACAGATGGTCGCCGTCGGCACGGTCGACGACCTTCGCGCGGGCGGCACCGTCGAGATGGTCGTCGACGCGCCCGGCGCGCCGAAGGGCTGGGCGGACGGCCTGGCCGGGGTGACGGTCCGGGCCCACGAGGGCAACCGCACGATCCTCGAGCTCGGCGACGGCGCCGACGACCAGGAGATCCTGCGGGCGGCGCTCGCCACCGGCCCGGTGACCGAGTTCAGCAGGCGACGGCCGTCGCTGACCGAGCTGTACCGCAACGTCGTGAGCCAGGGGGACGAGGCGTGAGCGGGGCGAACCGAGGGGGAGACATGACCGAGCAACCGAACGTCCGGCTGGGATCATGGTCGGCGGTCAGCCTCGTGGCGGGCCGCGAGGTCAACACCCGCCTGCGTTCCAAGGCGTTCCTCATCACCACCGCCGCCACGCTCGTGCTGCTGATCGGCGCGTCGCTGGTGTTCAAGCTGATCGGCGGCGGCTCGGACGCCACGGTCGGCTTCACCGAGCAGAACGCCGCGCTCGCCCAGCCGTTCAAGGCGGTCGCGAGCTCGATCGGCCAGAACGTCGACACGAAGACCGTGCCGAGCGAGGAGGCCGGCCGCGACCAGGTGGCCGACCAGTCCATCGACGCGCTGGTCGTCGGCGACGGCACGAACGTGCGCGTCGTGGTCAAGAAGGACCTCGACGACAACCTGCGCAACGCCTTCAACGTGCTCGCCGGCCAGGTCGTGCTCAACCAGGAGATCACCAAGCTCGGCGGCGACCCGGCGCAGGTCAACTCGGCCGTCGCGAACGCGAAGGTCGACGTCGAGGAGCTCGAGGAGCCCTATCCGTACGACCCGCAGCAGCTCGTCCTCGGCATCATCGCCGGCATCCTGATCTACATGTCGCTGCTGCTCAACGGGCAGATGGTGGCGCAGGGCGTGGTCGAGGAGAAGTCGAGCCGGGTGGTCGAGCTGCTGCTGTCCACGATCCGGCCGTGGCAGCTGATGGCCGGCAAGGTGCTGGGCATCGGGCTGGTCGGGCTCATACAGATGGTCGTGATCGGCGGTGTCGGCGTGGCCACCGCGCTCGCCCTCGACGTGCTGACGATCTCGGCCACCGCCGCGGTCGGCACGGTCGTGTGGCTCGTCGTGTGGTACCTGCTCGGCTTCCTGATGTACTCGCTCGTCTTCGCCGCGCTCGGCGCGCTGGTATCGCGCCAGGAGGACGTCGGCGGCGTGATCTCGCCCGCGCTGATGTTCGTGATCGTCGGCTACGTCATCGGGATCTCCGTGCTGCCGTCGGATCCGGACAACACGCTGGTAGAGACGCTGTCGATCATCCCGGTCTTCGCGCCGACGATGATGCCGATGCGCCTGGCCATGGGTGGCGTACCGGTCTGGGAGGCCGTGGTGTCGGTCGGCCTGGTCGTGGCACTGATACCGGCACTGGTCTGGTTGGCGGGCAAGATCTATGCGAATGCAGTCATGCGGAGTGGTGCTCGTGTGAAATTGTCCGACGCACTTCGCCAGGTGTGACTTGTCACTCACCGCGACCGGGTAGGATTACTCACTGGTAGCGCTTTCAGCCACCGCCGTCGGAAAGCCCGTTACATGACCGCCCGAAGTCGGGGAGGCGTTCGTGATCAAGGTGCTTCTCGCGGACGACGAAGATCTCGTCCGCTCAGGACTCCGAACAATACTGTCCAGCGCAGGGGACATCGAGGTCGTCGCCGAGTGCGATGACGGGCTGTACGTGGCCGACCTGGCCCGTCAGCACCGTCCACACGTGGTCCTGCTCGACATCAGGATGCGGTCCGCCGACGGCATCGTCGCGCTCCGCAGGCTGCGCAGCCTGCCGGAGCCGCCGGTCGTCGCGATGCTGACCACGTTCGACGTCGACGAGTACGTGCAGGAGGCGCTGCGCATCGGCGCGAGCGGCTTCCTGCTCAAGGACACCGAGCCGTCGGTCCTCGTGAAGGCCGTGCGCGACCTCGCCCGCGGCGGCGCCGTGCTCGACCCGAAGGTCGCCGCGCGCGTGCTGTCCGCGGTCGCCGACGGCGAGCGTGCCGCCGAGCCGGCCCGGCGCCTGCTGGCGTCGCTGTCCGACCGCGAGCGTGAGGTCGTCGCGCTGATCGGGCAGGGCCTGTCCAACGCGGAGATCGGCAGCGCGCTGCACCTGTCCGAGGCGACGGTCAAGGGCTACGTGTCCGCCGTCCTCGGCAAGATCGGCGCGGTCAACCGGGTCCAGGCGGCGCTGGTCGCCTACCGCGGCGGCCTGATCGCCTGAGCGAGCTCAATCGTCCTCATTGGACAGCGCGAGACTCACCCGGCGGGGCGCGGGCCCGAGGCGGTCACCGAGCACGGTCATGAGCGCGCGCAGTCCGGTGTCGAGGGCGGCGAGCTCGTCGGCGTCGAGCTGGTCGAAGACGGCACGTTCCGCCTTCGCCTGCTCAGCGACGATCTGCTCGAACAGCGCGCGCCCGGCGTCGGTCAGTTCCGCCGCGAGCACCCGGCGGTCCTTCGGGTCGGCGACCCGGTGCAGCATGCCGCGCTTCTGCAAGCGGTCCAGACGGCTGGTGACGCTGGTGGCCGGCGCGAGGGTGCCGGCGGCGAGCTGGCTCGGGCGCAGGCGGTGGGGCGGGCCGACCCAGTACAGGCGGGCGAGGATCTCGTAGTCGGCGAGCTGCAGTTCGTGCGGTGCGGAGAGGCCGGCCGCGAGGCGTTCGAGGTACTTGGCGCTGATCAGCAAGCGGTCCACGATTCGCTCCACCTGCGGGTCGATCTGGGGGACGGCCTGGGCCCATTGGTCCACGAGCGCGTCGGTGTCGTCCGGCACGGCCACCTCCTTTGCATTCGGATAGTACTAGCTCGCAGTACTTGATACGAGTTCGGAATATCCCTTATCGTAGCGAACCTCCGGAGAGGCACGAGGAACCCTGCGCTCGAGTCCGAGGAGGACTTTGCGATGAAGCATGTGAAGAAGGTGGCGGCCGCCGCGCTCGGCGCCGTCGCGCTGACGATCGGGCTGGCGGTCCCGGCGTTCGCCGCGAGCATCGACGCTTACGTGACCGGGACCGAGGGGCAGCCGCTGATGGTGCGTTCCGGCCCGGGTACCGGCTACTCGATCATCGACCAGCTCGGGCCCGACCAGCACGTGACGATCTCCTGCCAGGACGACGGCGACGTCGTCAACGGCACGGGCCTGTGGGACTACCTGCCGGCCTTCGGGGGCTACGCCTCGGACGCATACCTCTACACCGGCTACGACGGCCGCCACCCCGACCTCGGCCCGTGCGACGACTCGCCCGCCCCGCCGCCCTCGTCGATCGGCGATGAGATCAGCCGCGTGGCCCAGGGCCAGGTCGGCAACACGGACGGCTGGTCCTATCACGAGGGGCAGGGCAGCCCGTCGGACGCGTGGTGCCAGTACTTCGTGAACTGGGTGTGGCGCACCGCGGGCGTGCCGGACATGTTCAGCGCGGACGGCTTCACCGGTGACTTCTACTACTGGGCGCTCGACCGCGGCCTGGTGCGCGACGGCTACCACGGAATCTCGGTGGGCGACGCGGTCCTGTTCGGCACCGGCCCGGCGGACCCCAGCACGTCGCTGCACGTGGGCACCGTGGTCGCGGTGCACGAGGACGGCAGCATCGAGTCGGTGGACGGCAACTACGCCGGCGCGGTCGCCCACGTGGGTCCGTACTACCCGGGCAGCGCGACGACCCATGAGCCGGGCAACGTCTACGCGGTGGTCGCTCCGCCGGCGTGAGTCGTGGGGCCGCCGGGTGTCGGCATCCGGCGGCCCCGCTTCAGGTCTGTGTCGAGCCGTCCGGGGAGTCACGCCACTGGTCGAACGGGCGGTCCAGGCGCCAGCGCTCGCCGTCGTGGTCGATCACGCGGTGCTCGCAGTGCTCCGGGTTCGACAGGGACTCGAACAGGTCGATGCTCCACGCGAACAGCCGCCGGCAGAGCAGCCGCATGGTCAGCCCGTGCGTCACGACCAGCACGGTGTCCGGATGCGTCGGGTCCTTCGCGATGCGCAGCTCCAGCTCGTTGAGGAAGCTCGCCACCCGGTCGTCGACGTCGGCGCCGGACTCGCCGTGCGAGAGCCGGTAGAAGAAGTGGCCGAACTCATGCCGCTTGCGCTTCTGCACCTCCTGCTCGACCGGGTCCTGCAGGTTGCCCCAGTCCTGCTCCCGTAGCCGCGGTTCGGGTACGGTCCGCTCGAGCAGGTCGTCGACGTCGAGCAGCGCGAGCGTCCGCATCGCGCGCACGTATGGGCTGACGTAGGCCGCCGTCGGCTCGGTCAGCAGGTCGCGCACCTCCTGGCCCGCCTTGCGGGCCTGGACCTCGCCGCGCGGGGTCAGCGGTAGTGCGTGGTCGGGCGTTCGGGTGTAGGCCAGCTCGTCGATGTTGCCCAGGCTCTCGGCGTGCCGCAGCAGGATGATCCGCACGTCGCTATCGTGCCCGGTCCCGTGCTATTACAGTGCGAGCGCCGCCAGATACGAGGAGCGTCACATGATCAAGTACATCGCGCTGTACAAGTCGCCGGCCGATCCCGAGGCGTTCGACAAGGCCTACTTCGAGACGCACAAGCCGCTGATCGACAAGGTGCCGGGCCTGATCCGCCAGGAGATCGCCAAGATCCAGCGCGTGTTCGTGCCGGGGATGCTGGGGGAGACGCAGCCGTACCTCGTCGCCGAGCTGTACTTCGAGTCCAAGGACGCGATGAAGGCCGCGTTCGCCTCGCCGGAGTGGCAGGCCTCGGGTGCGAACCTGACCGAGATCGGCGGCATGGAGCTCGTCTCGATGTTCTCGGCCGAGGTCGTGGAGTGACCGCTCCGGTCACCGCCGCGGTCGTCGGCGGCGGCACGATGGGCGCGGGCATCGCGCACGTCCTGCTCGCCGCCGGCAGCCGGGTGACCGTCGCCGAGGCCGACGCCGCGCGGGCGAGCGCGGCCCGCGAGGCGGTTGCCAGGTCGCTGCGCAAGGCCGAGGACCGCGGCAAGCTCGACGCCACCGCGGAGTCGCTGCTCGCCCGCTTGTCCATTGTGGACACATTGGCGGCCCTGCCGCCCGCTGCCGAGCTGGTCGTCGAGGCGGTGCCGGAGGACCTTTCGCTGAAGCGGCGCGTGCTGGGCGAGGTCGCCGCGACGTGCGCCCGGGCCGTACTCGCGTCGAACACCTCATCGCTGTCGATCACCGCGCTGGCCGCCGGACCGGCCGCCGAGCGCGTGGTCGGCATGCACTTCTTCAACCCGGTGCCGGTGCAGCAGCTGGTGGAGATCGTCACGCACGAGGGCCTGCCGGCCTCGACGCTCGCCACGGTCCGCGGGTACGCCGAGGCGCTCGGCAAGACCGTGATCGAGGTGCGCGACTCGCCCGGGTTCGCGACCTCGCGGCTCGGCGTGGCGGTCGGGCTCGAGGCCATCCGGATGCTCGAGGAGGGCGTCGCGTCCGCGGCGGACATCGACGCCGGCATGCGGCTGGGCTACGGCTGGCCGATGGGCCCGCTGCGGCTGACCGACCTCGTCGGGCTGGACGTGCGCCTGTCGATCGCCGAGCACCTGGCGCGCGAGCTCGGCGACCGCTTCACCCCGCCCGACCTGCTGCGAAACAAGGTGGCGCGCGGCGAGCTCGGTCGCAAGACTGGCCAGGGGTTCTTCACGTGGTCGTAGGGAGTTGCGCGTGATCGTCCGGCCGTACCGGGATGGCGACGACGAGAACATCTACCGGCTGGCGCGCCTCGCGTTCGGCGGGCCACGCGAGCCGAACCCGGAGACGCTGTGGTCGAACCAGCGCGGCTGGCACGGGGTCGTCGCCGAGGACGCGAACAAGCTGGTCGGCGCGCTGAAGGTGCGGGACTACCGGCAGTTCTTCGGCGGCCGCGCGGTGCCGATGGGCGGCGTCGCGTCAGTGGCCGTCGACCCGCACGCGCGCGGGCACGGCGTCGCGACCGCGCTGATCGACGCCGCGCTGCCGGCCATGCGCGAGCGCGGCCAGGTGATCTCGGCGCTGTACCCGTCGGTGCCGCCGCTGTACCGCGCGCGGGGCTGGGAGCAGACCGGCGACTACCAGCGGGCGAAGCTGCGCCCGGAGCTGTTCGCGTTGCTGCCGAAACCCGCGACGCGACTGGTTCTCCAGCGCGCGACGAAGGACGACCTGCCGGCCATCCACGCCACCTACCTGCAGTTCGCGTCCACAGTGGACGGAATGCTGGACCGGTCGACGGACTCGTTCACGCTCACCGGCCTGCTCGAGGTGGACGTCGTCGAGTTCGCCGCCGGTCCGGACGGTTCCGTGCGCGGCTACCTCACCGCGGACCGGCCCGAGGGCGAGCGGCTGGTCACCTACGACCTCGTGGCGCTGGACGCCGAGACCGCGCTCGGCCTGCTCGCGAACCTGGGGCGGTGGACCGGGATCATGACGGAGATCTCGCTGCGCATCGTCGACCCGGCGTGGTGGCAGCTCCTGATGCCGCTGCCGGTGCTGCACGACGTCGTCAACCACCCGTGGATGCTGCGCGTGGTCGACCTCCCCGCGGCGATCGCGGCCCGCGGCTGGCCGGCGGCCGCGTACCTGTCGTCGTTCACGGTGGACCTCGAGGTGGTCGACGGGCACGCCCCGTGGCACGCGGGGCGCCACCGCCTCGTCGTCGACGGCGGCAAGGTCACCTGCGAACCGGGCGGCTCCGGCGCGGTCCGCATGTCCGCCCGCGCGCTGGGCCCGTGGTTCGCCGGCTCGGCCGACACGGCGATGCTGCGCCGCGCGGGCCTGCTGGAGGCCCTCCCCGTGGACGCGCACCTGCTGGACCTGCTGACCGGCGCCCCCCATCCGGCCCGCATGGCCGACTCGTTCTGACAGGTCCCGCTTCGGTCACGATCGCCGGCCCGGCGCATCGGTCGAGCACCCGGCCACCACGTACCAGTAGGTACCGGATTGGACGGTGGTGGCCATGGACGTCAGGGCGCTGGTCGCCGCACTGCTCTGCGCGACGGCGGTCGCGGGATGCGGGGCGGCCCGGACGGCGGCGCACGCGGGCGAGGACCTGGCCCACGCGCCGCGACCGCACGTGGAGGTGCCCCCGGCACACGTCGACGTGGACGAGGCGGCGGTGGCCGCCCGCGAGGCCGACATCCTCGCCGCGGCCGACGTGGGTGCCGACGACCGCGAGTCCGTGATCGAGGTGGCCTGCCGGCTGAAGGCGGGCTACGACCTGAGCCAGGCGGACGAGGACGACCTCGTGTACGAGGCGACCATGGAGCTGGGCGGCGATACGACGAAGGGCGCGCGAGCCGTGGCCCTCGCGTACGACCTCTACTCCGCGGACGACCCAGCGGACGCCCTCGGCCAAGCGGCGGTGGCGAGCATCTGCGGCATCTGACACCTGTCCACAACCACCACACCTGTCCACAAGTGGATCATGAACCCCCACATTGTCAGCGGTCACCGATAGACTTGGTCCTGAGGGGTGCCCCCGGAGAGGCGGGGGTCGCCATCCACGGGGCGGCGATTTCGCGCGTGGGCGGTGCGGTGTAGGGGACATCATTTCCGCAGTTCAGCCCGCTCGGCCGGTATGTCCGGTGCGCGCCGGGACGCACGTTCTCAGGCAGATCTCAGCAGCAGGGTCGACACTGACCGCATGCGCATCCTCGTTGTCGACGACGACCGGGCCGTTCGGGAGTCCCTGCGGCGGTCGCTGCAGTTCAACGGCTACCAGGTCGACCTGGCCAGCGACGGGCAGCAGGCCATCGACGCCATCTCGAGCGCGCGGCCCGACGCGATGGTGCTCGACGTGATGATGCCGCGCGTCGACGGGCTCGAGGTCTGCCGGCGGCTTCGCGGTACCGGCGACGACCTCCCCATCCTCGTGCTCACCGCGCGCGACACCGTCTCCGACCGCGTCGCCGGGCTCGACGCCGGCGCGGACGACTACCTCCCCAAGCCCTTCGCGCTCGAAGAGCTCCTCGCCCGCCTCCGCGCGCTGCTGCGCCGCCGCAGCTTCGACACCGGCGACGGCCCCGCGCCGAAGAAGCTCGCCTTCGCCGGCCTCGAGCTCGACCCCGGCACCCGCGAGGTCCGCCGCGGCGATCGCCGGATCAGCCTCACCCGCACCGAGTTCGCCCTCCTCGAGCTGCTTCTCGCGCACCCCAAGCAGGTCCTCACGCGCAGCCGCATCCTCGAGGAGGTCTGGGGCTACGACTTCCCGACCTCCGGCAACGCGCTCGAGGTCTACATCGGCTACCTGCGGCGCAAGACCGAGGCGGACGGCGAGCCGCGGTTGATCCACACGGTGCGCGGCATCGGCTACGTGCTCCGGGAGACGCCTCCGTGATCCTGACCCACGACGGGCGCCGGCGCATGTCGCTGCGTGTCCGGGTCACGTGGCTCGCCGCCAGCTGCGTCGCCGGCGCCGTCGCGCTCGTGTCGCTCGGCGCCTACCTAACGGTCCGGCAGAACCTCTACGACCAGATCGACACCTCGCTCGCGCAGAAGGCGGAGACCACCGTCCGCTCGGACGCGGTCGCCGAGACGGCCTCCGGCACCCGCTTTCCCGCCGCGTTCCTGTCGCTGACCGACGTGCAGTTCGCCGTGGTCGACGACGACGGTGACCTCCTGCTCAGCGTCCCGCGGCACATCCCGCCGATCGGCCCGAGGGAGCTCGCGGTCGCGACTGGCGAGGTGCCGAACTCGCTGCGCACCGACGGCAAGACCGACAGCCGCGTGTACGCCGTGCCCTACCACGGCAACGCGCTCGTGCTCGCGCAGTCGCTGCAGCCGACCAAGGCCCAGCTCGCGGACCTCGCGCTCGTCCTGTTCCTCATCGGCGGCGCGGGCGTCGTGGTCGCGGCCGCCGCCGGCACCGCGGTCGCGCGCACCGGCCTGCGACCCGTCCAGCGGCTGACCCGGGCGACCGAGCGCGTCACGCACACCGGCGACCTGCGCCCGATCCAGGTCGACGGCGACGATGAGCTGGCCCGGCTCTCGCACAGCTTCAACCAGATGCTCGCCGCGGTCGCGTACGCGCAGGACCGCCAGCGCAAGCTCGTCGCCGACGCCGGACACGAGCTGCGCACGCCGCTGACCTCCTTGCGCACCAACCTGGAGCTGCTGCTGGCCGCCGAGGCACCGAACGCACCCACCCTGTCCGATGAGGACAAGAAGGAGATCCACGCCGACGTGCACGCCCAGCTCGACGAGCTCACCCAGCTGATCGGCGACCTGGTCGAGCTCGCCCGCGAGGACGCGCCGCACATCGACCCGCAGCAGGTCGACATGGTCGAGGTCATCGAGCAGGCGCTGGCCCGGGCGCGGCGGCGGGCGGGGCACGTGAACTTCGAGGTCGACCTGCACCCGTGGTACCTGCTCGGCGAGCCGGTCGCGCTGGAGCGGGCCGTGCTGAACCTGCTGGACAACGCGGTGAAGTTCAGCCCGCCGGACGGCATCATCCGCGTCGACCTGCGGCCGGACGGCGACGGCTTCGCCTTCCTGCAGGTGGCCGACGCCGGGCCGGGCATCAACGACGCCGACCTTCCGTACGTGTTCGACCGCTTCTACCGCTCCGACGAGGCCCGCACGCTGCCCGGCTCGGGACTCGGGCTCGCGATCGTGAAGAGCGCGGCCGAGCGGCACGGCGGCTCCGTCTACGCGGGCCGGTCCGCGGACGGCGGCGCGCTCATGGCGATCAGGCTGCCGGGGCGGCCGGAGGCTTCGACCTCGCTGAGCTGAGTTCACCGCTTCCCCATAGGTTGGTCTCAGGAGGCTCTCAGGACCAGGGCGCAAGGTGGGTGGCATGAGCGAGGAGAACCGGGAACCGACGCACGATCCGGCCAAGCCGGGCACGCCGGAGGAGCCGGTCGAGCCGGCGGCGCAACAGGAGCCGCCCGTGCAGCAACCGGAACCGCCGCGCGTGCAGCAGCCGCCGCAACAGCCGACCATGCAGCAGCCGCCGCAGGTACCGCTCCAGGGATATCCCGGACAACCGAGCGCGCCGCCGGGGGAGCGCGTGCTGTTCGGCTCCGCGTTCGCCAACCACCCGGGCGCCGGCACGCCCCCGCAGCAGACCGCCGCGTACCCGCACATGGGCCCGCCGACCGGTCCCATCGCGCCGCCGATGCACGTCGGCGGGCCCAACGGCCCCGAGCAGCGGCGCGGACACACCGCGCTCGTCGCCGGACTGACCGTGCTCGCCCTGCTCGTAGGCGGTGGCGCCGGCGCGGCCGGTGGCTACCTCGTCGCGGAGAACAACCAGACCGGACCGGTCAGCAACTCGCTCGACCAGAAGCCACCGGCCAAGCAGACGTCCGACGCCCCGTCGGGCTCGGTCGAGGCGGTGGCCGAGAAGGTGCTGCCGAGCGTGGTTCAGTTGCAGGTCAGGGGCCAGTCCTCGGCAGGGGAGGGCTCCGGCTTCATAGTCAGTTCCGACGGGCTGATCGTGACCAACAACCACGTCGTCGAAGGGGCCGCGAACAACGGCCAGATCGTCGCCGTGTTCCACGACGGCAGCACCGCGCAGGCGACGATCGTCGGCCGCGACCCGACATCCGACGTCGCGGTCGTGCGCGCGGGGGACAAGAGCGGGCTCCCGACCGTCGACCTGGGCAGGTCCGACGACCTGCGCGTCGGCCAGAGCGTGGTGGCCATCGGGTCGCCGTTCGAGCTGTCCGGCACCGTGACGTCGGGCATCGTGTCCTCGCTGCACCGGCCCACGCGAGCGGGTGGCGAGAACGGCTCGCAGGCGACGGTCATGGACGCCATCCAGACCGACGCTGCCATCAACCCCGGCAACTCCGGCGGGCCGCTGGTGAACATGGCCGGCCAGGTCATCGGCATCAACTCGGCGATCTACAGCCCGACCGGCGGTGGCGAGAGCCAGGGCGGCTCGGTCGGCATCGGCTTCGCCATCCCGATCGACCAGGCGCGGCGCACCGCGGACGAGATCGCGAAGACCGGCAAGGCGACGCAGACGATCCTCGGCGTGACCGTGCAGGACAACCAGGCCGGTGGCGCGCGCATCATCGACGTCAGTCCGAACGGGCCGGGTGCCAAGGCCGGGCTCAAGCAGGGCGACGTCGTGACGAAGCTCGACGACCGCGCCATCGACACCTCCGACGCGCTCGTGGCCGCCGTCCGCTCGCACAAGCCGGGCGACAAGGTGAAGCTCGTGCTCGGCGACGGCCAGCGAACTGTCGAAGCGACTCTTGCCGGACAGCAGGTCGAAACTGAATGATTAGCGTGGGCAAACCCACCGACGCTCGGCCCCAGGACGGGGCCGAGACCAACCCCGGCTCGATGCCCCCGAGCCGGAAGAGCTCCACGAGGGGCTCTTGAAAGGGCGCCGCACGCGGACGATTAACCCCTCGCTCGCCCGCGTGCGGCGTCCGTATTTCTGGCTCTGATCACGCCGGCGATCGCCACACCGAGCCACACCAGCCCGAGCGTGATCGACAGCCGCAGCACGTAGTCGGCGTCGTGCAGTCCCGGGTTCGCCGCCACGCCGAACGGCCGCCAAAGCAGCGGCATCGCGAGCAGCCCGAGCACCCCGCTGAGGACCGCGCCGACCGCGACCGGTACCCGCCACGCGCGCGGTACCACCCTCGTCAGCACGAGCCCACCGATCCCGACGGCCGGCGCCACGACGCCGTCGTGCACGATCGGCCCGCCGATGAACCACGCCGCCGCCTGGCTCGCGTCGTGCCGTCCGGCGAAGTCGAGCGCGAGCCACGCACCCCAGGCCAGCGCGCCCAGTCCGGCGATGGCGAACATCCAGCGCATCACAGCACCTCCAGCCGCGTGACCCACTTCGTCTGCAGCACGCCGGGCCGGTTCGGCGCGATCAGCCGGCACGGGTAGCCGTGGTCGAGCGCGAGCACCTCGCCGTTGAGCTTCATGGCCAGCAAGGTCCGCGGATCGCCCGAGTGCGAACCGGGGAGCGTGCTGGCCCCGTAGGGCCCGCGATCCGTCGACGACACCCTTACGCGCGATCCGGGCGGCGCTCCGGCGATCCGCAGCAGGTCGTCGACCCGCACGCCCGACCAGACGGCGGACTGGCTCCACCCCTCGACGCAGGCGATCGGCAGTTCTTCGGTGGCCTGCGCGAGTCGCTCGAGCTCGCGTAGCGAGAAGGTCGTCGTCCGGTTGGGTGTGACGACGGTGAGCCGCCACGAGTCGCCGGCCCGCGGTACCCGCGCCGCGCGAGCCGTCCGGTTGACCGGCAGACCTTGCGGCCCGCGCGCCGACCGCAGCGAAAGCGGCGACACGTCCCGCAAGACCGGGACGGTCGACCCGGCGGTGGCGACGACCGCGGCTCCGGTGGCCAGCCAGGTGGTCCGAAGAAACGCCCGCCGCGAAAGCAAGCCCTTATCGGACACCGGGTCCAGCCGCCCCAGCCCGCGCCGAACAGCCGGCCACTTGACCGCGACGTGCAAGAGGACGGACCCGATGGCGACCCAGGCGACGACGTAGTGCGCGGGCGGGAAGGCGAACCCCCAGACGTAGTTCTGCGCGCTGTTGAAGATCCCGGTGGCGAGCTCGAAGAAGGCGGCGCCGGAGAGCAGGAGGATCGACACCCGCTCGAGGGCATGTGGCACCGAGCGAACGAGCGGACGGCCGAACAGCTTCGGGTAGACACTCCACAACTTGGCGAGCAGCAGCGGAATGGCCGCGACCCCGCAGATGACGTGCAGCCCCTGCGTGACCCGGTAGAGGTTGACAGGGGAGGAGGGCCAGTAGAACCAGGCGGGCCCGTGCTGCAGGAAATGACTCAACACCCCGGTGAGGAAGCAGATCCCGAAGGTGATCCCGAGCCATACCCCGATCCGCGCGGTGACCTTCTCGCTGTGAGCCGCACTTCGAAAGTCCTTCTCGTCCGGCACTCGAAGCTTGGCGAGTAACCCACCCTGCTGGTTCGTCCCGTCGTCGCGTGCATTCCTACCTCGTGGCGGGACGACTTGGCCTTCCGGCTGCTGGACGCCGGGCGCTTGCTTCTCGTCCGAAGCCGGCTTCTCCCGCCGGCCACCGGCACTCCCGTTGTCACTCGTCGTCATGGGATGAGCTCCCCGAACCGGCCGTCGGCGGGATCCGTCACGACGCAGTCGTGGTGCCGGTTCTCGCGTCCGGGGCAGTGGCTGGACCGGCGGCCTGCCGTCGTCTTCTCGGCCGGTGTCATTTCGTCAGCTCCGCGAACCAGCGGCCGCCGGCGCCGCGGACCCAGCCCACGTCCATGGCCGCCGCGGTGGCGATCTCACCGACCATGTCCGCGCCCAGCCAGGCCCAGCGGAACCAGCGGCCGCCGGTGGAGTCCGTCGCGACGCGGACGGGGCCGTGGCGTAGGCCGCCGCCCGGTGGGTCCAGCTCCACCAACACGCTGCCACCGCGACCGAGCAACTCCCGCACCCGGCCGAGCAACCGAACCGGGTCGCCGCCGATGCCGATGTTGCCGTCGGCCAGGAGGGCGTGCCGCCAGCGGCCCTCGGCCGGTTGCCGGTCGAACACGTCGCGGCGCACGGCCACCGCGCCCGCCGCGCGGGCCAGCCGCACCGCCACCGGCGAGATGTCCGTGCCCAGCGCCGGCACGCCACGCTCCAGCAGCGCCGCCGCCAGCCGCCCCGGGCCGCAGCCGATGTCCAGAGTCGGGCCCGTGCAGTGCCGCAACATCAACTCGTCCCCGGGCGACGGTTCCGCCCGCCACCGCGCGACCGGCAACGAGATCCGCTCGCCGCTCGCCAGCTCCAGCCAGCATCGCTGCCCGTGCAGCCCGGGCGCGAACTCGTCCGAGGCCGCGATCATCCCGCCGCCCCCATCAGCGCGAGCGACGCGACCGCCTCCGCGAACCGGCTGCCCGGCACCATCCCGGCCACCCGCAACGCGTCCGGCATGAAGTCCACATCGCACAGCGCCGCCAACCGGCCGACACGCAGCCCCGCACCGCGCAATGCGAACAGCGTCCGCATGCCCGTGTCCCCGCGCGACATCGGGACCGCACGCAGCACCGACGCCCGGGCCGGCGACCGCAGGCCCAGCCCCCACCAGCCGCCGTCCGCCGCCGGGCCCAGCACCGCGTCGGTCTCCGCCAACGCCGACACCGACGCAGCGAGCAGCTCGGGCCGCACCTGCGGCGTGTCCATGCCGATCTGGAACACGGGCATGCCCGCGAACTCGGCCGCCACGTCCAGGTGCGCGTTCGCCAGCCGCTCGCCGAGGTCGGCGCCTCGCTGTGGGATCACCGTGCAGCGCGCGAGCAACTCGACGAGCTCCGCCTGCCGCGAAGCCGCCTCGAGCTGCCCGGTCAGCGCCACCACGGGCACGGTGCCGGGCGTGGCGAGCACGGCCTCGAGCGTGTCGAGCAGCGCGGCAGCCGCGAGCCCGGCAGCCGCACGATCACCGACGACGCGCGCCAGCCGTGTCTTCGCCAAGCCGGCGACCGGCGCTTTCGCGACGACGAGCAGGCACGCGCCTTTCGCCGAAGCCCGGGCCGGCCGTGCATCGCCTGCTGTCGGGCGCGCGGTCATGGCTTCGCTCCGGTCAGGCCGCGTGCCGCGCGCGATCCTTCTCGGTCAAGTCTGGTTCTCGACGCCTTCAGGACCACGGCCATGTCCCGCACGGCCCGACAGGTTCCGAGCACCGAGCCGGAGACCTTCGACTTCGTCCCCAGCGCGCGCGGCCGGTACGCCACGTCCAGCTCGACGACTCGCCAGCCCGCCGCCGCCGCGCGCAGCAGCAGTTCGAGCGGGTAGCCGAATGCCCGGTCACGCACGCCAAGACCGAGGAGGTCCTGGCGTCGCACCGCACGCGCCGGTGCGATGTCCGAGACCGGCAACCCACGTCGCCGCAGGATCGTTGCCAACACGAGATTTCCGGCTCGCGCATGCCACGGCCACACCCCGCGGCTCACCGGCACTCGCCGGCCGACCGCGAGCTGCGCTCCACCGGCCACGGCACCGACGAGCCGTACCAGCTCCGCGGGGTCCAGCGAACCGTCCGCGTCCAGGAAGCACACGATCTCCGAGCGGGCGTGCTCGAGTCCGGTGCGGACGGCCGCGCCGTACCCGCGTCGTGGTTCGTGCACGACGGTCGCGCCGTGTGCGCCCGCGATCTCGGGGGAGCCGTCGGTCGAGCCGTTGTCCACGACGATCGCGCGGTAGCCGGCCGGTAGCGCGGCCAGCACTCCGGGCAGCGCGGCGGCCTCGTCCAAGCAGGGCAGCACCACGTCAACTTGGTCCATGCCAGGCACGCTATGGCCGCCGTCGACCGCCCGAAAAGCCTTGTGCTGCTTACCAAATCATGACGGCTGGAAAGTTCTTACGGAGTGCTGACGGATCCCGTCGGCGGCAGGCGAACGCCATCCAGCGGGCTTACGGTCCACCGGTGTCCACCGTCATCACCCGCCCGGGCACCGCCTCGCCCGTGCGGCGTTCCGGTGTGCGCGCCGACATCGTCGCCGGGGCCGCCGCGCTGCTGCTCGTGTTCGTCGCGCTCGTGGTCGGCATGCGGACCGGCGCGCGGCTCTACGGCGCCGAGCACTTCCAGCACGCCTCGCCCCGCTTCGGCGAGTATCCGGTTCTCGGGAGCCTCCTGCCGCACGTCGGTCCCGGTTCGGTGCTGGCGGTCGTCCTCGCGGTGGCAGCGGTCGCGTGGGGACCGGGTCTGGCCGAGCGGCTGGGCTGGCGGCTCGCGCTGACGGGCGCCTACGTGCTGTGCGTCGCGTGGACGTTCGCACTGGCCCTTGTGGACGGCTGGCAGCGGGGCGTGGCGCACCGGCTCGCGGAAGGCCCGGAGTACCTGTCCGAGGTGCCGGGCATCACCGACATCCCGGCGATGTTGCGCACGTTCACCGACCGCATCCTCGCCACCGCGCCCGACCCGTGGATCACCCATGTGTCCGGCCACCCGCCGGGCGCGACGCTCGTGTTCGTCTGGCTCGACCGGATCGGCCTGTCCGGCCCGACGGCCGCGGGTGTCTTCTGCGTGCTCGTCGGCGGCCTCGTCGCGGTTGCCGTGCCGATGACCGTCGCGGCGCTGGGCCGGATCGATCTCGCTCGGGCGGCGCTGCCGTTCGTGGCGCTGCTGCCGGGTGCGGTGTGGCTCGGCGTATCGGCGGACGCGATGTTCGCTGGTGTCGTGTCGACCGGCGTAGCGGTACTCGCCGTTGGCAGCGCGCGGCTGACGACCGGCCGATCGGCGGGCGGTCTGCTGTGCGCGACGGGCGGCCTGCTGCTCGGCTTCGGCATCTTCCTGTCGTACGGCCTGTTGCTGATGGCGCCGATCGCGCTCGCCGTCGTGCTGGTGTCCCGCTGCTGGCGCGCGCTGCTGTACGCGGTGCCGGCCGCGCTTGCGGTGGCCGGAACGTTCGCGCTCGCCGGTTTCTGGTGGGTGGACGGCTACCAGCTCGTCGTCGAGCGGTACTACTCCGGCATCGCGTCCGTCCGCCCCTACTGGTACTGGATGTGGGCGAACTTCGCGTGCCTCGCGCTCGCCGCCGGGCCGGCCGTCGCCGCCGGGCTGCGGCGCAGCGTGCCGCGGTTCCTCGACGGCCTGCCCGGACGCGAGCCGCCGACGCCGGTGGTCGCGCTCGTGCGGGGCGCGGCGCTCGCCGTGCTCACCGCCGACCTGACCGGTCTGTCGAAGGCGGAGACCGAGCGTATTTGGCTACCGTTCGTGGTGTGGCTGGTGCTGGCCGCCGCGACGCTTCCCCGGGAGTCGCGGCGCTGGTGGCTCGTCGCACAGGCCGGGACCGCGCTTGCGGTCAACCACGTGCTGCTGACGAACTGGTGACGGACATGAACACGCGAGTGCTGGTGGTCGACGACGACCTGACCGTTCGGGACGTGGTGCGCCGGTACCTCGAGCGCGCAGGGCACCAGGTCGCGCTCGCCGACAACGGCGAGGACGCGCTCGCCTGGATCGCCCGGCAGGAGCCCGACCTCGTGGTGCTGGACCTGATGCTGCCCGGGATCGACGGGCTCGAGGTGTGCCGCCGGCTGCGGCAGACGAGCGCGGTGCCGGTCGTGATGCTGACCGCCCTCGGCGAGGAGGAGAACCGGATCGCCGGCCTTCAGCTGGGCGCGGACGACTACGTGACCAAGCCCTTCAGCCCGCGCGAGCTCGCGCTGCGCGTGTCGTCGGTGCTGCGGCGGACCGGCGCCGCGACGCCGCCGAGCGCGAAGGAGCTGCTCGACGGCGACCTGCGGCTGGACGTCGCCGCCCACTCGGCGTTCCTGCGCGGCACGGAGCTGCCGCTGACCACCCGCGAGTTCGACCTGCTCGCGTTCCTGCTGTCGAACCCGGGCGAGGCGTTCACGCGGGAACAGCTGCTGGAGAAGGTGTGGGGCTGGGACTTCGGCGACCAGTCCACTGTGACCGTCCACGTGCGACGGCTGCGCGAGAAGATCGAGGTGGTGCCGGCGAAACCGGTGCGCATCGCGACCGTGTGGGGAGTGGGCTACCGCTATGACCGCAGCGCCTGACCCGCCGGCCCAGATCATCGATCCCGGCGAGTCGCTCGGGGAGATGCTCAGCCACGCCCTGCACATCGTGCCGGTGGCGCTCGCCGTGGTGCTGCCCGTGGTCGCGCTCGGCACCGCGCTGCTGTACTGGGTTCGCCGCGGCTCGCTGACGACCACCATGACGGTCCTCGTGCTGGTCCCGATCATCGCGATGATGGCCGGCGTGCTCGGCGTCAGCGGGTTCATGTTCAACGCCACTCTCACGACGATGGCGCTGGTGTGCGCGCTCGTCGTCCTCGTGACGTTGCCCGTGGCGCTGCTGCTCGGGCACGCGATCGCGCGGCGCAGCGTCTGGGAACGCGAGGCACGCGAGCGCGAGCGCGCGGCGGAGGCGTCGCGGCGCGAGCTCGTGGCGTGGATCAGCCACGACCTGCGCACGCCGCTGGCCGGCATCCGCGCGATGGCCGAGGCGCTCGCGGACGGCGTCGTCTCCTCGCCCCAGGAGGTCGCCGGCTACGCACACCGGATCGGCGGGGAGAGCAGCCGGCTGTCCGGAATGGTCGACGACCTCTTCGAGCTGTCGCGGATAACCGCGGGCGCCCTGCGGCTGACGATGTCGCAGGTGGCGCTGCAGGACGTGGTGTCCGATGTGCTCGCCGCGCAGGCTCCGGTCGCACGGCGCAAGCGCGTGCGGGTCCAGGCCAACGCCGCGACCGCGCCGGTCGTGCTCGGCAGCGACCCCGAGCTGGCGCGCATCGTCCGCAACCTCGTGTCGAACGCGATCCGGCACACCCCGCCGGACGGCACGGTGGCCGTGCAGCTGGGCGTGGACGGTCACGACGCGGTGCTGGCCGTGGACGACGCGTGCGGCGGTATCCCGGACGCCGAGCTCACCCGCGTCTTCGACGTCGCGTTCCGCGGCTCGGCCGCCCGAACGCCCAGCCCGACCGGCGAGGACCAGGCGGGTGGCGGCCTCGGCCTGGCGATCGCCAAGGGCTTGGTCGAGGCGCACCGGGGCCGGATCGACGCGCACAACCACGGCCCCGGCTGCCGGTTCGAGGTTCGCCTCCCGCTTGCTGTCGTATAGGCATCACCCCTTCGCGAGCGCGGCGAGTTCGTGTTCGCCACCGTTGAGCCAGTTGACGTCGGTCACGGCCGTGATGCCCCTGACGGTTCGCTGGCCGTGCTGCCAGATCTGCCACCTCGACCAGCCGGTCGGGAGCGTCGGCCGGTCGGAGATGGCAGCGACCCAGAGCGGGCTGCCGGCGAAGGCGGAGGTGCCACCCGTGCACTCGTTCCACCAGCCGGCCGCGGTGTAGATCGTCGCGGTGCGGCCGGTGCGGCGCTCGACCTCCCGGACGAAACCGCGAATCCACCAGATCATCCTTTTCCTCGTGAACCCGTAGCAGGCGTTCGTGTGGTCACTGGAGGCGTACGGGTTCCATTCGATGTCGAGGACGGGATTCAGCGTTTTCCCGTCGGCGCGGTAACCGGCGTGGTCGAGGAAGTATTTCGCCTGTGCCGCGCCGCCGGAGTCGTTGGGAACCGCGAAATGGTAGGCGAACGCGTACATTCCCGCACCCCGGGCGCCGTTCTGATCCCGGAGCCGGTGCGGGTTCGCGTAGTAGCGCCCCTCGGTTGCCTTGACGCCGACGAACCGGTAGCCGCGTGCCACCAGCCGCCAGTTGATCCCCGCGCCGCCGGGATGCTGATGACTCGCGACATCGATACCCTCGAGGCGGCCGTTCTTGTTCCCCTTTCTCACGTTTCCACTGGTCAGCTCGATCGGAAGCCGAGGACTGTGTGCCTGGTCGACGCTGCCCCGCACGACCCCGCCGTCGACCGGATCGCCGCTTTCGCCGACCGGCGCACCGGCGGCAGCCGGCTGCACGCTGAGCCCTCCGGCGGCGAGAACCGCTCCGATACCGGCGCCGAGCCACCTCCCCCACGTGCTTGACATAGCTCCCCCTCTTGGTGATCTATTCGGTGAGTCGATGCTCGCACACAAATGCGAAAACGTCGTTTCGAAAGGGCCCGAAAATGGCGGGTTGTCCACAAGCCGCGAGTTGTCCACAGGTACACCGCGGCACCCGTTTTCTGTCGGCTCCACCCGGTAAAGTGGAAACCGGGGGGACCCCGGGTGCACTGGGTGGAATTGTTCGCCGACGAGATCGGTGAGAGGTGGAAATTGGCCCGGAAGTATGACCTCGGCGAGTGGACATATGACGGGCCGTCGCGGCAGGCCCGACTGGGTGGTCGACCGAGTGGCGGGCGATTTGCCCTTCGTCCGGGCTCGGGTGACAGTGGTCGCCAGGCCTGCATCCCTGAGCGAGTAGTTGAGTGCGTTCGGCCGCGCCAACGATGTATGGATACGCGCCGCCGACGTGGCCGACCCCAGGAGCGACCCAGCAGATGCACCACGACGTGATCGTTGACGACCTCGATGCCGCCGAGGCGGCAGTGATCGTTCTCGGTGCGACAAACATCCGGACCAGCCCGGTACGTCCTACCGGGTCTTCCTGGACCCGCAGGTCACCCCTTCTGTCTTTGTCTGCGCTGATCCGGAGGAGAGCATCGCGGCGAAGCGTTCGCGCTCATCGGGCCCAGGCACGGCCGCGTCGACGAGGGATACCTCGTCGACGTGTCGTCCGCTGTGACTCCCGTGGTCGTGCCGACCACGTCAACGCCTGGGGCCCGGACCGTTTCAGACGATGGCCGCAGGCATGCGGAGTGGTGCCGTGGCGAAGCCGGTGATGCCGTCCTTGAAGCCGATCTTCGCTTCGAACCCGAGCAACTGCCGGGCGCGGGCCGGATTGGCGACCACGTGGCGGACGTCGCCCGGGCGGGCACCGCCGATGACTCTTGGCGGCGGGCCGCCATAGGCCCGCGCCAGCTCGGTGGCCAGGTCGCCGACTGTGTGCGGGTCGCCGGAGCAGATGTTCACCGGAGTCAGGGTGCCCGGCGCTGGTGCGGTTTCGATCGCCGCCGCGTTGGCCAGGGCCACGTCCGTCACGTGGACGAAGTCCCGGCGTTGGCGGCCGTCTTCCAGGACCGTCGGGGGCTCACCGCGTTGCAGTGCCGAGCGGAACAGGGATGCCACGCCGGCGTAGGGGGTGTCGCGCGGCATTCTCGGGCCGTACACGTTGTGGTAGCGCAGCGCCCACACCGCGCCACCGGTCTGCCGCGCCCAGGCCGACGCCAGGAATTCCTGAGCCGCCTTGGTTGCCGCGTACGTGCTGCGCGGGTCGATCGGGGCGTCCTCATCGACCAGGTCCGGTGACAGCGCAGCACCACACTCCGGGCACGGCGGCTCGTAGCGGCCGGCGTCCAGATCGGACCGGCGGCGCGGGCCCGGGCGCACCACGCCGTGCTCCGCGCACTCGTAACGGCCCTCGCCGTAGACGACCATCGACGATGCCAGCGCCAGGTGCGAAATGCCCGCGCGGTACATGGCGGAAAGCAGGACCGCGGTGCCGTAGTCGTTGTGCAGCGCGTAGTCCGGCGCGTCGGACGGGTCGAGGCCATGGCCCACTACTGCCGCCTGATGGCACACGACGTCCACGCCGCGGAGCAGGTCGTCGAGCAACGCCGCATCCCGGATGTCCCCGATCACGACATCGGGCGCCGTCGCTTGTGGACCGTGGGCTTTCGGCAGGAGGTTGTCCAGCAGCAGGGTCTCGTGGCCGCGCCGGTCGAGCACGTCGGCGATGTGGGAGCCGATGAAGCCCGCGCCGCCGGTGATCAGGACTCGCATGCGTTCGACGCTAGGGCGCCGCCGGGCGCCGCCGCGACAACCGCGGGGCGGCCGTCACAGAACCGTCAGATCTCGCACGCGGAAATATGGCGGTCGCCACGCGGGGGATCGCGCCGGGACCACGGGCGTGGCGACTACGGTGAGCGCCATGGAACGGAGTGCGCAGCGGCTCGGCAGGGCTCTCATCGTGATCGTCGACGACCGCGTGGCCCACGGTGAGCACGAGGACACGGTCGGCCCGCTGGTCACCGAGCTGCTCGAGGAGAACGGGTTCATCGTCGACGGCATCGTCACGGTGGCCGGGGAGACCGTCGACATCCGCAACGCCCTGAACACCGCCGTCATCGGCGGCGCCGACCTGGTGATCACGGTCGGCGGCACCGGCGTCTCGCCACGCGACGTCACGCCCGACGCCACCCAGGGCGTGCTCGACCGCCCCATCCCGGGCATCGCCGAGGCCATCCGCTCGTCCGGCCTCGCCGCGGGTGCCGTGGACGGCGGTATCTCCCGTGGGCTCGTCGGAATCTCCGGCAGCACGCTCGTGGTCAACCTGGCCGGCTCGCGTGCCGCGGTCCGCGACGGCATGGCGACCCTGTCGTCCCTGGTCCCGCACGTCATCGACGAACTGTCCGGCCTGGACACCAACTAGTGTCCCGCGAGCCGGAGGACCGGACCGGCGCGGCCGAGCCGCGCCGGCCCGCTCCGAGACGCCGGGACCTGGACGACATCTTCGGCGAGGTCCTGCCCACGACGACCTCCGACGAACGCGAACCCGAGCGCGACGACACGGACCGCGAGTCCTGGTACGAGCGCAACCGGCCGCCCCACCACGACCGCGACTAGCGTCCGGCTCCGCGCTGAGCGCCCCTCTCACCAGTTCCGGGGCCCTGGGCCGCCCGGTGGCGGGCCGGCCGGGCCCGTCGGACCACCCGGGCGCTGAGCGGGGCCCGCCGGGCCGGCCCAGCCGCCAGAGCCGGGCGCACCCGGGGCGACCGGGCCGGGCGGGTACTGGCCCTGGTAGGGAACGCCGGTCTGCACGGTCTGCTGCTGTCCCTGACCGTCCTGCTGCTGGCGGAGCAAATCACGGATCTCGAGCAGCACCTCGACATCGGTGGGCTCGGCCGGGCCCGGCTCCTCGCCACGCTTGCGGCGCTCCTGGATCGTCTTCACCGGCAGCACGAACATGAAGTACACGATCGCGGCGACGATGAGGAAGTTGATAGCGGCCGTGAGGATCGCGGCGAAGTCGATCTTCGACGCCTCGTTGCCCGCGATGATGGTCCAGGACAGACCGGAGACGTTCGTACCCCCGACCGCGGCGATGATCGGCCGGATCAGGTGGTCCGCGATCGAGGTCACGATGGCGGTGAACGCCGTACCGATGATCACCGCGACCGCGAGTTCGACCACGTTTCCGCGCATCAAGAAGTCCTTGAACCCTTTGAGCACGTGAAGCTCCCTTCGGGGACGGGCAGGGCTACCGCAGCGTAACGGCGACCGGTTGTCCCAAGGAGACCGATGCGAGCCTGGTCGCCGACTCCTGTGGCACCGCGATGACCACCAGCCTGCCGGGGCGCGTGCCGGTGCGCATGGCATCGCCGGGCTCGTCCGCGCGCACCGTGACGACCGTGGCATTGGCGGCCAGCAGCTCCGCCCGCGAACCGTCGTCGGGCGCGACCGTCACCACGTCGACGTGCGCGCCCGGCGTGAGCAGCGCCGCGACCTCGGGGTCGGCCAGCCGTACGGGCACCGCGACCGCGTCCGGATCGCCCGTGGCCAGCCGGCTGTTCTCCCGGCCGACCAGGCGTGCCCGGGTGACCGGCTCGCCTCGGCTCGCGGCACCGGCCAGCACCCGGCCGCTGACCTCCTCGGCGGACGTGAGCGCGGCCGGCGGGCGCACGGACTCCGGCGCCCGCACCACCCGCACGTCGGCCGGGCGCAGGCTCGAACCCGGCGCCAGGTCACGTGCCGCGACGAGCATCGGCACCGTCGGCTCGCCGCGCGCCTGCGGCGGTGGACGGACGGCCAGCGCCACCGCGCACAGCACGAGCACACCCGCGACGACCCGGCGCAGCGCGAGCGCACGGGGCCAACCGCGGGTGGCGAGGAACTGGCGAAGTCGATCTCGGAGAAACGGGGTCAGCGATGCAGCCATGAGACCGACGCTACGGCCGGTGCGCGCCGGTCAGCCGCGGAAGATCGCCGGCTGTGGACAACTCGGCGGGTTGTGGACAACCCGGCGCTCAGGACGCCTTCTTGGCCGTGCTTGTCGTACCGCCCGAGGACGATGATCCCGAGGACGACCCCGAGGACGACGAACCGGAGTCCTTGGTGGCGCCGGAGGACGAGGAAGAGGAGGACGACGATGAGTCGGACGACTTGCTGTCAGCGGACGAGGAGGCGGCGGACTTCGTCTCCGACCGGCTGTCCGTGCGGTAGAAGCCGCTCCCCTTGAAGACCACACCGACCGAGCCGTAGAGCTTGCGCAGCCGGCCGGCGCACTCGGGGCACTCGGTCAACGACGCGTCGCTGAAGGACTGCACCGCCTCGAAACGGTGCTCGCACGCCGTACACGCGTACTGGTAGGTGGGCACGGACCTGCTCCCTCTCCCGGTCTTGGCACTCGCGCAGTCAGAGTGCTAAGAGACATTCTGCGCCAGAACGCGCCGGGAGCGCAAACGGCCTCGAGTGGCGTCACACGAACCTGAGCAGGCCCCGGTTCGGCGTGAGTACGGCGGTCATGCGGACGTCGTGGGGCTCGCTCGGCAGCTCCTCGAAGATCTCCTGGTCACGCACGACGGCCACGATCTCGGTGCCGTTCGAGGCCAGGGGTAAGGACTGGTCGTAGTGTCCTGCGCCGCGGCCGAGGCGCACCCCGTTGCGGTCCACGGCGAGCGCGGGCACGAGGACGAGATCAGCGATCCGCAAGGCCGAGGTGCCCAGTACCTCGCCGATGGGCTCGCGCAGCCCGTAAGGCCCGGGCCGCAGCGCGTCGCGGCCGGCGTAGAAGCTCCATTCGAGCGGGCCGTTGCCGGTGACGATCGGCAGCAGCACGCGCGCGCCGTAGTCGTTGAGGTCATCCAACATCTGCACGGAACCAGGTTCGGAGGCGATCGGTACGAACGCACACACGGTCTGTCCGGGAAACACCACGCGACCGCCGGTCAGGTGGCTGGACAGGGACATGGCTTCGGCGAAGCGCACGCTCGCGGGCACCCGTCGACGCTCGGACAACAGCTCCTTGCGCCACCGCCACTTGGTCATGGCGGCGGTCTGTTCTCGATCACTCCCGGGCCGGGCCACGACATGAGGTTAGGCTGGCTGTCCATGGCCCCCACTACCGCCATCAGTTCCGATCCCGGATCCGCCTCCTCGAGCGGCATCAGAACAGCCATCGTGCCGGCCGCCGGGCTGGGTACGAGGTTCCTTCCGACCACGAAGGCGGTGCCCAAGGAACTGCTGCCGGTCGTCGACACCCCCGGCATCGAGTACGTCGCGGGCGAGGCGGCCGAAGCGGGCGCGAAACGCCTGGTCATCGTGGTTTCGCCGGGCAAGGATGCGGTCGCGCGGTACTTCGAGCCGCAGCCCGAGCTCGAGGAGACGCTGGAGCAGCGGGGCAAGACGGAACTGCTCGAGAAGGTCCGCCGGGCGCACGGGCTGCTCGATGTGGAGACCGCGATCCAGGAGGAGGCGCTCGGTCTCGGCCACGCCGTCAGCTGCGCCGAGCCGAACCTGACCCCCGAGGACGAAGCGGTGGCCGTGCTGCTGCCCGACGACCTCGTCCTGCCCACCGGCGTGCTCGGCCGCATGGCCCGCGCCCGCGCGCGGTACGGCGGCACCGTGCTGTGCGCGTTCGACATCCCGAAGGAGGAGATCTCCCCGTACGGTGTCTTCGACGTGGCGGACACCGATGACCCGGACGTCAAGAAGGTCAACGGGATGGTGGAGAAGCCGGCGCCGGAGGACGCCCCGTCGACCTTCGCCGCCGCCGGCCGCTACCTGCTGGACCGTGCCGTTTTCGACGCGCTCAAGCGCATCACCCCGGGCGCGGGTGGCGAGTTGCAGCTCACCGACGCCGTCGCGCTGCTGATCGCCGAGGGGCACCCCGTGCACGTGGTCGTCCATCGCGGCGGACGTCACGACCTGGGCAATCCTGGCGGTTTCCTGCGTGCCGCCGTGGACTTTGCGCTCCAGCACCCCGAATATGGGCCTGACCTTCGCGAGTGGTTGCGCGGGCGCGTAGAGGAGTAGCGACAAAAGACGGGGTCGGAATGAGGTCAGTCGACGAGCAGCTCGGCCGGGCGCTTGCCGCTGCGGTTCGCCCTGCCCCCGTCCGGGTGGCCATCTCCGAGGCGCAAGGCCTGCTGTGTGCGGAGGAGGTCGTCGCCGAGCGCGCGCTGCCCGGTTTCGACCAGGCCGCGGTCGACGGGTACGCCGTGCGCAGCGTGGACGTGCGGGAGGCCGGCAACGAGCCGGTCGTGCTGCCGGTCGTCGGCGAGATCCCGGCCGGCTCCCGCCAGCCGCGCCGGCTCCAGCCCGGCCAGGCGGTGCGGGTCGACACCGGCGCGCCGCTGCCGACGCTCGCCGACGCCGTCGTGCCGATCGGCTACACCGACGGCCATCACGCGCGCGTGACCGTGCAGCAGCCGGTGCCCTCGGCCGCCTTCGTGCGCCGCACCGGCGAGGACGTCCAGACCGGCGACGTCGCCGTCCGCCGCGGCTCACCGATCGGCGCCGCGCAGGTGGGCCTGCTCGCCGCGGTCGGCCGGGCCAAGGTGCTCGTCTACCCGCGGCCCCGCGTGTCGATCATCTCGATCGGCGACGAGCTCGTGGACATCGACCGCACGCCCGGCCAAGGGCAGGTCTACGACGTCAACTCGTACTCGCTGGCCGCCGCCGCGCGCGACGCCGGCGCCGAGGTGAACCGCGTCGGCATCGTGCCGAGCGACACGAGGCGGCTGCGCGAGATCGTGGAGGGCCGGCTGCTGCTGAGCGAGATCGTGATCATCGCGGGCGGCGTCGGCGGCGAGTTCGCGGCCGAGATCCGCTCGGCGCTCTCCGAGCTGGGCGACGTCGACATGACCAGGGTCGCCATGCATCCCGGCTCCGTGCAGGGCTTCGGCCGGCTCGGCCCGGATGCCGTGCCGACCTTCCTGCTGCCCAGCAACCCGATGAGCGCGCTCGTGGTGTTCGAGGTGATGGTCCGCCCGCTGATCCGCGCGGCGCAGGGCAAGCGCAACCCGCAACGCCGGCAGATCTCCGCGCGGCTGCTCTCGCCGATCACGTCGGCCAAGGGCCGCAAGGGTTTCCTGCGCGGACAGCTGCTGCGCGACGAGAACAACGGCGAGTACCTCGCGCAGCCGCTGGGTATGTCCGGCTCGCATCTGCTGGCGTCGCTCGCGGAGGCGAACTGCCTGATCCTCGTCGACGACGAGACGACCGAGGTCGTCGTCGGCGAGGAGGTCCAGGTGAGCTTCTTGGCGCAACGTGGCTGAAGGGACGGCTCACGGGGTGAGTTGGACGGTGCCGCAGGGCCGCCACCCCGGCTGGCCCGCCGACCTCGGGCCGTTACGGGTGGCCGCCGGCGTGCTCGAGGTCCGCAGGCCGCGGTTGCGTGATGCGTCGGCGTGGAGCCGCGTGCGCCGCCGCGACCGGCTGCACCTGCAGAGCTGGGAGCCGACGGTCCCGGGCAGCTGGAGCGACAACAACGCCGCGCTCGCGTGGCCCGGCCAGTGGTCGACGCTGCGCGCACTCGCCCGGCGCGGGCTGACGCTGCCGTTCGTGATCACCGTGGACGGCCAGCTGGCCGGGCAGGTCACGGTCGGCAACGTCGTGCGCGGCTCGCTGTGCTCCGCGTGGATCGGCTACTGGGTCGGCACGCACGCGATCGGGGGCGGCGTGGCCACCGGCGCGGTCGCGCTCGTCGTCGACCATTGCTTCGCCGCCGCCGGGCTGCACCGTCTCGAGGCGACCGTGCGGCCGGAGAACAACGCGAGCATCCGGGTCCTCACGAAACTGGGCTTCCGCGAAGAGGGTTTGTTCCGCCGTTACCTCGACGTCGCCGGAGGTTGGCGCGACCACCTGTGCTTCGCACTGACCACAGAGGACGTTCCGAGTGGACTCGTGAACCGGTTGGTCGCCGACGGTCGCGCCGAGCTGCTCTGACTTCGCCTTTCGATCTTCTCCGATGTATCGGCGCGCCTCCGACACGCCTGTGACTGTTGTGACTAACGTGGCACCGGAAGTTTCGCCAAAAATCGTCACGGGGGAGGTGTCGAGGCATGCCGAGCTCGCTGGTCGTGGTCGCGATCGTGCTCGCGTGGCTCGTCGTCCTCGTGCCGATGATCGTGCGGAAGCGCCAGGAGGTCGCGAAGACCGCGGACTCGGAGCTGGCGGCGAGGGTCGTGCGAAGCGGGAGTGGTGAGGCCGAGGCGGACACGCGGGACGCGGAATACGGCATGGAGGAGGCCCCCATGCGCGACACTGACGGGATAGACGAGGATTTCGGTGGGGAATTGGCGGAGCCCGCCGACTCCTCGGCAGATGCCGCCCATGACGCCGACCGGGATGCACGGGACGAGATGAGCGCTGGCTACTACGACGAGGCGGACCTCGAGTACGCCCGGCGCTACCGCCCGGGCCGGGGCGGCTTCGACCCGGAGGCGGCCGCCATCATCGCGAAGGCCAAGTACAGCTTCCGCCAGCGCGTCGTGCTCGCCATGCTGATCGGCGCCGTCGCGACGGCCGTCGCCGGCGCGGTCGCATTCCCGATGGCGTGGTGGGGCCACGGCGCGATCGACCTCGTGCTCGTCAGCTACCTCGTGTACCTGCGGCGCCAGGTCCGCATCGAGAACGAGATCCGCGAGCGGCGCCTCGCGCGGATGAACCGCGTTCGCCAGGCCCGCGCGATGGCGGCCGCACGCCGCCGTCCGGTGGAGCCGGCGTACCAGGAGCCGGCGCACCAGGAGCCCACCCGCCAGGAGCCGATCTACGACGAGCCCGAGGTCTACGAGGAGCCGGAGGCTCTCGAGGACGAGTACGAGCCCGAGGACGCCGCCGGCCCCCGCGAGCGGGTCTCCGAGGGCCCGTTCACGCCGCCGGTGATCCGCGCCGGCGCGGTCCTCGTCGACGTCGACGACGAGGACCCGGCGTTCGAGGAACTGGACGAACCGGGCTCGCTGCCCTACCGCCGGGCGGTCGGCGAATAGCTGTTATGCTCACGCAGCACCACCAGGGGCTGTAGCGCAGTTGGTAGCGCACCTCGTTCGCATCGAGGGGGTCAGGGGTTCGATTCCCCTCAGCTCCACCCTCAGCTCCGCGTTCTCTCAGCGCTAGTGGAACATCAGTTCCTCCGGGTTGAAGTTCAGGCTCAGGCCGTCCGCCGTGAGGCGGTAGAGGTCATGGAGGTTGCCCATCTCGCCCGTGGGCAGCAGCGCCTGGTCGTCCCGGCGCGGGTCGACCCGGATCCAGCTGTCGAAGCCCGCCAGGTCCGTGTTGCCCGCTTTGAAGTACGCCACCAGGCGGCGGTACAGCTTCGGGAACATGATCAGCGTGGTCAGGTCGGCCAGGTTCGCCGGCCGGACCGCGGCGGCCGTCGTGAGGCTTTCGCGAGGCCAGAAGCCCTGCGCGTCCTTGCGCGCGCGTCCGATCAGCTCACGCATCCGCGCGATCAGGTCCAGCGGCATCGTCGAGTACAGCTCCGCGTACGCCAGGCCCTCGCGCAGCAGCGTCGCGTTCGCGCTCTTCTCCAGCAGCTCCGGCGTCGCGAACACCGGGTCGCCGTCGCCCGCGTCCAGGGTCGACGTGCCCGGGAACACGAGCGACAGGACCCGGCCGTTGGACTCGATGCCGTTCGCCAGCACGTGCCCGCGGGTCGGGTGTGGTTCCGCCTTCTTGACCTTGTTGGGACGGTCCGGCCAGAAGTCGATGTCGGTGAATCCCAGGAATGCGAGCATCCGGTCCCGCGCCGCACGGGCGAATTCCAGATTCTGGTGCTGGTTTTCGAAATGTGTTTCCAGCGCGTCGATTCCTTCGAACCGAATCGCGTACGTGCCCAGGTGCTTGCGATCGGGTGCGACGTCGTTGAAGCGCGGCAGGCTCCGCACGATCTGGTCGTTGTCCGGCAGGAAGCTGACCGTGTCACCGTCGGGCTCGGGGCCGTTGCGCGGTAGGTCCGGATAGCGGACGTAGAAGTCACCGGAAATCAATGTGTAGCGAGGTCTTTTCATGCCCGTATATCGCCGGGCCGCGAGCGTGTGGAACGGCTTGCGGCCCCGCGACGGGAAACGGCTCGCCGTGGCCGGACCGGGGCGCCGTCCGATGTGACTAGCCGCTGCCCAGTGCCCGCGTCGAGCGGTGGTCGAGCAGTGTTGACCAGCGCAAACGCGTCTCCCAGCATGGAATGCACGAGGGCGGGACCCCCAGACCCTGGCCGGCAGCGGGAGCATTGGCCGCGCTGCCGGCCAGCATCACCAAGCTCGTGACAGATCCCTCCTTGCGCCGGTGAGAGCCCATCGGTCAGGCTGCGGTCGGTCGCTTCGCGAGGTGGTTGATGCACACGCTGATCATCGACAACTACGACTCGTTCACGTACAACCTGTTCCACCACGTCGGTGCGGTCACCGGCGTGGCGCCGACGGTCGTGCGCAACGACGAGCCGGGTTGGACCGCGGCCGACCTGGAGCCGTACGACAACGTCATCATCTCGCCAGGGCCCGGCCGGCCCGAGCGCGCAGCCGACTTCGGCATCTGCGCGGACGTGATCCGGGCGGCCACCGTCCCGCTGCTCGGCGTCTGCCTCGGCCACCAGGGCATCTGCCACGTGCACGGCGGCGAGGTCGGCCAGGCGTCCGAGATCCGGCACGGCCGGGTCTCGCCGATCCACCACGACGGGACCGGCCTCTTCGCCGGGCTGCCCACGCCGTTCGACGCCGTCCGGTACCACTCGCTCACCGTCACCCGGCTGCCGGGCGACCTCGAGTCGATCGCGACCACGGCGGACGGCGTTCTCATGGCCGTCCGCCACCGCACCCGCCCGCAGTGGGGCGTCCAGTTCCACCCCGAGTCGATCCGCACCGAGCACGGCGACCGGCTCCTGGCCAACTTCCTCGGGCAACGCCGCCACCAGCGCCCGGCCGTCGACGTGCGGACGTCGACCGGTCCGCGGCTGCTGCACCGGCGGATCCCCGTCGACGTGTCGGCCGAGGCCGTGTTCGACGCCCTCTACCGCGACTCCGACCAGGCCTTCTGGCTCGACAGCGCGGACGGGTCGGCCGGCAGCTTCTCGTTCCTCGGCGACGCCGCCGGCCCGCTCGCCCGGGTCGCGACCGCCGACGTCACCGCGCGGACGGTGACCGTCCGCTCGGCCGCCGGCGACCGGGTCGTCGAGGGCTCCTTTTTGGACTGGCTGGCGCGGGACGTGGCCGCGAACCGGGTGCGTGCCGGCGACCTGCCGTTCGGCTTCGCGCTCGGCTGGGTCGGCTACCTCGGCTACGAGCTGAAAGCCGAGTGCGGCGGCTCGAACGCCCACCGCTCCGCCCTGCCGGACGCCGCGATGATCTTCGCGGACCGGGCGGTCGCGGTCGACCACGGCAAGCGCGAGCTGCACCTGCTGGCGCTGGACCACCCGGACAACGTCACCTGGCTCGACGAGACCGCCGGCCGCCTGCGCGCGGTCCGGACGCCGCCGCCCGAGCCGGCGCGGATCGAGCTCGGCCCGCTGACCTCGCGTCACGATCCGGCGACGTACCGCACGCTGATCGCCGAGTGCCAGCGGGAGGTCACCGCCGGCGAGACGTACGAGGTGTGCCTGACGAACCGGCTCGCCACCCACGGCAAGCTCGACCCGTGGCCGGCCTACCGCGAGCTGCGCCGCGACAATCCCGAGCCGTACTCGGCGCTGCTGCGGCTCGGTGAGCTGAGCGTGCTCTCCGCGTCACCCGAACGGTTCCTGCGGGTGTCCGCCGACGGGGTCGCCGAGTCACGCCCCGTCAAGGGCACCCGACCGCGAGGCACCACCCCGGCCGAGGACGCGGCCCTGCGCGCCGAGCTCGCCACGAGCGTCAAGGACCGCGCCGAGAACCTCATGATCGTCGACCTCGTGCGCAACGACCTCGGGACGGTCGCCGAGCTGGGCTCGGTGACCGTCGAGGGGCTCTTCGCAGTGGAGACGTTCGCGACCGTGCACCAGATGGTGTCCACGGTCCGCGCGCGGCTGCGGCCGGACGCGACCGCGGTCGACTGCGTACGCGCCGCGTTCCCCGGCGGTTCGATGACCGGCGCACCGAAGATCCGCACGATGTCGATCATCGACCGCCTGGAGGGCGGGCCGCGCGGCGTGTACTCGGGTGCGCTCGGTTACTTCTCACTCACGGGCGCCGCCGATCTCAGCATCGTGATCCGTACCCTGGTGGTACAGCCGGACGGAGTGTCATACGGTGTCGGCGGTGCGATCATCGCACTGTCCCAACCAGACGCCGAGCTCGCGGAGACCGCGGTCAAGGCGACTCCGCTGCTTCGGCTGCTGGACCAGGAGTTCCCGCGATGATCCTCGACGAGCTGCGCCACCCGATCGTGCAGGCGCCCATGGCCGGCGGGGCCTCGACGCCCCAGCTGGTCGCCGCGGTGTCCGGGGCGGGCGGGCTCGGATTCCTGGCCGCGGGCTATCTCATCCCGCGTGACGTCCGCACGCGGATCCGCGCCACCCGGAAGCTCACCAGCAAACCGTTCGGCGTCAACATCTTCGTCCCCGACACGTCCACTGTGGATGGGCCGGCGCTGGCGCGGTACCGCGACCGGCTCGTCACCGAGGCGACGCGGTACGGCGTCGAGCTCGGCGACGCGGTCGACGAGGACGACGGGTGGATCGGCAAGCTAGCCGTCGTGCGCGAGGAGCAGGTGCCGGTCGTCAGCTTCACGTTCGGCTGCCCGGACTCGTTCGTGATCGCCGAGTTGCAGGAGGCAGGTTGCACGGTCGTGGTCACGGTGACGTCCGCGACCGAGGCGAGCAAGGCAGCAGCCGCCGGCGCGGATGCGCTGTGCGTGCAGGGCATGGAGGCGGGCGCGCACCGCGGCTCGTTCCGCAACGGCGGCCCGACCGACGACACCGCCTTGCTTCCGTTGCTGCGCAAGGTGTCCGCGGCCGTCGACATTCCGCTGATCGCGACGGGCGGGCTGTCCTCCGGCGCCGACGTGGCTGCGGTGATCGTGGCCGGCGCGGCCGCGGCACAGCTGGGCACCATGTTCCTGCTGTGTCCGGAGGCCGGGACGAACGCGCTGCACCGCGAGGCTCTCATCCGGGAGGGGCGCACGGCGGTGACCCGGGCGTTCACCGGACGGCCCGCTCGCGGCATCGTGAACCGGTTCATGAACGAGCACTCCGGGGAGGCGCCGGCGGCATATCCACACGTGCACCACATGACGTCGAACCTGCGGCGTGCGGGGGACCCGGAGGCGATGTCGCTGTGGGCCGGGCAGGCACACGAGTTCGCTCGCGAGATTCCCGCCGCCGAGTTGGTGGCGACGCTCGCCGCGGACGCCAAGACCGCGCTTGCCCAGGCAGCGCGGCGCTTTTCCTGAATTGTCAGGCCCCGGGCGTAACAGCAACCGTTTGAGCTGCTGCGCCTGGCGACGGCATCGACGTCGCTCGGGCGCCGGACCGGCGACTCGCCAGGGCAGTCCTCTCGCATAGGACGGAACTGTCGGAGGTGGGCGCTACGGTCTCGCCATGGCCGCCAGAATTGATCTGACCCTTGATTGCGCGGACGCGACGCTTCTCGCTGAGTTCTGGAAAACAGCGCTGGGGTATGTGGACGAACCACCTCCCGCTCCGTTCAAGACTCGAGAGGAGTGGCTCGCGCAGTTCGACCTCCCGGAGGATGATTCGGGCGATGACGCTGCATGGCTTTGCGATCCCGAGGGTCGCGGACCTCGGCTCTCGATCTTGACGGTTCCGGAGCCCAAGACGGCGAAGAATCGGCTTCATATCGACATCCGGGTGCCGGGAGAGGGCACACCCGATGAACGGTGGGCCCGGATTCGAACGGAATCCGAGCGGTTGGTGAGGGCGGGCGGGACCATCCAGGAGGAGTTCGTCGGCCATCACATCGTGATGGCCGACCCGGAGGGCAACGAGTTCTGCGTTGCGGCGGGCTCGCCGTGAGGTCGCTGTGCCTGGCTCCAGCCCAGGGTGGAAATGCTTGGCTTGTCCTCATTCCCGCTCCGCCGCGACAGATACGTCGAACGTGATTCAAATGCACCGATGTTCGGCGTGACCACGGTCTGATCGAGTGACGCCGGCACGCCGATCGCTCGGCAGCTCACCTGGCGACTGGTGTGGGCCTGAGCCTGCTGTTCGGCCGCACGCGGCGCAGTCGGTTCCCGTGGCCTGTCAGGACAAGCGCCAGATGATGAAGTATCCGCGGCTCCTTTCGCCCTGGAGTTCGGCGCGGATCTCGGCGATGAGATCGATGGCGTCGTCGATCAGCTCGGCGCGGGCTTCTGCCCGTGCGGACCAGGTGCTCCATGCCGGGCCGGTTTCGATTTTGACGTTGTCGATCTCACCGTTCGATTCCGTCCAGCTCACGACTTTCGGCTGCCGCGGACCGTCGGTCGCCACGAGCCCGATGAGCTTGCCGCGCAGGGCCGCGTACCTGACGTGGATGCGGTCGGAAGCGTAGAGGTCGAGAAGGTTGTCGATGTCCGCGGCGATGTTCCATTCCTCAACCGAGAGGTACGGCTTGCCGACTTCGTCCACGTCATCGAGCGCTTCGAGTAGTCGCTGCGCCCATGTGATCAGGGCGAGGTACGGCTCGGCGCGTTTGTCGCGGACGTCTTGCTCGTGCGATCGCTCGCGGAGCGCGCGTTCCTGGGTGGTGACCAGCCGCTCCTGCGCCTCGAGCGTGGCGCGCGTGGTCTCACGCTGCGAACGCAGGGAAAGCAGAGTCGTAAAGAGGCTCGCCAAGACCGCCAACGCCGCGACACCCGTGGACGCGAGGCTCACAATGACCTGAGGTTCCACGTGTGTCAGTCTCTCAGCAGCTTCCCGGTGCGGGCTGCTCCTTGGCGTCGCGCCGGCCCGTCCCGGCTCGGTGAGTGGCCAACCTCCGCGAGACGGGGTTCCGTAACGATCTACGCTCGGCGTGTGCGCCGGCCGGAACACACCGCGAAGCGTGCGGTGTGTTCCGCATGCTGTGACGTTCGGGTCGCGCGAGGCCGGAAATGGCTTAGTATCACGGCCGTGCGCCGCTACGTGATCGAGAAGACCGCACGGAGCTCCGCGGACCCGGGCGAGGTGTATCGCCTGCTGCGAGACGGTGCCACGTGGCCGGAGTGGTCGTCGATCAAGGGCTTCGAGCTGGAGCGCGAAGGCGACGGCGAACCGGAGGGCGTCGGCGCGGTGCGCGTGTTCGTCAACGGCCCCATCCGCGGGCGGGACGAGATCACGGGCTTCGCGCAGGATCGGCAGTTCAGGTACAACCACCTGGACGGCCTGCCCGTGCGCGACTACCGCGGCGTGGTCGACCTGGTACCGAAGGACGCGGGCACGGAAATCACGTGGACGGTCAGCTTCGGGGCGAAGTACCCGGGCAC